>JANLQO010000104.1:0-3830 GCA_031367855.1 Planctomycetia bacterium | reverse complement strand
CCATCGTTGCCATGTCAGGATTCGTGAAAGTACGCGGACCAAAAGCGAAGGTGGCTGACGCACAAGTTGTGGAGCAACCGATTGTGCCCAGCGTAAATGACTAGCGCCCAACAAACCACGCCATGAATTCATTTTGGCAGGCGGCCAGTTGATTTAGCGGTGTGGCACTGGGGATGAAGTCTAGGTAGGTAAACGGCTGCGAGGAAGCAAGATGATCGGCGGCCAAGGGGACCACATCCAACCCCGCGGCTTTAGCCAATCGCATCGCGCGGGGTAAGTGCAGAGCGCTGGTTAATATTCCCACACGGCCGCCGCGGTATCGATCGATGACCTGCTTTATGCTTTGAATTTCTTGATAGGTGTTTTTGCCCTGTAAGCCATCGATAGCTTCTTCGGGAATCTTCAATTGAGCCCAAAGCTCGGATGTATGTTCGCGCGGTGATGTGGTGTCGCGAGAAATGCCGGTGATTGCATCGCCAGTAGTGACTAATTTCCGCGCTTGATTTTGCAGGTAGATTTGCGTCGCATACACAATTCGGTCGCCCGCGCAACTCAATTCTGCGCGCCATGGACCTTGATGTGTGCCGCCGCCCAGCACGACCACGGCGGCCAATGGACCATCGCGATCTGGTCGATAGGCCTCAACACTTGATTCGAGGCGATAAATGCACCACTCGGCGAATGGCGAGGTCGTTAAGACCGTCATCGCGAACCAAATCAACCATGGCGCCATAGCCGTGCGCACGCTGCTGACAAGCGTTAGCTGCAAGCAATAAGCGGTGAACAACAACCAAGCGAAACCGATCGGTTGCGAGAGGCGGACGAGGGTTTTTTCTGCGCCGCTCTTACCCGCGGCGAACACGCCGATCGATACCAGCAGCATCGCCAGAACAGTGGCGCTCAGCAATAGTCGCTGCCAGCTGATTGGAGGACGCGAGATTGTTTGAATCGGGAGGCTTTTGCAAATACTCTGCATGAGAACTTCTAGCTGAATCGTTTAAAGTAGAGCTTCAAGGACTCGATCAAACGGAACACAATTGCAGCAACCGTAGTAGGGATCTTGGGTGAGGCGTTTGCGTATCAATTTGGGTGAAGAAAGGCCGCAAAGAAACCGAGCTTGTTGCCGCGCGTCGCCGAGTGCTTCCGGATGTTGACGCGACAAGGCGCGGAGCGCGGTCATCGCGGAGTCGCCGACGCGAGGGACTGCGGGTTCCGGCAGCGCCCCGATGATGGCACCATCGCAAACGCTGCAATGACCACAACCGTCCTGCATGGGTTGTCCAAAGTGTTCTGCGATGGCTGCAGACTGACAACGGTCGGAGCACATTAGCTCGAAGACCTCCTCAAGTCGCGCCAACTCGCCGATCTCTCGTTCCAGAGTGTATTGATATAGCTCCTGCGTCAATAGCTCCGGTTCACCTAATTGTTGCGTCTTGCGATAACCGTGGACGAGACCGCTGACTTCCAAATCTATCCATCCCTGTTCAGCAAAATAATCTAACATTTTGACGATGCGAGAGCGCTCGCATTGCAGACGATCAGCGGCTTGTGGCAGACTGATTTCGAAGCCGACCTTCTTTTTAACCGTGAGCGCCAATACCGAAGAGGCAAAGACGCGGCGTTCACCCTCCAATTTCAGCAGCATCTGCGCCGATGAGGTTAGCGGCTTGAATTTATAGCATTCGTAACGCGGCGCCGTCGACTCAAGCACACCCTGTAATTCAAGGTAAGTCAACAGCGTGCGGACGACAGAGTCGCGCATGTCGGTTTCGTACGCGAGCGAATAGTAGCTGACAAAAAAATTCTGAGGTTGGCCGTGCAGTAATTCAACGAACTGCCGAATGGCCGCGACGCTGGGTGTGTCCCCGTAGGGGAAATTCTCAAGCACCACACGATCTTCCGGAACCAGCAGAGTCTCGCAAATCGCGGTATCTCCGTCGCGACCCGCCCGTCCGATTTCCTGTGCGAGGTTTTCGATCGACTTGGCTGGGTTGTAGTGATAGATATTGCGCACATTCGCTTTGTCGACGCCCATGCCGAATGCGATGGTTGCTACAACGATTCCTTCGTCGCAAGCCATGAACCAATTTTGCACTTCGTTGCGTACGGAATTGTCGAGTCCGGCATGGTAGGCACGCGCGGGCAGGCCTTCACGCTCAAGCAGCTCGGCAACTTCTACTGCGGTACGCTGCAGAGTGACATAGACAATTGTTGGACCTGGGAGTTTCGGTTGCTTCAGCCGTTTGAGAAGGGTAGTTGTTCGGCTGGCAGTTGTGCAAGGTGTGTAACGCAGCGTGAGGTTCGATCGGTAGAAGAGTGTTTGCACTGCGCACGAGCGTTCGATCGAGAACTCGCGGCAGATATCATCCAGCACCGCGGGAGTTGCAGTGGCGGTCAGTGCCAATACCCGTTCTGCTTTAATTTCACGAGCGATGCGAGCGAGTTTTAGATAGTCGGGCCGAAAGCTATGTCCCCACTGGCTAATGCAGTGCGCCTCGTCGATTGCGAACAGGGAAATATGCAAGCCGTTAACGAACTCGCGAAATCGTTCGTTGAAGAATCGCTCGGGCGCGACGAACAATATTTTCGAAGTGCCGGCGCGCACCGCCTGCATCACAGCCCGCGCATCTGCGGCTGACTGGGTTGAATCTAGGCGTGAGGCGGTGATTCCACGAGCAGCCAGTTGTTCAACTTGATCTTTCATAAGAGCTAGCAGCGGCGAAACCACCAGTGTCAAACCGTCGAGTAACACAGCCGGTAGTTGATAACATAGCGATTTTCCACCGCCGGTTGGAAAAATTGCGGCCGCCGATTTACCCGCCAACAGTCGGTCGATAACGGCGGCTTGTCCAGGTCGAAAGTTGTCCAATCCAAATAGGGTACGCAAGACTTGTTGTGGCTCTACGGGAGCAGATGTTGTCACACTTCAGTCCTTTGAATGGTTGATGGTTTCGGGTGGCACGCGCTGAGTCTTCGAAGGGCTGCCACCTAAATTTAATCTGAGTAGTGCGCTCGGCTGTATTTGAAAGGGGGCAGATTCTTTCTGCCCTCTTTTCAAACATAACTTATTTGGACAGCGCCATCTGTGTGTCAAATTCTCGCATAAGTGAAATCACGGCAGCTCGCTCAATGTCGCTTAAAGATATCCCATCTTTGGGGAAATTGCTCGCCCAGTCTTTGAACTTGGCTTTTCGCAAATACGTTTTCGGTGGGTCTCGCGTGCCGAGCGTGACCACACTGAGTGCCTATTATAGGCGCTGGATTAATAATATCGTCTAGCAGGCTACTCTAACTTTTTTTCACTGGCTGGCTTCGATACAGTTGCGCTGGTAATATTTATGCGTCTGGGAATGCCCTCAAATCCTCGAGCCATTATCCATGAACACTTGCCCTCGTAGCTCAGTTGGATAGAGCAACGGATTTCTAATCCGTCGGTCAGAGGTTCGAATCCTCTCGGGGGTGCCTATTTTTCGACGAACGACACCTTTACGACACCCGTTTTGCTGCAACTATTGCTCTGATAGGCTTCGCAAACAACTTGCGAGCCGCCCCCCCAAAGCGGAGGTTTGAGCGATGAAAAAACTGATTCTAACCCAGCATAAAAATGGTCAGTGGGTCAAGAAAATCAAGGGAAAGCAGTACTACTTCGGGACCGACTACCAAAAGGCTGTTGCTCGCTATCTTGACGAGCGCGACGGGTTGCTTGCTGGTCGGCAGCGAGAACGCAAGACTGATGCAGCGTCACTGACTTAACTAGCTAACCTTTACGCCGACTGGTGTCGTAAACGGGTGTCGTCCGGCGATTACTCACAACGATCCCTCGATTAGGC
>JANLQO010000099.1:0-9448 GCA_031367855.1 Planctomycetia bacterium | reverse complement strand
CGAACGGTCATGGATGGGGTGCTTTAGTATGCCGCGACGCTCCGCCGTCGCTATTCGGTTGGTGTTGTGATTTAAATCGCAACGGCGGAGCGTCGCGGCACACTTAATTCAAATAGCTCTTCAGTAGCTCGATACAAGCGTCAGCTTGGTCGTCGGTGCCGACACTGATCCGCAAGCCATCGCCCCAATTTGCATAGTTCATATAGCGTACGAGCACTTTGTCGCGTTTGAGCGCTTCGTACAGCGGCTGAACCGGTCGGTCGCGGAGCGTACACCACACAAAGTTTGCGTGGCTAGCAGTGACGTCAAAGCCGATCGCGCGCAGACGCTGCGTCATCGATTCGCGTGTTGCAAGGATCCGCTGGCGGTTAGCCCTCAACCACGGCTGATCATCCATCGCAGCTGTCGCGCCGGCTAGGCTAAGCGCATCGCAATTGTAACTGTCTTTCACCTTTCTCAGCATCTGGATCATCGCCGGCTGAGCGACCAGAAAACCAAAACGCAGCCCGGCAAGACCATAAGACTTACTGAGCGTGCGCGAGACCATGATGCGCGGATTCTGTTTGACCAGATCAATGCAATTGAACTCGGCAAAGTCGCCGTAGGCTTCGTCGACCAGCAGCGGGCATTCGAGTTGCTCTGCCACGCCCGCAATCACCTCCGGGGCGATGATTGTTCCACTGGGACTGTTGGGGTTGGGTAAGAAAACCAATTTCAACCGTTCATGCATTCGCGAGAAATCGGCGTCGAGCGAAAAGTCAGATTTGAAGTGAACTTCTTCCCACTCCGCGCCCTGCAATTGAGCCAACGTGCGATACAAAATGTAGCTTGGGTAGGGCAAACGCAATCGCTGGCCAGTGCCCACGAACGCGCGCGTCACGATCGTCAGGATATCGTCGCTGCCGTTACCGCAAAGAATCCACTCAGGTTCGACGCCGAGCACTTCAGCCGCGCGAATTCGAAACGCCGTCCCGAGCGGATCGGGATAGCGTTCTAAACGGGCGGTGGCGGCTTCTTGAATGGCCACAGCCACTTTGGGCGAGGGTGGATAGGGATTCTCGTTCGTATTCAGTTTGATGAATTTGCCGCCCTGGGGCTGCTCGCCTGGCACGTAGGGTTGCATCGCCTGAATTTCAGGCCGAAAGAGTCGAGTAAGCGAATCGTTATTGGAATCGGGCATGCGCGAACAAAATCTTAG
Source organism: Planctomycetia bacterium (assembly GCA_031367855.1). Lineage (GTDB taxonomy): Bacteria > Planctomycetota > Planctomycetia > Pirellulales > Pirellulaceae > Aureliella. The sequence goes on along the minus strand of JANLQO010000099.1, from coordinate 8,250 downwards.
AGAGTAGCCTGCTGTGGATGTGATTCAATTGCTCAATGGTCCTCTAATCTTATCTCAACACTGCGGCGATGGGCAGTCAGCCCCTCTTTGTTGGCCAACTGACAGACATCTGCCGCAATGTCCGCAAGCGCTTCGCGCGAGAACTCGATCACACTTCCGCTTCGCAAAAACGAATTCGCCGACAAACCTGCCGCCCAACGCGCTGTACCGCCAGTCGGCAACACGTGGGACGGACCCGCGGCATAGTCGCCGACCGCAACTGGACTGTATTCTCCCAAAAAGATCGCGCCCGCATTGCGAATCTTGTTGCTCAACTCTCGAGGATGGCGGCAAGCGATATGCAAATGTTCGGGGGCGATCAAGTCGGTGACTTCGCACGCTTGCTCCGCATCTCGCACCAACAAAAACGCCCCTAACGCGTTCAAGCTATCCAGACTCAGTTCACCACGACTAAGTTCACGCAGTTGAAGTCTCAGTTGCTCTTGGACCGCGTCGATCAGCGCTTCGTTCCAGGTTATCAACAAACTCGCTCCCGGCGAATGTTCCGCTTGGGCTAGCATGTCTGCCGCCGTAAAGGCCGCATCCGTAGACTCGTCAGCGATCACAACCACTTCGCTGGGCCCAGCAATCGAATCGATATCGACATCGCCATACACGAACTTTTTGGCCAAAGCCACGAACAGGCTGCCAGGTCCGACGATCTTGTCGACCGCTGGCAACCCGTCGACTCCGTAAGCCAGCGCGGCGACCGCTTGCGCGCCACCGATCGGGTACACTTCGCGGACGCCCAGTTCGTAACAAGTCGCCAGCACGTCCGCGTTGTAAGCACCGAATTTTGTTGGCGGCGCAACCACGGCGATCTGCTCCACACCGGCCGCTTGAGCCGGCACCACGGTCATCAGTACAGTTGACGGATAAGCGGCTGCGCCGCCAGGCACACAGACCCCTATCCGCTTTAGCGGCACGTAACGATGATCGAGCCGCACACCGGGCCGCGGCTGCGTCGAGACGTTTGCATGCAAGATGGCTGATTGAAATTCGAGAATATTTTTGCGAATGCGTCGAACGCACTGCAAGAATTCCGGGGCAGCGTTCGCATGCGCGGCTTTCAGTTGCTCTTCCGACAATCTCAGCTGACCGTCAAGTTCCGAGCCATCCAACTGCCGCGAATAGCTCTGCAAAGCCCTCAGCCCCTCACTCCTTACCGCCGAGCATATCCGCTCGACTACTGCCAACGGCGTGAGCGCCTCGCCAAAAACTCTCAGTGTCAGTTCGCGTCCTTTGGGACTAACCACATTCCCTGACGGGCTGAGTTGCCGGCGGACTTCGTTCAAGTCGCTTTCAAAGGCACCGCTGCGCGCGTCGATACGAGTGATTTTCAGTTCTTTTTTTTGCGCCATCGAGCTCTTAACCACATTCGAGAAGCAAGCACCCAAGTTGAATCAGGCCATAGTAATCAGGCCATATTGTCGCGAAATGGCAAGTCGCGAGAAGCCACCCAAGGTTTTGGGGTGGCGGGGCTAGGCCGATGGGACGATTGTAGAACGATTGTCCTCAATCGTTTCGGAAAGCTTGCTGACTCACTTGAACGTTTTCATCTGTTGGAAAATGCGCGTCGACTTCCGTCGGTTGCCCTTCGGCCGAACGTCTGGGGAACGGTTGGGGACGACCGTTCTACACTTTTATCAGCCCAGGTGGGGCTGAGTTCGCTAAATAAAGTCGCTTTCGACATTGCTAGCTCCCGATTCCTATTGAGGCCGTTTGACGATTTTTACTAAAGTTCCGAAAAACCGGGGAAAAGCCTCAGCTTCGATGCCTTCCAGGGTGGGTGTGAGCCTATCTGGTTTTGCGATAAATGCGTTGTACTTTAGGAGAATTGCAGCATGCAAAGCTCGATAAACGGCCGAAACGGTTTCTTGAAACTGACGAGCTTGGCTTGGCTAGGAGTGCTCGTACTCCTGGTCGGTGGCTGCCGTGTGACCAGCATGGGACAAAACACATTGGGCGTGCGACTGTATCAGCAGGGACGTTACGCGGAAGCGCTTCAGCAATTTCAAACCGCTCAGGTTTCGGACCCTTCCAACCCTGACACCTATTACAATTTGGGTTCGACCTATCACAAACTCGGGATTGCCAAGAAAGATAACGAGCTGATTACGCAAGCTGAATCGCTGTACAATCAGTGCTTAGACCTGCAACCGAATCACGTCGATTGCCATCGTGGTCTGGCCGTTTTGCTGGCTGAATCGAGTCGACCCGAGTTGGCCATGAAGCTGCTGAAAAACTGGGCGGCCAAGAACCCCCAGTTAGCCGACCCACGTATCGAGCTCAGCCGATTGCACCAGGAATTCGGTCAAACCAAAGTGGCAGAGCAGTATCTCGACGAAGCCTTGGCAATCAACCCGAATGACCACCGCGCTTGGACAGCGCGAGGGCAAATGCGGGAAGCATCTGGCGATTTGAACCAGGCTTTGCAGAATTACAACCAAAGTCTAGCGATTAATAACCTGCAACCCGAACTCTATCAGCGTGTTGCGAGTCTCAATGTGAAGATGGCCCAGAATACCATGTCGACCATCGGCCAACCCGGCACGCAACCCAGCGGCGGATGGACGGTTCAGAATCCGAAGCCAGCCCAACCCGGTCGCTATTAGTGCGGTGGGGAAAGCATCTTGCTTGCCTGCTGCAGAAGTTCTAATCGCAAGCTGGAAGCTTACGCCACCTGGGGCCGGTTCTTCCGCAGTAGGGACTTCGTTCGTAGAATGGGCCTTTTCTCACACGCCCCAATAGATTTTTCGGCAGGAATTACGCTCATGGCATCCCAGGTCACTCAAGAGCGAATCTACAATTTTTCCGCTGGACCAGCTGTCATGCCGGTCCCGGTGCTGCAACGGATTCAAGAGGAAATATTGTGTTTGCCTGGCGCCGGGGCGTCGATCCTGGAGATTTCCCACCGCAGCCAACCCTTCATCGACATCCAAGAGGGGGCTAAAGCTCGGCTCGCGCGGCTGCTAGGGATCGACGAAAGCTACGATATCCTGTTCCTGCAAGGCGGAGCGAGGCTTCAGTTCTCGATGATTCCGATCAACTTGCTGAAGGGTCGCACTCAGGCCGCTCAATACGTAATCACCGGCACTTGGGGCAAATCGGCGCTCGATGAAGCCAAGAAAGAGGGACCGGTCGAAGTCATTTACGACTCGAAAGCGACCAACTACGACCGGCTGCCGCAATCCAATGAATTGGCGTTCAAACCGGACGCTTCCTATGTTCATATCACTAGCAACGAGACGATTCAGGGCGTTCAGTTCCCGGCCGATCTTGATACTGGCGCCGCGCCGCTTGTGTGCGATTCCTCAAGCGATTTTATGTATCGTCCCTACGACATCAACCGCTACGGCATCATGTACGCCTGTGCTCAAAAAAATGCAGGCCCCGCTGGAGTGACCGTCGTGGTCATCAAACGCGAGTTGCTCGAGCGATCCGCTAAAGACCTGCCGGGCTATCTGAGCTTTAAGAATCACTCGGAAAATGACTCGATGTGGAACACTCCGCCAACTTTCGCTGTCTATGCATTGGGGCTGGTCGCAGAGTGGTTAGAAGAAACCGTCGGCGGACTGGGCAGCATGTTGGAAATTAATAAACAGAAGGCCGGCCTACTTTATGGTGTGCTCGACCAGTTCCCCGAGTTCTACATCGGCCATGCTCGAAAGCCGGATAGATCGCTGATGAACGTTACTTTCCGATTTGCTAACGAGCAAGCCGAAAAGCAATTTCTCGCTGGAGCCGCTGACCAAGGCATGGACAATCTGAAAGGTCATCGCAGCGTCGGGGGCATCCGTGCGAGCATTTATAATGCGATGCCGATGGATGGCGTCCAGGCACTGGCTCAATACATGACTGATTTCGCAAAAAAGAATGCATAGCAATTCCCGTAGGTCAGGCTGCTAGCCTGTCACGATGTTAGACTGCCCGAGCAAGCCATTGGCACTCTAGCAGCCTACCCTACGTTTCACGTATCAAAGGTCTCGACTGTGGCTAAGTTTCGCATCGCTGTTTTGGATTCCATTGCCGAAGAAGGCATCGCGCTGCTGAACGCGGAATCGGGTTTTGAATATCAAGAGTGCATCGGGCTGAAAGGTACGGAGCTGCGCGATACGCTGCGTCAGTTCGATGGCGCGATCCTTCGCAGCGGTGTCAAGATCACCGCTGAATCGCTCGAGGGCAACAAGCGATTGAAGGCACTCGTGCGCGCGGGCGTAGGCACCGACAACATTGATAAAGATGCTGCGACCCGCCAAGGGATCGTGGTGATGAACACACCCGCCGGCAATACCCTTTCGACGGCCGAGCATGCGTTTACCTTGTTGCTCGCGTTGTCGCGTTCGATTGCACCGGCCTATCAGAGCTTGTGCAATGGCAAATGGGATCGCAAGAGTTATATGGGTTCGCAAGTGGCCGACAAGACGCTGGGCGTGGTGGGCTTCGGTCGTATCGGTCGCGAAGTCGCTCTGCGCGGCCTTGCCTTCGGAATGCGCGTGATCGCATTCGATCCGTTTCTCACTCCCGAGCAAGCCATCAAGCTCGGTATCGAACGCGCCGAGACCGTCGCGGAGATGCTTCCCAAGGTCGACTACTTGACCGTGCACACGCCGCTGACGCCGGAGACGAAGCACTTGATCGGCAAGAAGGAACTGGCCAGCTTGAAGCCCGGCATTCGCTTGATTAATTGCGCACGAGGCGGCATCTATGACGAAGCCGCCTTGGTTGCTGGGTTGAAGGCCGGACAGATCGGTGGCGTCGCGCTCGACGTGTTTGAAGAGGAGCCTTGCACCCACAGTCCGTTGTTCGGAATGCCCAACGTTGTGTGTACTCCGCATTTGGGCGCCAGCACCGAAGAGGCTCAAACTCAGGTCGCCGTCGAAGGTATTCAACTGTTGATCAATTTCTTCAAGACGGGTGAGATTCGTCATGCGGTCAACGTTGCCTCGATTGATCCCAAGACGCTCGATGCAATGCGGAGCTACCTTGACGTCGCACATCGCATGGGGCTCATGCTCAGTCAATGGCATGGCGGTTCAGTCTCGGGTTGTACGCTCACTTATCGCGGCGAAGTCGCTGAACGCGACGTGAAATTATTGACCAATGCGTTTTGCGTGGGCTTGCTCGAACGAGCTATGGAAGATGTGAATATTATCAATGCGGAGATGCTATTGCTGGAACGCGGCATCGAACTCAACGAAGTTCGCAGTCACGAGAAAGGGGCCTTTTCTTCGACGATTACGGCTGAAGTTCGTGGCGGTGAGAGAACGGTGAAAGCCGCTGGAACCGTGTTTGGCCACAATATGCCGCGGTTGGTAATGCTCGACGACCACCGTTTAGAGGCTTACATCGATGGCAACCTCTTGATCTTCACGCATACTGATATGCCTGGAATCATCGGTCACGTGGGCACCGTGTTTGGCAAGCATCAAGTCAACATCGCTCAAATGTCCGTGGGTCGTAGCGGTACCCAACAGGGTGGCGATGCCATCGGTGTGCTGAATTTGGATAGTCAACCGACCGTGGCTTCGCTGCAAGAGTTGCTGGCGCTGCGCGGAATTAGCCGCGTGCAGCCGATCCAATTGCCGCCAGCCGGTAAGCTGCCAAGTTGGCTGCAAGGCTGAACGGTCCCCCATTGATGAGAAATTTTTCGTGTACCAGTGGCACACTTCACTGAACTGAATGAATCATGACTGTTGCAGACAAGACACTCAGCCACGTCCCTGACGCGCGCGGTCGCTTTGGCGAATTCGGTGGTCGCTTTGTGCCTGAGACTCTGACGCGAGCGCTCGTGGAACTGGAGACTGAATACGCGTCAGCACAAAAGGATCCGAAGTTCAAAGCTGAGCTGGATTACCTGTTAAAAACGTTCGTCGGGCGGCCTTCACCACTGTACTACGCGAAACGCCTGAGCGACCTGGCTGGCGGCGCACAGATTTGGTTCAAACGCGAGGATTTAAATCATACCGGCGCGCACAAGATCAACAACACACTCGGGCAAGCCCTACTGACTTTGCGTATGGGCAAGACGCGCGTGATCGCCGAGACCGGCGCCGGTCAGCATGGTGTGGCCAGCGCGACCGCTTGTGCGCATTTCGGTTTGCCGTGCGTCGTGTACATGGGTGCTGAAGATGTGCGTCGGCAACGTCCCAACGTGTTCAGCATGCGATTGATGGGTACCGAAGTGCGGCCGGTCACCAGTGGTTCTCAGACCCTGCGCGACGCAGTCAACGAAGCCATGCGAGATTGGATGTCGTCGGTCGAAACCACGCATTACATCATCGGCTCAGTCATCGGCCCGCACCCCTTTCCGATGATGGTGCGCGATTTCCAATCCGTGATCGGTCGCGAGGCGCGGCAGCAAAGCCTGGAAGTCTTCAATCGATTGCCGAACACCGTGATTGCTTGCGTCGGCGGCGGTTCGAACGCTGCGGGTATGTTCTACCCCTTCGTCGATGATGACCAGGTGAAACTGATCGGCGTTGAAGCCGGCGGACTGTCGAGTAAAGCAGGCGAGCACGCTTCGCCGCTTTCGTTCGGCGCGCCGGGTGTCCTCCACGGCAGTTACAGCTACGTAATGCAAGACGAAGACGGTCAGACCTCTCCCGTGCATTCGGTTTCGGCAGGCTTGGACTATCCCGGCGTTGGTCCGGAACACAGTTACTGGAAGGACAACGGTCGGGTCGAATACAGTTACTGCCGCGACGGTGCGGCGCTCGACACGTTTGACAGAGTTGCCAAGATGGAAGGCATCTTACCGGCACTTGAGTCATCTCATGGCATCGCTAAAGCGATGGAAGTTGCGGCGACCATGGATCGCGACAAAATTGTTTTGGTATGCTTGAGCGGGCGCGGCGATAAAGATGCAGCCGAGATCGCTCGGCTGCGCGGTTTAGAATATTAATCCTGAGCGAACCGCAGGCTAGAGGCCTACGCCACCTTGAACTAGAAAACTCTCCCCATGTCCGCTATCGATGATCGTTTCAAACAACTTCGCAGTGCCGGCAAGAAAGCCTTCTTGCCGTTTGTGACCGCAGGTGATCCTTCCCTGGCGATGACGGCCCGGTTGCTTGAAAAACTATCCGCCTGCGGCAGCGCGATAGCCGAAGTTGGCATTCCATATAGCGACCCGATCGCCGACGGGCCGGTGATCCAAGCTTCGTACACCCGAGCGCTCAACGCGGGTATCAAGCTCAAAGACATCTTCGCCACCGTGCGTGAAGTTACGCCGCGTTTGCACATGCCGCTGGTATCAATGGTCAGCTACGCAGTCATTCATCGATTGGGGATGGAACGCTACGTTGCCGATGCGCAGCGCGGTGGTTTCTCCGGCGCAATCGTACCAGATTTGCTCGCTGAAGAAGCCGATGATTTGCGAAAGATCTGCCGTCGCCAAGACTTCAGTTTGATTCACTTGGTTACGCCCACGACCAGCCCCGAACGCATGTTGCGAATCGCGGAGTTGTCGAGTGGCTTTGTGTATTTTGTATCGATTACCGGCATCACCGGCGAGCGCAACGAATTGCCTGCTGGTTTGCTTGAAAAGGTTTCCTGGTTACGCGAGCGTGTCGAAATTCCCATCTGTATCGGCTTCGGCATCAGCCGCCCAGAGCATGTGAAATTGCTCGCACCAGTCGCCGATGGCCTAATCGTAGGTTCAGCTATAGTCCGTCGATTTTCCGAAATTGCCGATCCCGAGTTAGCGCTCGCAGGCGTCGAGCAGTTGGCGCAAGAATTAATCGCCGCGCTGGATCAAAGTACCGTTAGCGTGTGACCGGCGCGGTGATGACCCAGGGCAGAAAAATTTCCCCATCGGGGTTGCGTCATGGGTGGTATGAAATGACGCGACCCCGTTGGGGTAATTGCTCTAATTTCTAATTTCTAATTTCTAAACTTCGTCGGATGTTCGGGGCTGTTTCGGGGAACGAAGTCCACGGAATCGAGCTGCGCGACGGCAGCGATGTCTGAGCCGTATCCGGATTGAATGAGATTCTGGCCGCCGGCTGCTTCGGTCATCAATCGAGTGATTGCTTGCTCGGATACGTTTCCGAATGCATCGCGCAGCGAATCGAATAACTGGAAGGCGATCGCGGCGGAGTCGTTGGCTAGAACGCTCGACGCATCCCGGGTATGGCAGCCGCACAGGATTGCGCCCGCGGTTAACACATCTTCGGCTGCGATCTGCCCATCGGTGCCAGCGCAGACCATCCA
>JANLQO010000094.1:0-9295 GCA_031367855.1 Planctomycetia bacterium | reverse complement strand
GTCACGTTGCAATTTGGATCGATCGCCGCGTAGACATCAGTCGACTCGTATCGATCGTTGGCGTCGGGACAAATGAACCTACTGAATCCAAAACAACCCTCGGCCGCCTGGTTGCGATCGCCAAAGCTGGCGGCGCCGATGCACGTCTGATCGAAAACGTTGTCTATATCGGCCCCACTGAACGAGTCGATAATGTACAGCGAGCCGCAATTCGCCTGCACAATTAGATTATGACCCAACGCAAAGCGATTCCCAACGGCGAGCGCGTCGAGTTGCGCACCTTAAGCTGGGAAGAACTTACAACCCCAGCGGAGCTCTTAGATAGCATTCAAAAGCGCTGGTCAGTAATTGTTACCTCCGAACTACCTCACGATTTGTTGCATGCGGGAGAGCTGCCTTCATCCACGCTCGCGACCCAGTTAACGTTGCTGCACGCCGGATTCGATCTGCAAATCGAATGTGAAAGCAGCGGTCAATTCAAGGCCAGTCCACTCGCGCTCGAGACAATCTGGAAGGCGGACTATTCCGATAAAGAACTGCAAATTGGAAAATTAACGGCGGCTCGCAGGGATTTCCCAAACGCCACGGTGCAGACGCGCGGAAAGATCTCAAGCGTGACCGGACCTACGGAATTTCATTTGCGGTTACTTGCAGTTCGGATACCGACGGCTCGAAATATAGAACCAAAGTTCACTATTCCTGAATTTCGCGCACCGCTTGAACGCGTTATTGGCGACCTGGCCAAACACTTGAATATGCAGGTCGAATGGTCCCAAGAAATTCCGCAGAGCAAGAGGCAAGCGATCGTGACCTTCGGCGTTGCAGAAGCCAAATCCGCCGACGGGATACTTCAGCAGATCGCCGCCGAGAGCGGTCTAAAAATTCGCAGACAGCAGCAAACCATCGAAGTATTGCCTTAGAAAAGGTGTCAGGTACCTTTAGTGGCTAATTGGACAGTTTTGGTGGTCGGCCACGCGGTCTGAGCGTTGACTCTAAATCACATCGGCGAGCCGTCGATTCAACCCACGATTCGTCACCGTAGGGTGCTCCCCGTTGCATGCACCACTGTATCCGCTTTTGTTCCTTGGTTGTCAGTGATTCGCGGACGCGCTGGACCCAGTCGGATCGACGCGAAACGGGCCATGGGCTCAGCAACGACTTGTCGCCGGCCGTGCCGTGACGCCAACGCCAAAGACTTCCGTACTGCCAAAGTTCGGGACTATCGCACAGTTCTGCTGAGTACGCATTCCGCTCAACGTAACGGCATACTGACAAGAAGTGTTCGTCGCTCTGAATTGGAAACGATTTGTAGCGACCTTGATACAGATGACCTTCACCGGTCGTGTGATAGTGCGAGTTGTACCGCTGGGTATGCGTCAGTCCCAACCACTGACCGAAGCGACTCATCTCGCCATCGACCTCGGGACTGACGACCAAATGCCAGTGATTTGGCATGAGGCAAAACGAAAAAAGTTTCAGTTGCACGCGGTCAAGCGCTTCGGCGATGATTCGCTCGAAGGCTTCATAATCCGCATCTTTGTGAAAGATCGTAGCTCGCCGGTTGGCCCGGTTGAGCATGTGGTAAATCGCACCGCCTTCATCCGCCCGCTTAGCCCTTCCCATCGCAATTCCTCCCCAAAGGAACCACGAGTATAAGGGTTCAAAATTAACTAGTCAACCAAAACGGTACCTGACACCTTTTCAATCCAACACTTTCGCGGCTGAAATCAGACGAATGAACTCCTTGTTCGACGGGAATCTCGCAAGTTGTTTCGTCAGCTGTTCCATGGCTTCAACAGGGTGCATTGTGTTGAGAGTCCTACGCAGTGCATGCACGGCATTCAGAGTCTCTTCGTCATGCAACAACTCTTCGCGGCGAGTGCCGGATTGTGTGATGTCGATCGCAGGGAAAACTCGCCGATCCGACAAACGTCGATCCAGCACGATTTCCATATTTCCGGTTCCTTTGAACTCTTGAAAAATTAAATCGTCCATGCGACTGCCCGTATCGACTAGTGCGGTGCCAACAATGGTCAGCGAACCACCTTCGGCGAACGCCCGGGCCGAAGCGAACAGCTTCTTCGGTATATCCATGGCCTTGATATTCACACCACCGGTCATGGTTGGACCGTTGTTTCCAACCCACTTGTTGAACGCGCGCGCTAATCTCGTAATCGAATCCATCAGCAGGAACACGTCCTTGCCCATTTCCGCCAAGCGCTTGCAGCGATCGATGACCAACTGACTCAATCGCACGTGACTATCCACGTCCATATCCAGGCTACTAGCGATCACTTGTCCATTGATAATGTTGCGGCGAATGTCGGTCACTTCTTCCGGCCGTTCATCGATCAACAGGACGATCAAATGCACATCTGGGTGGTTGAGCGAAATGCCTTTACTGATGTTCTGCAACATCAAGGTCTTCCCGCTGCGCGGTGGCGAGACGATCAAAGCACGCTGCCCTTTACCCAGCGGAGTGAGCAAATCGATCACGCGATTGGTCAGTGGTTGAGCACCGATTTCCAGACGCAACCATTGTTCAGGGTTGATGGGTGTGAGTGCTTTGTCGTCATCAAAGCTCTTGACGTTGATGTATTCCTCGGGCTTGAGACCGTCCACATCCAGGATCTCGCGAACGCGTGGTCCTTGTTGACGCCGCCCCGGTTGCATCATCGACTTGATGCAAACACCTTGGCGCAAACCAAACTTTTCGATCATTGTGCCAGGCACGAATGGGTCAGTTCGTTCGCGCGAGTAGTTGCTATCGTTGCTGCGGAGGAAGCCGTAGCCGTTGGGATGCATTTCCAATATACCAGTGAATTCAACTAGTACAATTTCGCCGTTTTCATCCAACTCTGGTTCCGGCAGATTTTCGTTTGACTGATTGCCGCCACCGGTATTGGGTCCAGCGTTTCGATTGCGGCGGAATGGTCGTCGGCGAGCACCCGAGGGACCCGAGGGGCCCGAATTGGAAGAGTAGCCAGCCGAGCTGCCACCCGAAGAACGCCCACCTGAAGAATAACCCTGCGAACGATCTGAGGAATAACCTGATGAATCGTTACCAGGGGACCGTGGGCGAAACCTCTTTTTCTTTGCCATGAATAGCAGATCCAGAAAGTGTGAGGCCGAACTATGCAAGGTCTCAGAGTCAATCGCCAAGGCGTGACGCTAAGCATCATAGTTCAGCAAATCATGAACAAACAATACGCGTCGATATCTTGCTAAGGTGCAGAATCGTCGCAATTCTGTGCTAATGTCGTCAGAGGCCGGACTTGCAAGGATCTCGCAATACCGAACTAACTTGAAGCAATGGAAGTGCCCAGGTTAGCGTCAACTCCTCAAGACACGCGGATGCACCCAAATCCGAGGATGCTCTCGTAATCGTCCTACCGTACGTAATTCGAACCATGAACTAGCGGCCAACTGCTGGGATCATCTGGCAACAAACTGGCAAACAATTCCGGATGCAGTCTCGAACACGAAGCCGTCAAGCAACAGTTGCTAGCCTCTGGAAGTCTGCCAATCAGTTCAATGACCTTTGGCGATCAGATTCGGGAAACACTTAAGAACTCACTTGCTCTCAAATTTCCAGCCGAGGTGCTAGCAAGCTACCTCTCACGAAATCGGATTAACTTTGCTCACTAAGGCTTCTTACCTAGGAACAAACACCCGGGGAGCGGCTGGAAGGGATCCCGCTGAAGACTCCTAAAACGCTTCAACCGACGAGAATATTACGTCAAACTAAGGACACTGTCAAGTTCGGCAATTTGGATTTGCTGGTATTTTGGCAATATTTTTGAATCATTCAGTACAACCAATTCAAGTACTACAATCCCAACGGTCGATTCAAACCGAAAGCGGGAAAAGCCCCTTGTTGATTGCCCGGCAGACGTAAGGAATTTAGCTCATGAGCCGACTTGCACAGATTCTTTGGCTCGCCTCTTCTCTCGTTTATGGCTCGACTTTCGCCCAGGGCGAGATTCGTTGGGCGCCCGATTTGGCGACCGCGCGTCGCGCGGCAGCTCAATTCCAAGTCCCGGTGCTAATCCACTTTTACGGCGATAATTGCCTGCCCTGCAAAACACTCGAGCAACGAGTATTCAGCCAAGACTCTGTCGTCAATACACTCAACAAGTACTTCATCTCCGTACGCATCAATGCTTCGCAAGAGCGAGCTGTCGCCGCTGAATATCAGGTTCATAGTTGGCCAACGGATGTATTTGTGAGTCCCGATGGAAAATTGCTCTACCAAGGCGTCTGCAAGCAGGATGTCTCCGGTTATATGGAAGTACTCCACAATGTTGCAGTCTCAAATCGCGATCGCAACACGATGCTTGCGGCAGATTTAGCTAAACAAACTGCTGCACCGAGTCAGCTGGCGAGCAACGCAGCAGCGGTCCAAACCAGCGCACCATCCAACTCGCTGCCACCCGTTTCGGCACAGCCATCCAACACCCCTTTTGCCGCGCCGCCTGCAATTGCAACCAGTACTCCCGCCGCTCAGTTCCAAATCGCTCCGCCAACGCAGCCGGGTATGATGGACAGCCATGCTGGCTTACCGCCGCTCGCAGCCCACTTGGCGACCAAGCCACTTGGCAGCGATGGGTTCGGAGCCAGAAGCAATGTTTCAAGCCAGATGAATGCGCAGCCAGATATGCCACGCGTTGGAAACGGCGTCGCCAATGTTAAAAGGCAATCCGCCCCCAATCCGCCATCCGCGCTTGTAAGCAACCCCTACTATCCCGACTCCGAATCACTCGTCTGCACACCTGATGGAAAATGTGGTCCCGCCTCCGGCGATGCACAAATCGCTGCGCAACCGTCAACTCAACAACTCGCCGGCAACCAACAAAACCGTGCCGAAAACAAGCTGATGCAACTTGCATCAAACTCGAATTCAAACGTCAGCCCCCAATTCCCGCCACTTCCAAACAGTTCCATACCGTCCGCGCCAACTTTCAAACCGAAATCAGCCAAGCTGGCTAGCAATCTAGTTGACATCGCCCCTGATGCGAAGCAGCAGCCTGAAAGCGAACTAACACTGGGCTTGATCGAAACCACAACGCAACAAGCCTCCGAGCCTCCAGCCTACGATGGCTGTTGCCCAATTGCGCTCGTAAAGACGGGACACAAGGTGGAGGGAACGGCAGCTAACGCAGTTCGACATCGCGGCCGAACGTATCTCATGGAGAACCCGGAAGCCGTCAAAGAGTTCATGCAAGCACCCGATCGTTACAGCCCGGTGCTTTCGGGTTACGACCCAATGATCTTCCTAGAAACTGGCAACTTGGTTGACGGTGCTCTGAAGCACGCGCTGCACGACCCAAGCAGTGGCACGGTGATCTTGTTCGCCGACGCAGAATCGCTAAAACGCTTTAAGGCCGATCCGGCCCGTAACCTCAAAGCGCTGGGCTATATCCTAGCTGCTGCCAACAAAAAATAGCCACTAGGTGCTTTGTCACACAGACAAATGGGGATGTTAGCTTGCTGTGGCATAGGCGTCCAGCCAGTTGTGGCTTTGACCTCTCGCGAGCCCATTCATTGCGAGCCAGCAGTGTACTATCATGTGGGACTAAGCTTACACTCCCACAGTTCCCACCGCGCGGGCACAGGCAATTTAGGCACTGGCAATTTGATGAAGTTCGCAGCTTTCCGTTTCGTATTGTCCGCTTGTGTGATCGTCCTCGCAACCATTGCTGTCGCGGAAGAACTTCGAGTTCCGGCGTTCACGGCCTATATGTTGCCAGACGCTGAATCGGCAAGGATTTCTGATCAGCGTGGCGTGACGCGTTGGACCGACCCGAAGCAATCGGTCAACTGGTATGGAAAATTCCCGCAGGACGGCCGTCTCACCGCCAGTGTTGAATTACGCTTGCCGGCCAACGCTGCTTCGCATTTAAGGATGACAATCGATGGCCAGTCGCGAGAGTCGACGGTCACCGGCCAAGGCAAAGACCAAGTTATCAAGGCCGATTTCGGTGAGTTCACGATTGATAGGGAAGGGTATCACCGGATCGCATTGGAATCATTGAATAATGCTGGTAATCCTTGCGGCGATCTCGAGATGCTCGTACTCAATGGGCCTGTATTGAATAAAGCTCACTTCAACATGAAAGAGCGACGCAATGCGGCTTCTGTACATTTGGTGTATCCGCTGCCTCAAGAGATCGAGATCGAAGCGTTCTATTGCGAAGTTACAGCAGTTGAAGATCCAACCGCGACTTTCTATATGGCTTGTGGCTGGCATCGGGGTTACTTCGGTATGCAAGTCAACAGCCCTACCGAACGGCGTATCATCTTCAGCGTTTGGGACAGTGGCGACGAAGCCGTCGATCGCAAGAAAGTGGACGACGTCAACCGCGTAAAACTGCTCGCTAAGGGGGAAGGCGTTTATTCCGGGGATTTTGGCAATGAGGGAACCGGCGGCCATAGTCATCTCAAAGTAATGTGGAAGACCGGTGAAAAGCAACGCTTTATCGTGACCGCTAAACCAGTCGAAAAAACGTCCACCATTTACAGCGGATATTGGTTCCACCCCGAACAAGGCAAATGGATGTTGATCTCATCGTGGCAAGCGCCCAAAGAAGGCGGATGGATTCGCGGCCCGCATAGCTTCAGCGAGAACTTTGGAGGCAACAACGGTCACCTACTTCGGAAAGCCCTCTTCGGCAACCAGTGGGTGCGTGAACCGAACGGCCAATGGCAAGAACTAACCACGGCCAGCTTCAGTCATGATCCAACAGGCCGCGACGATCGTTTCGATCGGTTTATGGGGGTCGAGAATGGCCAGTTTTTCTTAAGCCATGGCGGCTTCGTCGATGGCTTTACAAAGTTCGGCGAGAAATTTAAGCGTGATCCGACCAGCCAACCACCCCAGAGCCTCAGCGGTGGCCTCGACCTGCCACCGACTGGCAATTAGCTACCTTACTTGCGATTCACTAAAAACTCCGCCAGTTCATGCAATTTGTCGGTGTTGATCAAGTCTACCCCAGAGGTAGCCAACTGTTCCCACGTAGCTGGATTATCCGGCGAGCCCCAAAACCGCAGCTTACGCTTTTGTTCGTGCGCCCTGGCGACCAATGCGTTCAACTTGTCGACTTCGTCTTTGGGCATAGATTCTCGTCCATGCCATTTAAAATGGCTCGACCATTGATCGCTAACGACCGGAGCCAACTCGATAGGCGAATTGGAATCCAGATCGCTCATCCGACCATCTAAAAACGCCAACCTCGACGTCTGCTTTGCCATCGACTCGACCGGACGATTGCCCGATACCACAATGCGCACTGCGCCCACTACGACTTTGCTATCCACGAGCTTTGTGAGCATCGACTCGAAGGGCACCAGTTTCTCCTGCAGCTTTGCGTAAGCTGCTTCTGCTTCCGTCTTCAAATCCACCAACAGTATCAATTCCGGTCCCCCGCGATAGACCCGCCCTGCGTTCGATTTACAGCGTTCTGCCAACGGCTCCAAATACAATTTCTCCAATGTCCGCTCGCGCCGCACCTCGAAACTCGAATGCGCCACCAGCAATTCACCCTCCACCAAAAAAACGTCCGCCTCAACACTTCCAAAACCTTGATCAAGTGCATCGAGCAACGGTCTGGTGTGGTAATAATCATTGTGTGCATGAGCGTTGACATGGACTGCAGTTTGCGTACTTGCAGGCTCCGCCGAGTACGAGCTGTTGGTCATTAGTTGGATGCAAACGAGCGTTATCGAAAGAAAGTTTCTCAACGGTAGCTCCCAAGAATAACGGAGAGATTAGTTGTAATGAAAACCGTCCATTGTATATCCAAAGAACATCCAGCGGTGGACTTTGGGCCGCGAAGCAGATAACATAAAAGTTGGCTGAGCGCAATACATCCACAGACACCGAACAGGCGAACACATGAGCAAGGCTGTGGATGACCGCGATGTTCAGCACCGCCTGAATTTTCAGTACCGCCTCAATTTGTTGGGCAGAATTGCTATTCTCTGTACCGCTGCACTGCTCCTAAGAGTGCTCGTATCGATCGTGCTTGAATACCGTTTCTATTTTCCGGCAGACTTTGCCTCGACTTTCTTGACCGGTCGCGAAAGTACTTTTGTTGGGATCTATGTGCCCGCATTCTATATTCATATTATTGCTGGACCACTTGCCGTAGTCATTGGGACAATTCTATTGCTTAGTGGCGGGCGGACTCGTTTTCGACACGCCCATCGACTACTCGGTCGCAGTCAGATGATTATCGTTTTGATAGGTCTCGTTCCAAGCGGCGTCGTGATGGCATCGCGAGCCTTTGCTGGGCCCATTGCAGGTCTTGGATTTGCCTCGCTATCGGCTGTCACGGGAGTGGCGGCGGTTGCGACTTTGGCCTACGCAATCAATAAACAGTTCTTGCTACACCGACGCTGGGCGACGAGGTGCTACATTTTACTTTGCTCACCGCTACTGTTGCGAGTGGTAGGAGGTGGCCTAGTTGTCTTTCAACTGGAATCCGATCTCGCCTATCGGCTCAATGCGTGGCTCAGTTGGCTCGTGCCGCTCGCCATCTTTGAACTTCACTGGCGTTGCACTGCGGATAAAAAGGCTGTAGTCCCAGCGGATCGTTTGGTATCCTCGAAAATGAGAACTTCACTATGAGCTCTAGTAATTGGCGATCGCGGGCAGCATTTACTCTGCTTGAACTGTTCATCGTGATTGGGATCATCGGTATTTTGATTTGTCTGTTATTACCAGCCACAAGGTTATCGCGTGAGGCAGCGCGCAGGATGCAATGTTCGAATAACCTCAAGCAACTGGGACTTGCACTTCACAACTATCATCAGGCATTTCAGTATCTGCCGTCGGCCATGGGTGGTACTGCGCAGGGGCGAACCGATCTTGATGGCAACTCGAATCGACTTAGCGGCAGCGTCGCCCTGTTACCGTACCTCGAACATGTCGCGCTGTGGGATAAGATTTCCTCGACTTTGGAGATCAATAAAACGCTCTATCCACCCATGGGCCCAGCACCTTGGGTTGCAAGTTACGATCCTTGGAGAGAACAGATTCCAGCCTTGCGATGCGCCAACTCTGATCATGTAACTTCTAAGTTCGGATTGACGAATTACGCGTTTTGCATTGGTGATGCAGCTCGCGATGTTCACCTCCCTCAGCGACCTCGCGGGGTGTTTGCCTGCAGAATGACGACACAATTCTCAGACATTACCGACGGCTTGAGCAATACCCTTGCGATGGGCGAAATCGGCACTCCGAACGGGCGCGGGCGGAATGCAAGCGGTCAGATTGCGGTTAGGCAACCGCTCG
>JANLQO010000521.1:0-22703 GCA_031367855.1 Planctomycetia bacterium | reverse complement strand
GGTCAGTGGTGGGCGACCTCAGTAAGTCGTGGCATGTTCTTCATCGGCCAAGCGGACTATCAGCCCTTTGCCGATATCGAGGACTCGAAGCTTACTTTAGTTCGCTTGGGGAGCTGGTATACGACCAGCGATACGGCTGCTTTAGACGGAAACTCTGTTTTCGATGACAACTACGGTTTTTACACCACGGTCGATCGAATGCTTCTTACTGAGGCAGACGCCCCAGAACAAGGACTGGGTACATTCTTCCAGTTTAGTTGGGCTCCCCCTGCGCGCAACCAATTGGATCGAGACTTTGGAGCGGGCTTGGTGTATCGAGGTCTATTGCCCGGGAGAGACATTGACACACTGGGATTGGGTTTTTCGTTGGTTGAATTCAGTTCATTCCTGCGCAATTCGACCGGCCAGACATCGGAAAACGCCATCGAGCTCTTCTACAAAGCGCGTTTGAGCGATTGGCTAGCCGTGGTGCCCGATCTGCAATATATCGCTCGCCCCAGCGGTATCCAACGCGACGCGCTGGTCGCTGGCCTAGGTTTTGAAGTCGCATTCTGAATCAGCCATCGTTCCGTCTAACCATTCGTCTGCGCGCTCTGGTGCTTGTGCATTTCCAAATTCCAAACACAGAGGCACGGAGATCACAGAGTCAGACTCTTAGGCACGTGCCACCAGGACCTCGCCATAACTCCAAAGTTTGATAATTAGCTAGGACTCTTCCCCCAGGCTCGGACCGCCGAACAATGGTTGATCGTCGGCCGAGTCCATTTCCTGTTCGGACGAACGCAGCGCAGCTTGAAGGGCAATCCAGGCAAGCGACTGACAGCTGCTGGCGGTTTTCAAACGATTCAATTGCGTCAATGTTAAGAGGAACTCCGAATCGAGGTGGCTTAGTTCTTCGATCGATTTGCCTTCGCAGAACTGGATCAAGATCGATGCCGGGGCTTCGCATTGCCAACAGCCCGCTGCATCGAACCACGCTTCTGCAACCAGTCGATCAATGATCCGCAGTTGTACGGCAACGAAGTGACCCGTGGCTGAGTCATGCGATTGCGCGGCACAGGAGGCGCGTTCGCAGTCACCGCGATGGTACGGGTCTTCAAAGTGACTCTTCAACAATTCAGGAATATCGTCGTCCATCGTCCTAGTGCTTCATCCAACTTAATTTTGGGATCAGCCGCAGCTCGCTAGCTAGTACCCGGTTCACACGGCGACAACCGGACGCTAACGTGTTCCGGCTGATGTTCCTAACCCTAAAATTGAAGTTGGATGAAGCATAAGCGGCAATTTACTTGTCAGATTTTGGTACGGCTGCGGCAGGGAGGGGACGCCACTTGAAATTGCGGACAAGTACTTTCGATTGAAATGCACAGTAGCCCAGGGGTCGATTGGCAAGCACTTCGCCGCGCACGGAGAATTCGTGGCCTGCGCGCTCCTGTTCAACGACCTTCTTGTCATCGATAAATGCCAGGATCACTTGGTCGTCAACATGAACTTTGAAGCGATACCATTGCTTGTTTTTAAAGTCCATGAATTGTGTGGTTGAATTTTCTGACGCATCGAAACCATCCACGCTGGAAATGCCTAGGACGCCGCCGCCCCAGCCGCCTGCAATGAACGAGCAGTGTTTATCTGCAACCGGGAAAGTCAGGCCACATAAAAAGTCGCTGCCATCGACGCGTTGGGCTTCGAGTTCAATTTCAAAGTTGCTCGTTGGGAAGACGCGTTTGTACGTAATGCCGGTCAGCGGATCGCCCAAATCGAGCGTCAATTGATAATCGGCTACCGCAACTTTACCTTCGCCGCCGAAGTTTGTGGCTTCCCAACCGTCGAGCGATTTTTCCGCAAGCAGGGGCTTCCATCCATCTTTGTCAGCGGGAATGTCTTTTGCGTCGTTTGCCGAGGGCTTTTCGACGGGTTTATCGGCTGGCTTGGTTTCCTGGGCCGTTATGATCGACACGTTACATAAGAACATAACGGAAAAAACGACTGATAGTTTCTTTTTCACAAAAGCCTCCGACTTGCGGTTTTTTGCACAGAACGCTGAGCTAGGTTTGACGATTGGCGGGGAGTTTGTCGATGTATTTTACTAGGCATTGTCTCAAAAGGGGTCTGACCCTTTGGAGGGCATGCAAAATCCCTGACAAATGAACATGCCCGGAGAGGGTCAGACCCCTTTTGAGGCAACAGCCTAGCGTTTAGGCAGTGAACACCGATTTCCGCCTACCAATCAATTTGGTTCAATTATGCTAGGAATGCAAGCGCCAACTGCGCCAAACAAGGTCTCGCAGAATTTGGGGATGGAAACTGCCACCTCAGGTCTTCGAACGCTTACCACCGAGGGAAGTTCCTCGTGGTTGGAATTTGTCAGTTTATCGATAAGCATTATGCGTTTAGCTTCCGTGGTTTTGCTAGCCTATTGGGCACTCATTTTCGTCGGCACCCATCTGCCTAGTGCCCGAATGCCGATTTTGCATGCTTCGGATAAAGTCTACCATTGCGTCGCATTCGCTGGATTGTCATTTCTGCTGTGTTGGGCAATTCCGTCCAGTCGCGTGCGCTGGAGCAAGATCCTCATTCTGTCGGCCGCCGTTGCACTCACCTATGCAGTGCTCGACGAATGGACACAGCAGTTTATCCCTGGCCGTACCTGCGATATCTGGGATGTTGCCGCGGATTCAGTCGGCGTCGTGCTGGGGCTAGTTTCCTATAGCGTCGCGAGGTGGCTGGTCAGCCGTATAAAATGGGCGCAGCGTCTACTCGTCCCAGGCGCGTAGCCTTCCCATTTGCCCCATGCCGTTGTTCAGGCTGTCGCCTACGATTGACAAACAATTGTACGGAACTTGCACGTGACGTCGGACGCGCCATTGCTGTATACTTAACTGCAGTATACTAACTCTGCCGATACCTGCCGCCGAGAAATCGCAGTGGGCAACTGACTAAAAGTCGCTGAGGGTGCAAGCATGTCTGAATCTACTGGTTCCTGCAAATCGCGGTCTGGGATGCAATGGTTCGCTACCTTGAGTGCATTTGGGCTATGCCTAACTGCGGCCCTCGGAGGCGGATTCTGGCTGGGGAGCGATCGATCGTCGGCGAGCACTTCGTTGCCGCTACCGTTGCTGCGTGCAGCGACCGCTGCCACCAGTTCGACGATGGCCGTAGCTACGGGGCAAATCAGCGACGATGCTGAAGGGATTTTCTTCTTGGACTTTATTACTGGCGATTTGCAGTGTTTAGTCTACTATCCACGCATGGGTGTCTTCGGCGCACGGTACTACACCAACGTTTTGCAGCAACTTCCCGGGGGAGGACGCAATTCGCAATTTTTGCTGGTAACAGGAATGGCTGTTTCGGTCGGATCGAGTGGTGGCCCGCGGCCAGGTAGTTCGCTCGTCTATGTCACCGACGCGACGAGCGGCATGTTTGCGGCCTATGCGGTTCCTTGGGATCGAACCGCCGAGTCGGGAGGCCGATTGCAATCAGGTCCGCTGGTTTTTGCTGGGGGCGGCCCGATTCGCAATTTTCAACTTCGCGACAACTCTGCCGCAGCCGCCGCAAATCAACCTGCAGCGGTAAACCAGCCTGCAGCCGTAAAACCGCCTGCGGTCGTCGATCCCAACAAGAAGAAGTAGCCGCGGGTCACTCGTCGCCTACCCTCGCGGATGTATTCAATTGCCGGTACCATTCTCCCATGGTCCGGAGTCGTTCTATGGGCCAAATTACCCCACGTTGGATGATTTACGTCCCATGTCGTTACGCAATTGGATCAGTGGCCGCGTTTTCAGCTTTGTCCATGGCAACAACCTTGTTTACAACACTTGCTGGGAAGATCCGAGGCTAGACCGCGAAGCTCTGCAACTGACCAGCCAAGATCGTGTGCTGGTCATCACTTCAGCCGGTTGCAACGCGCTCGACTATGCCATTACTGGCCCAGCGCATGTTTACGCAGTCGACATGAACCCACGCCAGAACGCGCTGCTCGAACTGAAAATCGCTGGCATCAGAAAATTGCAGTTCGAAGATTTCTACAGACTGTTCGGTAACGGCCATCATCCCGATGCCGCGAAGCTCTATCAATCCACCTTGCGCGCCGAATTGAACCCTTGGTCTCAAACCTATTGGGACAAGTGGATTAAGTTCTTCGATAGTCCCAAGCGTTCGTTTTACTATCGAGGGACGTCGGGCGCGTTCGCTCGTATGATACGTTTTTATATCGACCGTTTTGCCAAAGTGCGGCCAGAGATTGATGCGCTTATGGCTTCACCGAGTCTGTCCGAACAAGCGGCGATTTACGAATCGATTCACGATCGGTTTTGGCGGCAGTCGCTGCGTTTTGCCCTGAATCGCGATACGACGCTGTCGATGCTTGGCGTTCCAAAAGCTCAGCGTCAGCAGATCGAAAATCAATATCCGGGCGGTATTCTGAAGTTCATTCAGGATTCGATGGAAGCGGTTTTTGCGAAGCTACCCTTTGTTGACAACTATTTCTGGCGAGTCTACATCACAGGCTCTTACACGCCCGCGTGTTGCCCCGAATATCTCAAGCCAGCCAACTTTGCCGCATTGAAATCGAATAACGTCGCCAACGTTTCGGTTCACACGGACAGCGTTCAGGGCTTCCTCGAAAAGGGCACCGAACCGATTTCGCGTTTCATTTTGCTCGACCATATGGACTGGTTGTCGGATCATTTCTTCCCGCTTTTGGAATCGGAGTGGCAAGCGATTCTGAACCGCGCGGCACCTGGAGCACGTGTGCTGTGGCGCAGCGGTGGCTTGCGAACCGAGTTCATCGATCGCGTGGAAGTGATGCATGATGGCAAACAGAAGAAGTTGCCGGAGTTGCTCACCTACCATTCTGATATGTCAGACCGCTTGCATGAACTCGACCGTGTTCACACCTATGGCAGTTTTTATATTGCAGATCTGGCAAGCTAGACGGACTCACTATGGCGCTGCTTCAGGACCTAAAGATTCTGTATCACCTCGCACTACGTCCAGTGCGAGGGAAGAATCACGCTGAACGGATGGAGAATTTTTACTCGGGGCAAGCCGATGCCTACGACGATTTCCGACGTCGGCTGCTACACGGTCGCGAACAACTGTTCCAGCAAATCAGCTTGCCCGAAGGGGGCATTTGGGTTGACCTCGGCGGCGGCACCGGTGCAAATCTCGAGTTCATTCGCGAGTCGATTCCTCGGCTACGCAAGGCGTATGTCGTCGACCTGGCAACATCCTTGTTGGGTGTCGCTCGCCAACGCTTTGCAAAAAACAATTGGAATCATGTCGAAGCCATTGAAGCTGATGCGACCGCTTGGCAACCACTCGAAGGTCCCGCGGATGTGGTCACATTCTCTTATTCACTGACGATGATTCCCGATTGGTTCAGCGCCATTGAAAACGCACTTCGAATGCTCAAGCCGGGAGGCTTGATTGGCGTCGTCGATTTTTACACCGCTCGCAAGCATGCCGCCGAAGGACGCAAACGACACAGTTGGTTTACCCGCAGTTTTTGGCCCGTCTGGTTCGCCAACGATAACGTCTTCCCGTCGCCGGACCACTTGCCATTCTTGCGCAGCCATTTCGATCCAATTTGGTGCCAAGAGTCGTACTCTAAAGTTCCGTACATCCCGATCATTCGAACTCCGTATTACCAGTTCATCGGCCGCAAGCGCAGCTAATTCCAACGCAGCTAATTCCATGGCCACCCATTCAAAAGTTATTGAACCATGTCCGACGCAACTGAGCTAATCATCAAGCTTCGTAACTCAATCGCGGACTTGCGCGATCCAGAAACGGGCCGCCCGATTTCCAAGACAAATCAGATCGGCGACCTGGATGCTGATGCAGCTGGCATTCGCTGCATCATCAAACTTTCGACGCACAGTTGGCCGCTGCGTGCTCATTTCGCATCCCAAGTCGAAGAACGTCTGCGTGCCCAAGCACCAGACGCCAAAAACGTTCAAGTAAAATTTGAAGAACTCGATCGACCACCCGCTCCGCTGGGCCAAATCGGGATGTCGGTCAAAAGCGTCATCGCGGTCGGTTCCGGTAAAGGTGGCGTTGGCAAGAGCACGATTGCGGCCTCGCTAGCGCTCAGTCTGCTTAAGGGGGGCGCTCGAGTCGGTTTAATGGACGCAGACGTGTATGGACCGAGCATTCCACACTTGCTCGGATTGTCAGGCCGCCCTGAAGTCCAAAACGGAAAAGTGCAACCGATTTTTTTTGATCGCATGCCTGTCATGTCGATGGGTTTCTTAGTTGATCCCGACCAGGCGGTGATTTGGCGCGGACCGATGCTGCACGGAGCGATCTCGCAGTTTTTGCGAGACACTTATTGGGGGCCACTCGATTACTTAATCATCGATATGCCACCGGGCACAGGCGACATTGCCTTGACGCTCTCTCAGATGATTCCACTGGCGGGCGCCGTTGTTGTCTGCACGCCGCAGCAAGTTGCTTTGCTGGACGCAGTCAAAGCGGTGGCCATGTTTCGCAAGACCAATATTCCCATACTCGGTATGGTGGAGAACATGAGCGGCTTTATCTGTCCTGATTGCGGCAAACGTTACGACATCTTCGGTCACGGCGGTGCTCGACTTAAGGCCGAAGAGCTTAAGGTACCATTTCTGGGCGAGGTGCCACTGAATATCCAACTCCGCTCTCAGTCGGATACGGGTAACCTCAGCGACGCACTGAAAGACCCGATCTGCAATGCTGCCATGGATAAGATCTTACACAGTCTATTAACCGGCATGTCCATTCGCGCCGCAGCGGCTCCGGTTGGCTCGGCGCTACCCGTTCTCTAGAAAGGTGCAAGGTCACACTCGGCAAGTAGGCAGGTATGACCCAAGGTGGGTCGCATCTGCCGGATGCGACCATGAGGTACGTGTAGTCAAAAACGCACGAAATTGTAGAACGATTGTCCTCAATCGTTCCAGTTAACTCGACTAGCGTCCAAGCGGCTTGCCGAGCCCTCCGTGAATCTTGCCATCGTCGCCTTCATTCGGTGTCTTGCCGATCACCATATCAAAGCCTGCCGTTAACTCGCCAAGCTTTGAACCTTCCATCGGATCAAAACTGGCTAGCAATAGATTTCGTTGTTCGGGGTTTGTCAATTGACGAAACACGCCGTCGCGCTCGTTGCCGACGTGACCCTTGATTAGCAGCTGAGTCGTCAATACGCGCTGTCCGTTTTGACTGACTGCAACGTGAATGTGCGGTGTGCGCCCTGGGTAAGGAACCGGCTTGACGGTGCGGAAGTAATACTGCCCCTTCGAATCCGTCAGAAAGCGACCGTATCCTTGGAAATTCGAATCAAGTTTATTGCGATTGTTCGAACCGGAGTGAATGTACGATCCGTTGTTGTCGACTTGCCAGATCTCAACGAATGCGTTGCGCACCGGGCTGCCGTTTTCAGTTAGCACCCGCCCACTGAGATGCGTGATTTCTCCAACCGCTGGCGTGATGCCTTGATTGATCATTAATAGGTCATTGTCGGTATCTAGAGGCAATTTGTCAGGGTAAAACGGACCTTCCGTGAGCGCGGGCGTTTTCATCAGCTCATCTGCCAGTGCGCCAGACCCTGCAATTATGGCAGCGCCGAATGACAGGTGTTTTGCAAATTGCCTCCGCGAGTAAGCTCCAACCGTCCGGGGAGCCTGGTTGAGATACTCTTCGACTATGCGTTGTTGGCGACTGGACATGCGTGGTTCCTAATTACCGGAGAAAAGTTGTACCGGAGAAAAGTAGTTTGGGTATTCAACCCGAGCCGCTGTCGCAAGTTTCGGTAAGAAACTGCCATCGGCATTCGTTAAGGACGGAGTTGGCCGACGAGGGTCCTTCGCTCGCTGGTTCGCCCAGGAAAGTTCAAAACCTGCGCCGTACTTAGGGTTGGACAGTCATTGTACGTCAACGAGCCCGCGTTGGCTGGTTGCATCCAAACATTGCGATATACCACCGGGTCGCTGTGGTCTTGCAGCAGCAATGGCAGCAGTTCGGGGCCCTCAGGTTTGCCAGCTCCCGTTTTCGCGGCAATCGCCGTGCGGTAATGGACTGGCACGCCATTGTGAATCACGCTGATCTGTGCCGGCGCGACTTTTTTGCCTTGGCTATCAAAACTTGCAACCGTGAAAAAGATATCGTAAGTCTGCCAAACCAGCGGCGGCAGAGCCATGTTCAGGTTTGGTTCGCGCTGCCGATAGAGTGCTCCGCAACCATTGAATAGTGGCTCTTGACCGAACGATTCCAGAATTTGCACTTCATAACGGCGTTGAATGTAAATGCCACTATTGCCGCGCTTCTGATCCTCGCTGGCGGGCATGTACGGCGTACGGAACTCAAGATGCAAGCGACACGAACCCACAGGATCGACTGTCTCGGCACCTGCCTTCAGCAATTTGTCGTTGGTCATACTCGCACTTTTGAACGCGCTGGTCGAAGTGCCATCGAAGAGTATCTTCGCGCCTGCAGGTGCCGCGTTACCGAGTGTCACTCCATGTCGAGCCACTTTTCTTAGTTCGGCTCGATTGTCCATATCCGCCAAAGTGACTTTGTTGGGCGTGACTTCCATGAGCGCGGAACCGCTCTCGGCCACCAATCGCAATTGACTCCCCGCTTCGTTGCCATTGAACACTTGAGGTTTCGTTCCATCCCAACCGACACCAGGCAAACCACCTTGAAAAACTTTTGCATAGAACAGCGAATCGCCTTTCCGGGTCGAAACCTGTATCGCTACGGGTTTCCCGGCCCAGGTGCCCATGTATTCGCCTAAGTAATGATACGCGGCATCAACTTGGGTGGGGTCAGAAATTGCTGGGTCCCCGGCACACAAAAATGGGGCGATCGATACCGATACGAAAAACGCGAAGACTGCTATCAACTTCATATTCAAACCAAAAACATATGGAAAAGCGGGGGAGGATGTTCGAGCAAAATTACTCGGTGCGGAACTGGTGACCGGCGACTTTCATGTCACATTTGTATAGCCCTGTTCGAGCAGTGATGTATAGCGTTTTGTTGGCAGGGCCGCCGAAGGTCACGTTGGCAGGATTTTCCGGCACTTCAATGATACCTAGCAGTTTCCCGTTTAGCGAGAAAACTTGCACTCCCAACGCCGAAGTAATGTATAGATTCCCGAGTGAGTCAACCGTCAAACCATCGCCGCCTTGATTGGTGTTCGCCCCGGATTGTTTCAATTCGCCCCAAATCTTGCGATCCGTGAGCTTGCCCGGCTGAGAAATCGAATACGCCATGATCTGCCGCTGCATCGACGGCACCACGTACAATGTCTTTTCATCCGGCGATAAAATAATTCCATTGGGAGCCGACAAATCTTCTCCAAGTCGCGTTACGGTGCCGTCCGGTGCTCGATAATAAAACGCCTCCGTTCCCTGAGGCCAAGGCTCCGGCGCTCGAAAACGCGGATCCGTAAAGTAAATTCCGCCTTGTTGGTCGATCACCAAATCGTTGCACGCGTTGAATCGTTTGCCTTTGTGCTTATCCGCTAGGACTGTAACCTGCTTGTCGCTCAGATCAATCGACACCAACTGTCCCGCCATCTGACAAGCCAACAAACGATTGCCTCCGCCATACATTAAACCATTAGCGAAACCCGACGGTTTAAGGAACAGCTCCACCTCACCTGCCACAGTTAATTTGTAGATCGATTCAGCGGGTATGTCGGTGAAGTACAGCGAACCATCCGGCGTTTTCGTAGGCCCCTCCGTAAACTGAAAATCTCCTTTGACCTTAGTTACGTCCCCTACGGGTCCTAAACCCGCTATCGGTTCTCCAGCGAAACCCTGGGTTGCGAAGCAAATGATCACAATAAGTATGAATTTTCGCGGCATATAAGTAGACTCCAGATTCATGTGGCGTAAGCTTCCAGCTTGCGATTGATGACATGTAGATCGATGGCAAGCAGGATGCATACCCCACTTGACTTCGATGGCAAGCTGAACACTTACCCCACGTCAGAGTTTAGCAGCCAATTGACCGCAGTTCTACCGTTTTGACACCATCTTCTTTGAGTGCGCGAAAAGCATACGAACACATGGAAACGATTCGAATCCAAGCGGACGCGATCATCGCTAGTCCAAGCGTGGTCCATCTACCAGGGCAAATTGTTGTCCAGAATGGAAGAATTGTTGCTTGCTCAGCCGACTGCTCGGAACGAGCCGATTTGCACTTGCCTAACAGCATGCTTTCGGCCGGCCTAGTGAACGCTCACACGCACCTTGAGTTCAGCGACCTGCAGCAGCCTTTTGCTCCCGGCCGCAATTTCCCTGAGTGGATTGCTGCCGTCATTCGCCATCGCCGCTTGATGTCCGAAAACGGCTCGAGCGAAGAGTACATGCGCCGGCGGCAACTGACGTTGCAAGCGGGCCTCGAAGAGTCTCGCCAAGCCGGAGTTGTACTCGTCGGCGACATCGTTACCCGGCCTTGGTCGCCCGACGATCTGCTAACCCGGTGCGCGCGCGTCCCGCCCGCGTATACTCCGCATTCACCGATTGCCAGCGCCCCTACAAGAAGTCTATCTCACGCAGTGCCGATAATTGTACGCAACAATCTGTCCACAAGCATGTGCCTGAAACATCTCGCAAGTTCGCCCTGGGTGTTTGCCTTTCCTGAACTCATCGGACTCGATGAAGCTAGCTTTGCCGAAGCAGCTCAATGGGCAACTCATTTGGCCGCCATCGAATCGCCCTCCGACCCCATTTGGCAAATTGGACTCTCGCCCCATGCACCCTACTCGATTCATTTCCCGACTGCCGAGAAGGAGTTGGCGTCCAGCTTCACGCGGCAGCTAGTCACCGCGATGCATGTGGCGGAGAGTCTCGATGAACGCCAGTGGCTAGAGTTCGGATCGGGTCCATTTCGCGACGTCTTTGCGCGGCTTGGCATACCAGCGGATGCTCCCCGAGCCAGCATCACTGATGTCATTGGCTGGCTCGCATCCCGCCCTCGCGGATTGTTGATTCATGGCAACTACTTGACCGAAGCTGAGACCGAATTCGTGGCTGGTAGTGCTCTCGCGATCGTCTATTGCCCGCGCACGCATCGGCATTTTGGCCATACGGAATATCCGTTGCGACGATTTATTGATTCGCAAATCAACGTCGTACTCGGTACCGATTCTCGCGCCAGCAATCCAGATCTCGATTTATGGAGTGAAGTGATTGCTCTGCGCGACAGCCATGCATGGGTTTCCCCCGAGTGGGTTTATGGTGCGGTGACGCAAAGATCGGCTGCAGCGCTCGGAGTCGAACAGCACTTTGGCAGCTTGCTCGCCGGTCGCGTGGCGTCGATCAACGTAAGCAGCTTCGATTCCACTGTTCCGCCGATCGAGTTGCTTGATGAGTTAACCACTCGCACTCGCCCATTCACGCCACTGACGGACCTACTTGCTAGCCTGCATCAACTCTAGAAAGAGTGGTGGGTTTCGTTCCTCAACCCACCCTACGCCACCACAACTTTATTGTAGGGTGGGACGAGGTACGAGACCCACCACTGGCAAAACCCTATTCCAGTTTACCAGCTGACCAGAGAATGCCTTTGACAAGCGCTTGGCGAAAAGCCTTGTCGGCAAAGGTCTCGTTGCTGTGACCGTAAGTCGTCCCGAACACTCGAGCCTTGCCGTACTGGTTGGTCCAAAACACTGCGTGCGACCCGCCATCTTTTTCGCTCACCGATGTAGCCAACACTTTGGCATTCGGCCAAACCGTTTCGATGATGTACAGCTCATCTTTTGGCGTGACCCAGTCTTTGGGAAAACCTTGCATGATCGGATGGTCCGACGCGACCACTTTGACTGGATAGTTAGATTGATGATCGTGCCTGCGACTCGTGACACCCAGCATCTCGCGCCAGTCATCGATCTTGCCAGCGCGATAAGTGTGCATTGCGCAGTGAATAACCACCGCATTCGCACCGTCCTTGTGGGCTTTGGTGATCTTGCGAATATACTCGTCGCTGGTTGTGTCCGCAAAGCACTCATTGTGAATCACCACATCGTAGCCCTTCGCCCAAGCCGGGTTGTTGTACATGTCAATCTCAGCTTTGGTTCCATTGCCGCCTTCGTTCACAACTTTCCACTCGACTTCCACCTTGTGCTCTTTGAACGCAGCCTGCATTTCTTTCGTCTGGTAATCATAGTCATGGCAGCATCCACCCGTGATGAGCAAGATTTTCACTGGCTCAGCGGCTTGCGCTTTCGAAATTGTCAAACTGCAAAGTATGAGCCCAAGCAAGAAATGGGTTGACAAGGGTCGGCAATAATTTGGCACAAGTGCACTCCAGAGCTAAAGAGGATAAGCGATGAGCGTTTTATCATAAATCGAACCACCTGCTTTCACCACTGCGCAGGTTAATCGAGTGGGCTAATTGACGAGTGCTTGTCATCTTGGTGTGGCACAGGCAGCTAGCCTGTGTGGCCTTGCCGATCCGATTCACAGGCTGTCAGCCTATGCCACAGGCAGTGGTGCTCGGCTGCCTTTAACGAGGCGGGCGTTTCTTGCCGGACGATTTGCTACCAGACGCCTTTGGCTTGGCGTGCGCAAAGCCATAGGACTTGCGAGCGTCGGTTTTGACTTTCTTGACCTTACCGCTGATCGAACGCTTGCGACGTGGCGCTTCGGATTGACTTTCGCTGGTGCGACCTTCATCGGCATAACCATGACTGGTAGACGATGTGGCCGTTTTCTTGGTGCCACGGAAGTCTCCGCGCGACTGACTTTGACTTCGTGGTCCGCGAACGCGAGGGCTTTTGGGGCCGCGCGCACTGCCGCGTTCAGCGCCTTCGTAATGGTAAGGCTGATCGCGATCGATGGGGATCGATTGTCCGAGCAGCTTTTCGATATCGCGCAAACTCGGTACTTCATCGACGTCGCAGAATGAAATGCTTTCGCCAGTTTCACCCGCCCGCGCTGTGCGGCCAATGCGATGCACATAGCTCTCGGGATCGGTCGGAATTTCATAGTTGATTACGTGCGAGATCGAGTCGACATCGATTCCGCGGGCCGCCACGTCAGTTGCTACCAGCACTCGCAATTTGCCATTTTTCAATTCGCCCAGAACTCTTTGTCGAGCGCCTTGCGATTTGTTGCCGTGGATCGCATCGATGGCTAGACCGGAAACGCGGAGCTGTTTGCACAGTCGATCAGCGCCGTGTTTCGTGCGCGTAAACACCAGCACTTTGCTGAGCGCATTTTCTTCCAGCAGTTTTTCCAGCAAGTAGCGCTTATCGTCTTTCGCGACAAACATCACCCGCTGCGTTACACGCTGAGCGGTTGTGGAGGGTGGTGTGACCATCACATTCACATGTTCATGCAGCAACTGACTGGCGAGTTCTTCGATTGGTGGTGGCATCGTCGCTGACAAAAAGATCGATTGTCGCTTTTTCGGCAAAGCGCGGACAATGCGTTTGAGACTGGGCATGAAACCCATATCCAACATCCGGTCCGCTTCGTCGAGCACAAAGTAGCTCAATCGATCGAGGTAGATTTGCCCTTGCTCCATCAAATCAAGCAAGCGCCCTGGCGTCGCCACCAAGACATGAACACCGCGCTTCATCGCATTGACTTGGGAAGCCTGCCCCACTCCACCGAAGACTGACGTGCAACGAAGTTTTAGACCCTTACCATACGTATCGAAACTCTCCGTGATCTGAACGGCCAATTCACGCGTCGGGGCCAGAATCAAGGCTCGCGGATAATGGGGTGTGGCTTTTTGGGGAGTAGCAGCCAATAACTGTAAAATCGGAATCGCAAACGCGGCCGTTTTGCCGGTGCCCGTCTGAGCACAGCCCAGCAAGTCGCGTCCTTCCAAAAGTGGCGGAATCGCCGCAAGCTGAATCGGCGTCGGGATCGTATACCCCTCTGCGCGAATGGCCGCTTGGATAGTTTCAATAATAGGAAGGTCAGCGAACGATTTTGCCATAGGGACTTTTCCAAATCCTCAGGCACGCAATTCCGCTGCAAGGGATCCAACTAAAAGGTTTTAATTCCAGAACGCTTCCAGGATAACCCACACCACCTATATCGATAAGGGCAAAAATCCAACTAATTCAGCCACAATCCCGATTACATCGGCTATCTCCCTAGATTCAGGCGTTTTTCC
Source organism: Planctomycetia bacterium (assembly GCA_031367855.1). Taxonomy (GTDB): domain Bacteria; phylum Planctomycetota; class Planctomycetia; order Pirellulales; family Pirellulaceae; genus Aureliella. Next base: position 8,591 of record JANLQO010000521.1, on the reverse strand, counting down.
ACCCGAGGTTTTGCTATTGAATTCAAACGGCTCGAGTTGCGAGATTTTGTTGTGCCACCCACCTTGCGGATAGTCGGTCGCGAGGCGACATAGTGCTTTTCATGCTTGCTCAATGGCTCTTGGTGACTCTATAATAGCCTCTCAATTACACCAGCGATTTGAGGGTTTTTTCGGACCATATCGCGCCTTTTGGAGTTTCAACGTGTTCATGCCAAGTCCGCTCAAGCAGCTGCATCTGGCACTTCTTCTTGGCATCTTTGCCCTCGCACCCACTTTCTACTCCCAGGCTCAGGAAAAGAAAGTGACTCCGCAGGACAAAACAGCGGCGACTCTTCTGCGTGTAACGACGCTGTCACAAAAGGTTTATGTTGGTCAAGTCATTGAAAACGGCAAGTCGACCGTCAGGTTCCTCGACCTCGTCAGCAACGAGCCTGTCGAAATTGAGAAATCCGACGTTAAAGAAGTGCTCAATCCATTGCCGTTTGATGACGCAGTGAAGAGCATTGGACTGCCGCGACTGTTGAGTTGGAAAATTGGCTTGCTTGTCAAGAAAATGAATAACACGGGCAAAGTAGCAAAGGTCACTGCTCAGGTAGTTTATGTAACTCTGGGCAACAGCTCAGGAATTCGAGTGGGTACCCTGTTCTCGGTCTTCCGCAATGAAGGCGAGATTAAGGATCCGGTCACAGGGGCTGTGCTCGGAATTGAACGGCCAACGATTTCCACGCTAGAAGTTACGGAAGTGGAAGAGAATTTCTCGAAAGCCAAGATTACCAGTAACCTTGAGATACCCATCCAAGTTGGCGACGAAGTTGAATCTAAGGATGGCTTGGTGATCGCTGTATGTCCACTCCGGAATGAAGATGGCGAATTGACGAATGTCGGGTCAACGATGTCGGAAGAAATCACAACCAGCCTGGTTCAGGCCGGCATAAAAGTCGTCGAGCGGTCTGTGTTGGATACGGTATTGCCTGAACTGATGGTGCAAAACACCCTACTTTTCGATCCCAAATCGGCTCAAAAACTGGGTGAGCTGACCGGCGCAAACTACGTCGTAACTGGAAAAATTGTTCCCAATCGAAATACAGGCACAGCCTTTGTTCGACTGGTCGATGTCCAATCGGGTGAAGTAGCTTTGGCTGTTTCCACTCCCGTGAATTTCAAGAATGCGTCCATCGTCAACGACCCACCTGCCAAGAGCTCGACGGCGGGACGAGCTGGGGGCGGTTCTCGGTCGAGCGCAGGTAAGTCTCCCTTACCGAATAAGTCTGCAATACCGAAGCGTGAATCGCGTGAGCCTCCAGGTACTTTTGCTCAAGGACGCATCCCCAGCTTTATGACCACGACCAGCCGCACTTCTCAAACCGCTAAGAAGGGACTTCTTATCAGTGGAGAGGGCACCATAAGTACAAAAGATGCCAACTTTTTGGACAGAAACTTTACATTCGAGGTTGTTGTCGACACCAGCGTGGGTGTAACGGTCACCAATATCGGCATGGGCCAGAAGGACCGTGTCATGATCAGGTTGCATTCTTTGGCGCAGGGTAATCGCGATGGTGAAGTCCGACTCAATGATGAGCTCATTGGGCACATTACGTCGCCGGGGTCCAATCGGGTAACCATTGCTAAGTCTGGCCACACGGTCACGTTTCAAATCGATGTCGGCAACGATGGACCAACCGACGATGACTTGGAGACGATTATTCACGACATTCGTAGCTACGCCCCTACCTTTCATTCCAAGAACGTACCCCTGTTTCTTAGTGGCGGCGGAGAGTTCTTTAGCGTTTCATTAAAGTAGTACAACCGTTGTCCGTAGGACAACGTTTAGCCTGAGGAAGACACGATGCGTTCACTGACATTTCTGGCGACGCTGCTGGCAACTACATTTTTGACAACGCTTGGTTCGGCAGCCGATCCTCCCAAGCCAACCAAAGCCCCTACGGACGACAAGTCCGCAGCGCAGGGCAAAGCCGATGGCGAGGATTTCGTTTACATGGACGATTTGAAGGAGCGAGTGTTCGAGGTCACTTACGGTACGTTAGGCAAACGCGGATCGACGGGCTATCCAGCGATCGATGTGCAGCGTTGCCGTCTCAATCTAGGCAGAGGAGAAGTGTCGCACGGGTTGTCTATGGCGCCCAAAGCCAAACTGAACTCCGGGCCAAAAGGTGAAGTAAACTCGTTCGCTTCTCCTTCGCATGTCGTCTACGATCTTGGCAAACGTTATCACACATTTCGCGCGTTGGCAGCTGTCAACTATCCTACCGCCGAAGACGGCTTGGAACGTGCCAAGAAAGAAGGTTGGAAGGGTACGTCTGAGTCTCCCATAAAGTATCGAGTGATAGGTGATGGAAAGCTGCTTTGGGAATCGAGCGGCCTGCAAAAGCATGGCGAAACGCAAGAGTGTGAGGTTGTAATCGATGAAGTAGAACAGTTGCGTCTGGAAGTCAGTTGTGAGGGCTCCATGCGTTTTGCCTGGTCCTTTTGGGCATTCCCTCGCGCAACGTTAAAGACCAAGACAAATGTTGTGTCGACACCTGTACCCGAGGCTGCGGAACCTGCGAAGTCGACACCCGCCGAAATGCCGACTGAGGTTGCCAAAGAACAAAAAGACTCCGCCAGCGCGAAAGTGCTGGCTATGCAATTGACGGAAAAAGCAAGTTTGCTTGCAACCAAGATGATCTATGCAGGCAAAGTGGCTAAGGCCACTCCACAAGCGGTTTACCTGACTATGGGAGCCAGTTCTGGCATTCGCGTAGGAAACGCACTTTCGGTCTTTCGAAACATGGGTGAGATCAAAGATCCTGTCACCGGTGCGGTACTCGGAATGGAACGCCCTTTGATTTCGCACTTGCAGGTCACGGAGGTCAATGCCAACTATTCCAAGGCTAAGATCGTCAGCAAGTTGGAAGCGCAGATAGAAATTGGCGACGAGGTTGAGTCTAAGAATGAAATGACCATTGCAGTCTGCCCCATCTGCGATGAAGACGGAAAGCAAAGCAAACAGGGCTCGGCCGTCTCCGAAGAAATTACAACCAGACTCGTCGAGGCAGGCCTAAAAGTTGTCGAGCGGTCAGTGCTGGATTCTGCGTTGCGAGAACTCTTACTGCAAAATACCTTACTCTTTGAAACACAGTCGGCGCAGAAACTCGGTGAATTGTCGGGCGCGAATTACGTGGTCACGGGAAAAATTGTCACCGATCGCGATATCGGTACAGCCTTCGTTCGTTTAGTCGATGTCAGGTCGGGTGAAATCGCACTAGCTGCGTCAGCCATGTTGACTTCAGCGGGTGCGAGCGTCAATAAATCCGACCCAAACACAGACGCCGTGTCCAAGTCTAGCACCGATAGTAATCAGCCCGCAGTAAACCCAGCGCACAGTAGTTTAGCGAATGGCCTGCCGTCGTTCCTTACCACCAACTCTCTGTTCAAGCGAGTTGCGGGCAAAGGAATTCGTATACAAGGGCAAGAGCCGGGAGCGATCCGTACTAAGGAATCCGGTTTTCTGAATAAAGATTTTACCTTCGAAGTTGTGGTCGTACTCAAGGCGGACGATCGAGTTGCCAACATTGGGTTGGGCGCTGGAATTCCAGATCGAAGTTATAACGGACTTAAGGACAGCGTTCATTTACGCTTGCATTCTAAAAAACACGGCGAAGGCGAAGTCAAACTCGAACGATTCGCACTGGGTTCCGAAAGCGTTGGTCGAGTCGCGAGTGATGGGCCGCATCTCATTCGGATTATCAAGGAAGGCGACAAAGTGACGTTTCAGATTGACGCCGGCAATGACGGAGCCACCGATGACGATCTCGAGACCACGATTCTTAACATTCGTGAGTTCGCGCCGTTCTTCCACTCCAAGAACATGGCACTGTTCTTCGGAGGCAATGGAGAGTTTATCAGCGCATCGTTGAAATAGTTTCTTCTGCTTGGAGGTGGCAATGTCCAATCAACACAATCAACTGTTGCGAGTAATTCTTGGCATCTTTTTCCTAGCAGCGTTTACCTACGCCCACGCTCAGGAAAAGAAAGCTACTCCTCAGGACAAATTAGAAGCTAATCTGTTGCGCGTAACGACGCTGTCATCCAAGGTTTATGTTGGTCAAATCATTGAAAACGGCAAGTCGACCGTCAGGTTCCTCGACCTCGTCAGCAACGAGCCTGTCGAAATTGAGAAATCCGACGTTAAAGAAGTGGTCAATCCGCTGCCGTTTGATGACGCAGTGAAGAGCATTGGACTGCCGCGACTGTTGAGTTGGAAAATTGGCTTGCTTGCCAAGAAAATGAATAACACGGGCAAAGTAGCAAAGGTCACTGCTCAGGTAGTTTATGTAACTCTGGGCAATAGCTCAGGAGTTCGAGTGGGAACCGTGTTTTCGGTCTTCCGCAATGAAGGCGAGATCAAGGATCCGGTCACGGGGGCTGTGCTCGGCATTGAACGGCCAATGATCTCCACGCTAGAAGTTACGGAAGTGGAAGAGAATCTCTCGAAAGCAAAAATTGTCAGCAACTTGGAGATACCCATCCAAGTTGGCGACGAAGTCAAGACTAAACTCGGTCTCGTGATCGCCGTGTGTCCACTTTGCAACGAAGACGGTGAATTGACTAGTGTCGGGTCAACGATGTCGGAACAGATCACAAACAGCCTTGTACAAGCAAATATAAAAGTTGTCGAACGATCCGTGCTGGATACGGTATTGTCGGAGCTGATGGTGCAAAACACCATCCTTTTCGATCCCAAATCGGCTCAGAAGCTAGGTGAACTGACCGGCGCAAACTACGTCGTAACCGGAAAGATTGTTCCCAGTCGAAATACGGGCATTGCCTTTGTAAGATTGGTCGATGTGAAGTCTGGCGAAATTGCGTTGGCCGCATCGACGGACGTCAAACTTACGTCCGCCAGCAACGTCCCTTCAAATCAAATTACTGCCCGCAGTAAGAACGCGGTGAACGTAACTGGTAACCGCTCCGGAAGCTTCAAGGATGGTCGCCTGCCTAGCTTCCTTACCATTACGACACGAGTTTCCAAGTCCCCCAAGGGGATCGTCATTGCCGAAGGTGGTGTGATCCGAACCAGCGCGGTTAACTTCTTAGATCGAGACTTTACGTTTGAAGTCTTAATGGACAATAGTAGAGGCGGCGCACATGTTGGCATGGGCATCACCAATTCCGTTCAGCTGCAAATGCACACGACTGCTGTCGGTGATAATCGAGGAGAGGTCAAGCTGAACGAATCGATCATTGGCTACATTTCAGACAGTGGCGCTCACTTGGTTCGCATTCAGAAAGAGCGCGATACCGTTATATTCCATATAGACGTCGGCAACGATGGACCCACAGACGACGATATCGAGACGATCATTTCAAACATCCGGGAACACGTTCCTTCGTTTCATTCGAAAAACGTGCCTCTGTTTATGTCGGGCTCAGCCGAATTTATCAGCGCACGGGTGAAGTAAGACTATGGCGAAATCATTTGAGAGCCCAGCCCAACGGGCAACGCTGTGAAGTGTTTTTTGTCAGTGAAACTCGTGCGGTTTCGTGATTAAAGTACTGCGCGGTCGCATCCGGCAGATGCGACCCACCGTGGGTCACTCTTGCCGAGCTTGCCGAGAGTGACCTTGCGACTGCTGGTAATGCCTAAAAAGCTTCGCGTGTTGACTTTAATTCCTGGCCACGCTTCTAGGAGGTCGATTTTGCTATGGGCACGTTGTTCGGCTGCATGGTACCATCCAAGCGGACACTTGTGTAATTTGCTTGCAATTGGCTGGATTCGTCAAAAGATAGGTGATGCTCATGGCTGGGGATCGCAAGGAGGATGCATGATGACGCGACTTTCTTCGTTCGTGTTAGGTTTGATTGTGGGAGCTGCCGGGCTGTTCATGTCGGAGAACTACTACGTCGTGCGTTCGAAAGAAACGGTGAATTTGATTCCGAAAGTCGCTTCGAAGTTGGAATTACCCTACTACGACATCCGCAAATTTACGAGCACTGATTGGCAAGCACATCCGTCACTAGCCTTGGCGATCGTTCAGTCGAAAAAGGAGGCTTTGATGGTTGAATCCGGACTTTCGGGCATGCAATCACAACTTGAAGGATTGTTGCGTTCGTTCGGAAAGTAAGGCGACGACCTAAGATTCGCAATCTGAACTATTTTCGGTACGAGCCGAAGTAACGTTGCGCTGCGGGGTGCCACGCGAGGCCTTGCCAGCGAGCCGCCCGCTCTGCCGAGAGGAGACCACACTCTTCGATGTTCTTCTTTGAAAAGAGGCAATCGAGGACTTTGTCAATCAAAATATCGGGCGCGTCGGCGCGTGCCGCAAGAAACGCCGTGGTCGCAACGGTCAGCACACCAGTGGGTGGTAAATCGCTGCCCGGGTACATGCTGCGGGTGAGCGGCAGAGCGTGGAAGGTGGGCTGATCGAGCGAAAATTCCATCGCATCTTCGATCGGTAGCAATTGATGATTCTTTTCGGCGAGTAAGGCTTGCATCATCGCATTGCCTGTTTGCACGACGATGACTGCCGCGTCAATGTCAGTCCGCGTTGATAAATGCCGCCAGTCGCCGCTATTTACATGGACATCATCGAGATTCAAATTGGCTCGAGATAACAGTAACTTCGAAACGGAATAGGCCCCTGATTTTTCGACGCCAATCAGTACGTTTTTGCCTTTGAGGTCAGCCATGCAAGTGATGTTTGTACCATTGCGAACGACCAAGTGAACTGCTTCGTAATATAATGGGGCTACTACCGTGATCGCTGAAGAACCAACCATATTGGCTTGCAGGAGCGCGAGGTCAACATCGCGGCTGAGCAGTCTGTCAATGTTCTCAAGCGATCCTTCGGTGTGTAGGGAGGTTGCATCGCACAAGTGATCGGCGCTGAGGGAAGTGCAAATGGCGTTGGCGATACGTTCGTAACCGCCGCCCGCAGCACCAGCCGCGATCCGCAGCGACTTGGGCATTCGATTGGTTTGCCAGTTGCTGGACGAGACCATTAACATCGCCCAAGCCATCATCATTAGCAGGGCGCTGGAAATCAGCCCGCGCTGGACCCAGCGATGCGCATTGGTGGGTTCAACCACGCGATGGTCGAGCACGGCGCCGATCATCGGCACACCGAGCAACCAATGCCACACACGACGCCAAACGGGTAACGGTCGGGCTTCGATGGGTTTGCCATGCAAGTAACGATCAAGATCGTCTGCCAGAGCGCCTGCAGTTGCATAACGTCGATCAGGCGTCTTCTGCAAACAGCGATCAATAATCGTCTCGATGTTCCCGTCGACGTTGGGATTGACCGTACGAGCCATCGGCGCGGGGCGGTGAATTACCTGCATGATGGTCTGCACCACGGAGGCGGCTTTGAAGGGTGGTTGGCCAGCGACAATCGTGAACAAAATCGCACCGATAGAGTATACGTCGGTGCCGTAGTTATGATCCTCAACACGTCCAGCCGCTTGCTCGGGAGACATGTAGCTTGGCGTACCGAGTGCGGCCCCGGTTGCCGTCAGGCCGGTCTCATGTCCAATCGACTTAGCCAATCCGAAATCGGTAATATGTACATTGTCCGCTTTGTCGACCAATACATTGGCGGGCTTTAGATCGCGATGCAAAATGCCTTGATCGTGCGCGTACTGAATCGCTCTCGCTACATCCCGTACATAGCGCGCGGCGACCTTGCATTCCAAGGGCGCTTCCTGGATTAGCCGCGAAAGATCGGTGCCGGCCACGTAGTCCATCGAGAAATAGTGATGCCCCTCGTGCGCTCCGCATTGATACACGGTTACGATGTTTGGATGATCGAGCTTGGCGGCGCTGCGAGCCTCTGCGTAGAATCTTTGCACTTCTTCTTGGCTTGCCAATGCGCCTGAACGAATCATCTTGATGGCAACAGGTCGGTCGAGATGAATTTGCCGGCCGAAATATACCACACCCATCCCACCACGACCGAGCACACGCTCGAGAATGTACTCGCCAAAGCGACATGGCAAGGCGGGCTGCGATAGTTCACTTGCATCGCGCAGCAGACTGGTATCGCGCGAAGTAGGGATTTTCGGCGAAATGCTCTTGCTTTCACTGACCGAGAACTCAATGGATTCAATCTTTAAACTCGGCAGTGTGACTTCGTTCGGGTCCGATGGCTGGCGAATCGAGTTTTGCAGTGGCAAAGTTTCATCGGTGATCGGGTTCGGTTTCGGTGCGGCGATGGCGGCTACATCGGCAACGGTGGGCCCCGCGAGTTGTTCGATCCAATCGGCCGCGGCCAACAATTCGCTCAGCCGATCGCGCATCGCGGGGTGCTTGGCCAGAAATTGCTCGCGGTCCGGTACAGCACCATCATCGCACTTGAGCATATACTCAGCGAGAGCCAGTTCGACGGCGATTTCGAGCGGATTTTCGTCTGCCTGAGACACAAAGCAACTCCAGGTAGCCTGCTGCACCGCCGCTTGAAGAGGTTCTTCAATTTCACGGAACGAGTCGGGAATTGCCAGCACCAGCTTCTTTCAAAGCGATTTCGACTCTATCGGATGCACGAACCCACCGATGGTATTCTATTCTCATGCTCGGATATTGGATACTCAAT
>JANLQO010000519.1:0-10544 GCA_031367855.1 Planctomycetia bacterium | reverse complement strand
ACTTTCTCGAACATGATCGGGGAGTCTTGACTGCGTCCATGCTTTCCTCACCTGGCTTGTGGTAAAGAAAGATGAGCAAGTTTGGCAAGTTAGGGCTACCCCGATTTTTTGCACCTAGAATCCGTTGGTGTCAGCAAATCTTTAATCTTTAATCTTAAATCTTAGATCTCAAATCTTAGATCTCGGTTCTCGCAACTCCAGTGGCACACGGGCGGATGCATCCATGACGTGAAATTGCAACTCCATACGCCGGATTCTGACGAATGCCGTGGCCCTTCTCGTTCGACTAACCGAGCGAGCTTTGGGGAGGCGAGTAAATGTGTATGATTGCAGTAGCACGACGGCGGAGCGCCGTGGCACATCACAGAACCCGTCGTTCCAACTGTTAAAATCTGAGCATTGGGAAGTCCTTAGCGATTTGGCAAGCCTGGCTGGGTAGAAAAGCTGTGCGGAGCACGGTTTAGCGCCGATAAGCTACATCACAGTCAGTTGAAATCAGGATGATCGCAGCACAATTCCTACTGGCTGTGTAATGTAGGTACTGCGGTCAGCGGCCATGGATGGGGTTCGATACTACAAACAATTTTGCCAGTCGCGTTCATACGAAACGCCAAGAGTTCGTATTGTTTCAGCTGCTGATGCTCGCAGGTCGCACACAGTTCTCCGTCAGTTGTCCTAATTAACACATGCTGCATTGTTCGCATCCAACGAGCCTCATGCAGTCTGGCACCGATCGCAGTTGCCCCCAAGCGTTCGGTGGCCAACGTTGCTCTACTGATGTCGAATGCCCGGCGAAAACCTGAGTGCTTGCAAGTTACGGTTCGTTGCGTCACGGTTACCACAAGAACATGCGATTGCACTTGAGTCGCAGGAGTTCCAGAGATGGTCGTCAACCAACCCCACTTTTTATTGTTCACCGATGCTAGCTTGAGCAAATCGAGAGCCTGTGCAATTACGGACCAAGGGTTTGGCCGTTGGCACTTCGTACTCGAACGGCTCGACGGTCCCGAACGGCTGGAAGCAGCTGATTCGGAGTCCGACGTGCATCGCGACCGATTGGCATTGCTGGCCGTAGTACGGGGGCTGGAAGCGCTCGAGCAACCGAGCCAAGTGACCCTGGTCACAACCAGTCGCTATGTGTCGCGAGGATTGCGTTATGGATTGAACGAGTGGCGTGAAGCTGAATACACATGGGAACACTTTGGTATGCAAAAGCCGATTCGCAATGCCGATCTTTGGCAGCGCATCGACGGCGCCATGAGTTTTCACCAAGTGACCTGTCGACTAATGCAGTCGCCGCTGGCACAAGCGATGGTTGAAACTGCCACGGAGTTGGACGAAATGACTTTGATCACTCATCCGCTCGACACGCCGTTCAGCGTTTCGGGAAACGTCGTCAATGAAAATCAAACGGCCGCCGCGCTCGCTCGTCGCGCACCGCAGGCGGGTGTCATTCAACGGGTTGACTCCGCGCACGCTGCGGTGGGAATGTCAAAAGAAATGACACAGGAAATGCCAGCCAGAACGAAGTTGAACGTTGCACCGACAATAGCCGATGTGCAGAAAGCAGCGATCCTGCAAGCGGCCAGTGAATTGGTACACAATCGAGTTGCGGCGGGTCGAAGTCCAATCGTGCAGGCTGAAACGCAGTTGATTACCGAAGAGCCGCTGCGGTTCCGACGACCGAAGATCTCGATTACTGTGCCTGCGTTGGGGATTTCGTGGTTGCCGTACGCGGCCCGTTGGATACGGCGCTGGCGCGCGTGGCTGGTGCGCGGTTTTGCCCGCGTTTATTCTCGTCCGACAATTGCACCCACCTGAAGGGCACTTTGGCATAGCGGAGGCCAAAACAACTTTAACAATTCTGTTTGGTGCGAATCGCCTCACAAACAGAGTGGCCGGCAATCTGAGGAACAACTGAAAAACAACTGAGCTGCGGCGAGTAATCGTCCACAGACATGACGTTAACTGAAATCCTGGTTATATTCACATTCCGGGCCGAGACCGATGAGTGTTGTAATTTCGATTCTGGATCGAAATTGCCGCCGATCTCGACTGGACAAGATGTCACGAACGGAGCCCTTGGTGCGTACACAGCTTTCATTGCAAGGAATTAGTCGCTTAGTTGAAGGAACACTCGATAATCCGGCCCAGATGCTCGGTCCGCATGCGATGGTGTGCGGCGAACGGAGTGCTCTGTCGGTGCGAGCCTTCCTGCCCAGCAGCGAACAAGCTTGGTTAGTGGATCACGACCATAGTGAAGTTCGACCCATGCGACGCATTCACCCCTCCGGATTTTATGAAGCGATTTGCCCAGTCGGCGATTCGAATCAAGCTGCAAATTACCGACTCCGAGTTGCCTCGAAGAATGGCGAAATTACAGAGATGCATGACCCGTACGCTGTCCAGCCCCTGCTGACCGAGTTCGATCTATTCCTCTTCGGCGAAGGCCGCAATTGGAAAATCTATGACAAATTAGGTGCACATGCGCGCTCAATCGACAACCAATCCGGTGTCAATTTTGCCGTTTGGGCCCCCAACGCTCTCCATATTCAAGTCGTCGGTGACTTCAATCACTGGGATGGCAGCCAGCATTTGATGCGCAAGCATATTCCGGCCGGTATTTGGGAACTGTTCGTTCCAAACCTCGCCATGGGACAGAAGTACAAATTCCGCGTCAAGACTTGCGATGGACAAACCATCGATAAGACCGATCCTTATGGCTACTACGCTGAGATGCCACCGAAAACCGCATCGATAGCGACCGACCTAAATGCCTACACTTGGCAGGACAACGACTGGATGAATCGCCGCGCGGCGGAAGATCAATTACGCAAGCCGATCTCGATCTATGAATTGCATTTGGGTTCGTGGCGGCGCGACCCCGAAGGTCATCATGGCTGGATGAATTACCGCAAGATCGCGCAACAGCTCGTCGAATATTGTCGTGAAATGGGCTTCACACACGTTGAACTGATGCCGATCAGCGAGCATCCGTTTTCGGGGTCGTGGGGTTATCAAACGGTCGGGTACTATGGCATCACTAGCCGTTATGGCACGCCTGAAGACTTCATGTACTTCGTGGATTACTGCCATCAGAACAACATCGGAGTTATTCTCGATTGGGTGCCCGCCCACTTCCCCAAAGACGGTCACGGCTTGCGTCGCTTCGACGGTTCAGCCCTATTCGAACACGAAGATCCGCGACAAGGCGAGCATCCTGACTGGGGCACGATGATCTTCAATTACGGACGCAACGAAGTTCGTAACTTCTTGATCTCGAATGCGCTGTTCTTGCTCGATAAGTTCCACATCGATGGACTGCGTGTCGACGCCGTCGCCAGCATGCTGTACCTCGATTACAGTCGCAATGCAGGCGAATGGGTGCCCAATGCTTACGGAGGTCGCGAGAATCTGGATGCCATCCATCTGCTGCGCGAGTTCAATGAGCAAGCGCACGCACAGTATCCCGGCGTGCTTACGATCGCCGAGGAATCGACCGCTTGGCCTGGCGTCAGCCGCCCAACTTCATGCGGCGGGCTTGGATTCTCAATCAAATGGAATATGGGCTGGATGAATGATACGCTGCGTTATATGCGGCACGAACCGATCCATCGTCAGTTTCATCACGACGAATTGACGTTTAGTTTGATCTATGCGTTCACCGAGAATTTCGCTTTGCCGCTATCGCATGACGAAGTGGTTCACGGCAAGGGCTCGCTGATCAGCCAAATGTCGGGTGACTTGTGGCAAAAGTTCGCAAACCTGCGCTTGCTGTACGCTTACATGTGGACTCATCCAGGCAAGAAGCTGCTCTTCATGGGCAGCGAATTCGCGCAGTGGCATGAATGGAATTATGATTCCGAAATCCAGTGGGACCTGCTCGGATGGGACACCCATCGCGGCATTCAAAAGATGCTCGCCGACTTGAATCACTTAATCGCTCGCGAACCTGCGCTGCATGAAGTAGACTTCCGCGGCGAAGGCTTTGAATGGATCGATTGCATGAATCGCGGCGACAGCATGATTAGCTTCATTCGCAAGGCTGAAGATCCGCATGACTTCGTTATTGTCGCCTGCAATTTCACCCCAGTCGTTCGACAAAGTTATCGCATCGGCGTGCCTCAAGGCGGATTCTATCGCGAGATTTTCAACAGCGATTCATCCTTCTACGCCGGTAGCAATGTCGGCAATTTCCCAGGCTGCACCGCTGAAAAACTCTCCCACCACGGTCGCCCCGCGTCACTCACGCTCACGCTGCCACCGCTGAGTGTTGTAGTGCTCAAGCCCGATGCTTGACCGATTCTGGGATAATGAACAGCGTTGCCAGCGTGAAAAACAGTGGGTTAGGAACTGAAAGAGTTGCCCGCGGTGGGTCACAGTGCCATTCGTGGGTCGCATCTGCCGGATGCGACCGTGCAGTACCTTAGTCACGAAACGGCAATTCGGGATCAACTGATCCTCTTGCGTGTCAACCGTCCTCATTGACGCTTCGGGTCACGGGTAAACGCAAGCTTCCGCTGCATACGGAATAGGCGTGCTTGCTCCATCTCGCGGCTAATAACCGATTGCTCGCATTTTTCACTGCCTGCCGCTCAAGGCAGGGTTCGGTCCCAACAAGACGTCAAGGGAACATCCTCGCCCATTAAACAAGTTTCTCGCATTTTCTCAATTGGACATTCCCAACCACCCACCGGCTGGAACGCCGGTTGCTTGTCGAGTGGAGAGTGAATTCCGAAAAAAGTACCTTTGCTAATTGAGTATGCGATGAACAAGCTTGGATTCTTGATCGACATGGATGGCGTCATCTATAAGGGAAATCAATTGATTCCCGGAGCTGACGCGTTCATCGAGCGACTGCGGAGCGAAGACCTCTCCTTTCTGTTTTTGACTAATAACAGTCAGCGAACGCGTCGCGACGTTGCGACGAAACTGATGCGAATGGGAATCAATGTTGGAGAGGAGCACATCTTTACGTGCGCCATGGCCACCGCGCGTTTCCTATCAAGGCAAAAGCCAAAGGGCACCGCCTATGTGATCGGAGAAGGTGGATTGCTGCAAGCGCTCCATCAAAATGGATACTCAATCGTCGATGTGGAACCCGACTATGTGGTTGTCGGTGAAGGTAGGACCATGACCAACGAGGCGCTAGAAGTCGCTACCCGGTTCGTACTTGGAGGCGCGAAATTGATCGCCACAAATATCGATCCAAACTGCCCAACTGCTAGTGGCACGCGGCCAGGTTGCGGAGCGATCGTTGCGTTCCTCGAAACATCCACCGGTAAGAAAGCGTTAAGCGTTGGTAAGCCCAGCCCGGTCATGATGCGTGCAGCAAGAAAGCAGTTACAACTGGTGGCGTCCCAGACGGTCATGATTGGCGATACGATGGAGACTGACATCATCGGAGGAGTTCAAATGGGGTATCACACGGTGTTGGCGCTGTCAGGCGGTACTCGCCGTGAAGATCTAGTAAATTTTGCCTTTCGCCCCAACCACATCATCGATTCGATCGCCGATCTAGCCGATCCGAAGTGCGATCTAAAGAAAATGTTTTCTTCCAGTTGCACGGAAGACGATACCGAATCCGATATCGAACGATGGCGTGAGCTAAAACTGGCCAATGCTTAGCCCTCGCAGCTCTGAAACTTTTCCGCTCCCCGCGGCTAACGCCCGATGCCACTCACATTGCGTGATATCACGTGGGCGAGTCTCTCCGAGACTCGCAATCACCGCGATAAAATCGCGGTATCCGTCTCGGATAGACGGACCTACGTGTTGGCTAACGCCGACGGCACACTAAAACTAGCTTCTCGCATCTTTCGCAGCCCAGTCGCTGTGACGCTATTTGAGAATGGCGGTGACGCGTTACCTCTATTTCACCCCTTGTATCGCTGGGCTGAGGTGCCAGAATGGAATTGTAGCTCTGCCACTCCGCCAACTAGAAAGTCGTGTGAATGAGACCACTGCAAACGTTCATCGTACTTGTCTTGCTTGTTCTTGCGAGTGGTTCGTCCGCGTGTGCTAATCGACCCAACATACTGTGGTTCGTCGTTGACGACATGTCGGCTAACTTTTCGTGTTACGGCGAGACAACGATTCAGACACCCAATGTTGACAAACTCGCTGCAGAAGGAACTCGCTTCAGTCGCGCTTATGTCACTGGACCTGTTTGCTCAGCTTGCAGATCCGCACTGATCACTGGTATGTATCAAACCACGATTGGTGCTCAGCATCATCGCAGCGGTCGTGGCCAGCTAAAAATCTATCTTCCAGCCAGTGTGCAGCCGGTGCCAGTCTTGTTTCAGAAAGCGGGCTATTACACATGCATCGGTAGCGGATTGCAGGACAAGGATTTTCGCGGCATACCATTTACCAAAGGCGGTAAGGCGAACAAAGAGAATCGTTTGGGGAAAACAGATTACAACTTTGAGTGGGATGCGGCGATGTACGATAGTCACGACTGGTCAGGGCGAGCCGCGGACCAACCGTTCTTCATGCAAGTTCAATTGCATGGCGGCAAATTGCGAGAAGGGACCCCGGT
The DNA here is from genome assembly GCA_031367855.1 of Planctomycetia bacterium. Lineage (GTDB taxonomy): Bacteria > Planctomycetota > Planctomycetia > Pirellulales > Pirellulaceae > Aureliella. Next base: position 4,003 of record JANLQO010000519.1, on the reverse strand, counting down.
AGCACGCAAAGCGTTTCAAAAACGAGCGATTAGTGAACTAGGATCAGCAACCGATTCGGAGCGCGTGATATTGCCGCCGTATTACCCACCTGATCAAGTCTTGCTCGATGATTGGGCCGCGTATCTCGACGCCGTCCGCTTGACGGACAAACACGTCGGTGAAGTAGTCGCTCGCCTACAAAACGAAGGTTTGCTCGACAACACACTTATTATCTTTATGACCGACCACGGAATCAGTCATGCTCGTGGTAAACAGTTTTTGTACGACGAAGGGACACACATCCCGTTGATAATGCGTGGTCCAGGAGTTGCCAAAGCCGCCGTGCGCGATGATTTCGCTCAGCAAATTGATTTGGCTGCGCTCTCTCTTGCGGCTGCAAATATTTCTATTCCAGCATCCATGCAGGGGCGAGACTTGTTGGCGAAAGATGATCAACCGCGTACTGTAGCATTTGCGGCGCGCGATCGCTGCGATGAAACTGTTGAGCGACTGCGCAGTGTCAGAACCGAACGCTTTCTTTACATTCGCAACTTCTATCCCGAACGCCCACATCTGCAACCGAACGCTTACAAAGATGGTAAAGCCATCGTGCAAACGCTTCGCGAACTCAACCAGAGCGGTATGCTATCGTTGATTCCCAAGAAGATGCTCTTTAGCCCCACTCGCCCAGCGGAAGAACTGTATGAATACGCTACTGACCGATACCAAATTATTAATTTGGCAGAAAACCCAGTTTATAAAGCAGAACTTCAACGGCATCGCGCCGAATTAGATCGCTGGATGGTCGAGACGAAAGATCAAGGGCCCGAGTCCGAGGCGATGTACGATAGCGATATGGCTGTGTATCTTGAGAAGGCGAATCCTGAAGTCGAAAAGAACATTGCACTAATGAAGAAGTGGGCCAAGGAAGGCAAGTAGTGAAGTCGCCTTAGTTCATACTCATCTCACACTGCGAAGCATCATGAAATCATTCGTACTCAGTTTGTGCTGCCTGCTTGCCGCGTTGCTAACACTTTCCAGTACTTTACACGCCGCACAGCCCAACATCATTTTCATCTTCTCGGATGACCATGCACAGCACGCGATTTCCGCCTATGGTTCTAAGGTAAACCAGACACCAAATCTCGATCGATTAGCACAGGGTGGTGCAAGGTTTACAAACTCGTTCGTGACCAATTCTATTTGTACACCCAGCCGGGCGACCTTGCTGACGGGACAGTATTCGCATCTCAACGGCGTGCCTGTTTTCAATCGCTTCGATGGAGCGCGAGACAACGTCGCCAAACATCTGCAGGCGGGTGGCTATCACACCGGCATCATCGGCAAGTGGCATCTTGGTTCCGATCCAACTGGCTTTGATCGCTGGATTGTTTTGCCTGGCCAAGGAGTTTACCGCAACCCAGTTTTTCTCGTCCCTGGACATAAACTAAGCCTTGAGGGTCACTGCACGGACATCACTACAGATCTTGGCATCGAGTTCATTAAGACAAGACCGAAAGACAAACCGTTTTTTCTGATGCTGCATCAGAAGGCTCCGCACCGGGAGTGGGAGCCTGACGAACGGAACAAAGCCAAGTTCAAGAACCTAGTGATTCCTGAACCAGCAACGCTGTGGGATGACTACACAACTCGACCCACTGCATTGCCATTTAATGAGCAAACCGTGGCACGCGATTTAACACGTCGCGATCTCAAGCTTGTTCCTCCCTCAGATCTCAAAGGACCGGCGCTCAACCAGTGGTACAGTGTCAAACCAATGGAGTTGCTTGTCGATGGCAAGCACTTGACCGGCAAGGATCTGGTTAAGTGGAAATACCAGCGGTACATGCAAGATTATTTGGCGTGCGTGCAGGGCGTCGATGACGGAGTCGGTAAGGTGCTAGATTACTTGGACGAAAGTGATCTGGCAAAGAACACGATCGTCATGTACTCAGCCGACAACGGTTGGTACCTCGGCGATCTTGGCATGTATGACAAACGCTTTATGTACGAGCCCGGTTTGAAAACGCCGTTGCTTGCTCGCGGGCCAGGCATTCAAGCGGGCTGCGTGCCGAATCAGCTTGTCGCGAATATCGATTTGGCACCCACGTTCCTCGATCTTGCAGGCTTGCCTATTCCGGCGTCAATGCAAGGTCGTTCGTTAGCACCACTGTTGCACGGTGAGTCCCCAAAAGATTGGCGTAAAAGCGTCTACTATCGCTACTACCATGACCCTGGCCATCACAATACGGCTGCTCACCTGGGAGTTCGAACCGAAACTTACAAACTGATCTACTACTGGAAGAAGAATGCATACGAGATGTTTGACTTGGCCAACGATCCCACCGAGCAACATAATTTGTTGTTTAATGAAGCCGACGCTGGTAAGCCGGAGGCGGCAGCGAAGTTTACTGAATTGAAAGCCGAGATTGCTCGACTACAAAAGGAATTCAAAGACGACGGCCAGTTTGCAGATCCTGCCACGTGGCCCAAAGAGGGTTCCGATGGCCCGTTCGATGGCAAGTCAATGCTTGGCCCAAAGTCGATTGGTGAAGCCATAGAGGTGGCCGTTAACTTCGGTAAATAGGTCAAACTGTTGACGCTCACCAAGAAGTATCGTTTTTCAAGAATAATTCTTCGACGTGTTGAACAAGCGGCGGCAAGATGCTTTAATGCCACCGATCTCACAGTGCCCAAGCGGCAGCTTGTCTACTACTCGGCCTAATATTGCGGACCTGGCATGCTTGAACTTTACGCCCAAATCGAAGAAGCGTGTGCTTTTATCCGCCGTCAATGGTCGACGGTTCCAAGGGCCGGCATCATCTTGGGAACGGGCTTAGGACCGTTGGTGGAACAGATCGATGTGCAAGCCTCGATCGAGTACGAAGAGATCCCGAACTTTCCGAAATCAACTGCGACTAGCCATCGTGGACGGCTGGTATGTGGCAACCTATGCGGGTTGCCCATCATGGCCATGGAAGGCCGTTTTCATATGTATGAGGGCTACCCGCTAAAACAGATCACATTACCTGTACGTGTTATTAAAGCGCTGGGCGCTGAGCTGTTGATTGTATCGAACGCAGCGGGCGGAATGAATCCAAACTATGGTCTAGGCGATATCGTGGTCATCGATGACCAGATCAATTTGATGGGCGACAACCCACTGATCGGGATCAATGATGATCGATTGGGCCCACGTTTTCCAGATATGAGCGCCCCCTATGACCCAAGTCTCGTTAAAGAAGCGCTGGCTATTGCACGTCGCGAGAATATCATCGCGCATAAAGGTGTGTTTGTCGCAGTTGCAGGTCCCAACCTCGAAACACGAGCCGAGTATCGCTTCTTGCGAGCGATCGGTGCCGATGTAGTCGGTATGTCGACGGTTCCCGAAGTCATTGTGGCCGTACATTGTGGTCTGCGTACGGTTGGTTTTTCGGTTGTCACCGACTTGTGCTTCCCCGATGCGCTCGAACCGGCCAATGTGCAAAAGATTATCGCTACGGCGAATGCAGCCGAACCGCAATTACGTGCCCTTGTGGGCGGAGTCCTAGCGTTCGAAAGCAAGCGATAGTGCCTAGGAACGCAGGGGAATGTGCATAGGTTTCCAGGCCTTGAATCGGAATTGCGAGTCGCACTCAGGCTGGAAGCGCTGCAAGCCTATGCCACCTGACCCTAAAAAACCAATCTCGACAAAGCTCGCAAGATGTTTGCTCAAGATCGCGATTGCAAAACGCTCGTGGAAAACACGTGCAAGGCCATCTTTGCGAGGCGCATTCATCAACCCAAAGTTGCGATTGTGCTGGGTAGCGGTTTGGGCGAGTTGGCCCATCATGTCGAGCACGCCGAGTCGATTGCCTATGCAGAGTTACCCTGCTTTCCGCGTACGCACGCGTTGGGGCATGCAGGCAAACTGATCACTGGCTACTTAGCCGGTATGCCGGTCGCACTGATGCAAGGACGTTCGCATCGCTATGAAGGTTATACAGACACCGACCTGTCCCTACCGATTCACTGCATGCACGG
>JANLQO010000079.1:0-13279 GCA_031367855.1 Planctomycetia bacterium | reverse complement strand
TTCTGGGTGGTTGAGTCGCTAGCCATAACCGGTTCTCTTTGGCAGTGTAAAGAAAACCACTTCACTGGCGCAAATGCTGTGCCACCTACCTTCTAAATCGAATTAAAAAACCAAGAATGTTAAAGTGAGTGCCATTTGGCTAACGCCTTCCGGTTGATGTTGCTAACCCTTAAATCTAGTCTGGACAGAGCACAACAAGGGATGCAACTTAGCTGTTCGGGTCCGCCAACAAAGCTTTTGCAAACATCTCGGGATCGAAGGTTGCCAGATCGGCCAACTGCTCGCCAAGACCGACGAGCTTGACGGGTAAATTGAACTGCTGACGAATGGGAATAACGACGCCGCCCTTGGCGGAACCATCGAGTTTGGAAAGCACAATTCCCGTGCAACCGGCTGCGTCTGAAAAACCTTTGGCTTGGCTGATCGCGTTCTGGCCGGCAGTCGCATCGAGCACGAGCAGAACTTCGTGCGGCGCCTCAGCGACATGCTTACTGATGACACGACGAATTTTGTCGAGCTGTTGCATGAGGTTGCTTTGCGTTTGCAGTCGACCTGCGGTATCGAGAATACACACATCATAGTTCTCATCGACGGCTTTCTTCGTCGCTTGAAAGGCGACTGTTCCAGGGTCCGCTCCAGCAGCCCCTTTGACGATGTCGCAGCCGATGCGTTCGGACCAAATCGTCAACTGTTCCACAGCCGCCGCCCGAAATGTATCCCCCGCTCCGAGGAGCACTCGTTTGCCGGACTTGGTAAATCGGTATGCGAGCTTGGCAATGGAAGTTGTCTTGCCCGAGCCGTTAACGCCTACCACCAAGATGACCGTGGGCCCCGATTCGGCCATGCGAATTTCGGTCCCACCTTGTTCGAGCGTCTGGCGAATCTCCTGGGAGATAATGTCAAGAATCTCTTGGAATTCGACTTTACGAGCTCTGAAATCGGTGCCGATGCGATCGCGAATTTTCCGCGCCATATCGCCGCCCATATCGCTGCGGACGAGGATCGCAAACAGTCGCTGGAGAAAGTCCTCATCAACTAATTCACCTTGGCTCTTCCAAAGATCGCGAATATCGGTGTTGAGAACCGTGCTGGTTTTTTTCAGCACTGCTTTCCAGCTGCTGAACAGGCCGCCGGATTTCACTTGCGCCTCAGATTGCTCGGGCGCAGCCGGTTGTTCTTCCGTTTTTTTCTTGTTCCAAAATGCCATGAGTTGAGTTCGCAAGCTTCTTCGTGTGTGGGTACATGGGGTAGCGAAGTTTACTGGGTCTCAGATTTCACGCCATTGAGGATCTTGAGAAAGGCTTCCATGCTTTGCACTCGTTCAACAGGGTTCGCCTTTACCGACTGCATAACAAGCCCCGCGAGCGCTCGGTTGAGGTCGGGGCGATACTCCAATATATTCCTGGCGGCGGATGTGTCGTGATTGAGAGCGGCCAAGCCACTCGTCTCGCCGCCAGGCCAGGGCAGTTCAAATGTGAGCAGTTGGTAACAGGTTACGCCGAAAGAAAAGATGTCAACTTTTTGATCGGTCGTGCGGCGACGAACCACCTCCGGTGCCATATAGAGCGGCGTACCGGTGCGATTTCCGGGCTGCATGAAATCTTTGGTGGCAGGCACGGTTAGGCCGAAGTCGATCAATTTGATGTGATTGATGTCGGGCGAGCAGATGAAGTTTCGAGGGCAGATGTCGCGGTGGATAAAACCTTGTTGGTGTACGTAATACAAAGCATCCGCCATTTGTTTTATCAAGCTCAGACGCTTTCCGGCCAACATTTCCGTTTCGCGGTTGTGGATGAGCAACTGCAAACCGGGGCCTTCGACGAATTCCATCACCAAGTAGGGTTCGTCTTTATTCGTCAGGCCATATTCGAGTGTTTCGACGATATTGGGATGGTGCATGCTGGACGCAATTGAGCCTTCGCTGGGCTTTTTCATTCCCCTGAAGCGATTTTCAAAGAAGCGATGTTTTTCGAGGTCGCACAGCTTCAGGCCAACTGTGCGATTCAATTCGCGATCCTTGGCCACATAAAAGGAACTCATCGTACCGCTAACCGAAGTCCGCAAGCGTTCAAAACGCACATCGATGTCGATTCGTCGTTTCGAAGCCTTATCGGATTTCTTCGCGGCGGGGCTGACACCTTTAGCTTTATCGCCGCCACCGAAAGCGCCTTTGAGTCTGTCGAGGAAGCCCATACTAAATCACTTCCCGCAGTAGTCGATGGTGCGCGCGATTTCACTCTTCAGTCGGCTGCGTTCTACAATGCGATCGATGTAGCCGTGCGCAAGCAAGAATTCGCTCGTTTGAAATCCGGCTGGCAATTCGATCTTAATGGTCGCTTTGATCGTACGCGGACCAGCGAAGCCGATGAGCGCTTTCGGTTCAGCGAACACAAAATCGCCCAGCGACGCAAAACTTGCAGCGACGCCACCCATGGTTGGATTGGTGAGCACCGAGATGTAGAGTCCGCCCAATTGGTGGTATCGCGACAACGCAGCGGACACTTTCGCCATCTGCATCAGCGACAGGATGCCTTCGTGCATTCTCGCGCCGCCACCAGATCCACTGATAATGATCAGTGGCAAAGACTGCGCGGTAGCTCGTTCGGCCAATCGCGTGAGCCGCTCTCCGACGACTGAGCCCATACTGCCCATAATAAAGGCGGAGTCGGTAACTCCGATGGCGACGCGTCGCGCCCGAATCATGCCGGTACCCGTTAGAGCTGCGTCGGATAAGCCCGTGCGTTTCTGTTCTTCGACCAACTTGCTCGCATAGCTCTTCTTGTCCTGAAAGCTCAACGGATCACTTGGTCGGAGATTATCATCCCAAGGTTCGAAGGTATTCGTATCCAGCACTTGCTCGATACGATCACGGGCCGAAACGTAAAAGTGATATTGGCATTTGGGACAGACGTTTTGGAGTCGCTCGGCTTCTTTGCGGTAGATCGTGGCGGAGCAACCTGGACATTTAACCCACAATCCCTCCGGAACGCCACGTTTCTTGATGATGGAATCCGTACTTGCCGAGGAGTCAATGATTGCCATGAGAGGATGAGCACCAAGCTAAAATTAAGCGTCACTAAAATCTTGCAAGCTGCAAATTATAAGCTCCGACAAGCCAACTCTCAAATACTGTTCAAGCTGCCGATTTTGCCATCCTCGCCAGCTTCCGCTGGAACTTTTAAGGAAACCTGCCCCTTCACACGTACTCAGTTCCCAGGTACTCACGGCACATGTACCCAGCGCAGGTGAACTGGCGCACGTGCGCTGGCGCGCGAGTACGTCGCGCAAGTACTGGGTGTCTACTGGGCAGGGTGTCGAGGAGGCGGCCCTCGTCGCCCGGCCCCCGCGGCCCTTTAGGTAAACGCGACTGCGCCTGAACGATTTGCGACGATCGCCGTTTCGGGAACTGGATCGACCACCAGCAGGTCCCACGTTCCGGCATCGGTCTCCGATTTCCACATGTCTTCAATTGTGCCGCCCAAGAAATGGCACCGCACGATCGACGCCATCGGTTCCGGGACGACGAGGCCGATGCGGTGGCCCTGGTGCTTGCGTTTTAGTTTGTCCAGGACATTCTCAACGCGAGCGTTGGCTGCACTCAGAGTTTCCCCACCCGGCGGGCATACACTTTCTGGATTTTCTTGGAATTGGCGATAGACGCGCGGCTGCAGCCGGCGAACTTCCTCAACGAGCTTGCCTTGCCATAAACCATGGTCAACATTTAGCAAGCATTCCAATGTCTTCTGCTTCCAACCAGTGCGTCTGACGATGTAGCGAGCGGTGTCCTGAGCGGATTCACAGGGCGCTGCATACAAACAGTCTAATTTCATACCGCCAAAGCTCTTTGCAGCAACTTCAGCTTGTTGGATTCCCTTGGGACTCAGCGGAATATCCAACGCTCCCTTGATACGACCCTCTTCATCGAAGGTTGTCGCTCCAGGACGAATCAAAAGTACTTCTAACATGCAAACCTTCGCATTAGGAACCATCGCCTATTCCATGGCGTCCGCAAGCTCACCCAGAGCTCGCTGATAATCATCCTGTCCAAAAATCGCAGAGCCCACCACAAATAGCCTGGCCCCGGCTTCACGACAACTGCCTATTGTTTTTTGATTCACTCCCCCGTCAACTTCCAACAAGAGATCCGGTGCTAACTGTTTCGCCAAACGCAGTTTGTCCAAAGCGATAGGATTAAATGCTTGGCCGCCGAACCCAGCGTCCACACTCATGATTAGCAACAAGTCGCATGCCGACAAGATGGGCTCAACCATTTGGAGGGGAGTTCTGGGGTTCAACGCCAGCCCGGCCAAAACGCCCGCTGAGCGAATGGATGTTAGTACTGCAGCCACATCGCTGTCAATTTCAGCATGAATAGTTAAGCAGTCCGCACCGGCATCCACAAATTGGGGGATAAACTTTTCGGGAGCAGAAATCATTAAGTGAACGTCAAGTGGCAATTGGGTCAGTTTTCTGACGGCGGCGACAAGCGGCATGCCGTAGGACAAATTGGGGACAAAGTGGCCGTCCATCACATCGAGGTGGAGAGCTTTGATGCCCGCTTCCTCAATTCGTTCGATCTCGCGCTGCAAGTTGCCGAAATCGCATTGCAATAAACTAGGTAAAACGACGGCCGCTTCGTCGCGCAAAGCGTGCATGGATTCGATGGAGGTTCGCGGGTACATGAGGATTAAGTTTCATCCAGCCCGCAGGAATTGCAATAGGCGACAATCGCTAGAAGCCAATTTCCGCAGGGCGATTCAGCTAATTCTAAGGATTCTAAGGGGAAATTTCTTCAGCGATAACCGCATTTAACTAGAAATCCCGCATCTGCTCCGTTCAGCGCGAGGTTTAGGTAACCTGTACGCGAAAAACCAGTCCCCGACTTTGCGAGAACAAAGAGCGTTTTGCTCAGTTTAGAGACTGTTTCACTGCTTTTGTTTGCTATTTGATCAAGATCTTTTGCAAGCAAAACGTAACTGTTTCACATTTTGCGCGGCTCAGGCTCGCTGAAACGGGCCCGAGTAGACGTTCCCAAGTCCGCTTTGTGCTACTGCGAAACAACTGCACAGCGGGGCATGCGGAGCACAACAGCGGATGGTCTTGAACTGGCAACTTTGTGGACAGCATCCTGCTTGGTCGATATGTTGAGCGCCTCGCACAGGCACCGCGCCCAGTGCTACTCCGAGCAAGTGCGCGACGAAAAATGTTTCAGCTCAACCCCTATGGCCTCTTTGCTTGCTACATTGATTACTCGCATCATCCATACCCAACCACTCCTAAAGCCAAAGCATGAAAGTTCGTCGACACCATGAAATGGACGCAAGGCACAGTTGAACGCAAGGTCGTGTGGGCACCCGGTCTTTTCACGTTGAAAGTGAAGTGTCCCGGAGTGCAATCTTTTGAACCCGGTCAGTTTCTCCAAGTGGGCTTGGAACTTGACGAAGTGCATGTGCATCGGCCCTACAGTGTGGCCTCACCGGCAGGCGACTCGATTGAGTTCTTTATAGTACTCGTCGAAGATGGCAAGTTGACGCCTCATCTTTGGAAGCTACAACCGGGTGACAAAGTTGATGTGAGCGAAAAAGCTGCAGGCGGATTCACGCTAAGTCACTGCCCAGATGCTAGCGTGCTGTGGCTGATCGCGACAGGGACTGGCATCGCGCCTTACATCGCCATGTTGCGGACTGCCACTCCCTGGCAACGCTACAAGCGCGTCGTGTTTGTTCATGGTGTGCGCAAAGCATGCGACTTGGCTTATCAAACGGAGCTGTCAGAATACGCCGCGCGCTACGGGAATCGTTTTCGTTACGCGCCGGTCGTGTCGCGCGAAGAGAAGCCGGGCGCGCTTCAAGGCCGCATTACGGCTTGCTTGGCTAACGGGTCATTGGAGAATGTAGTGGATCAGCCGCTGACCGATGATTCGTGTGTAATGATGTGTGGAAACCCAGATATGCTTGACGAATCCGAGAAATTGCTGGTCGCACGCGGGCTGAAGAAACACCGCGCGAAGACGCCGGGACAGATTGTCGTCGAGCGTTATTGGTAATGGTTGGGAGATTTGGTTCTTCTAAGAAGTTGGAGCAGCGCAGAGAGATGAACCAAGAACCGGCCGAGAGCCCATACGACATTCATTTTCAAGCCTTTGGCTTCCCGACTCGTGTGACCTGGGGTTTTTGGGTTGCTGCCATCGTACTGGGATGGAGTGCATGCAATAGTTGGGACGCAAGCTTCAGTAGTCGGGGCATCGACAGCCCGGGTGCTCCCATTTTGTTGATCATCTGGTCCGCAGCGGTATTCGTTTCGATCCTGGTCCACGAACTAGGACATGCGCTGGCAATGCGTTACTATGGCGTGCAGGCACGCATGGTTTTGTACCACTTCGGCGGCCTGGCCGTCGGAAGTGGTATGGGTTCATGGAATGGAGCCCGCCGCAGTTCCCTCAAGGCACGCGATTCATTGTTGATTGCTGCCGCCGGTCCAGCCGCACAACTTGCACTGGCGCTCTGCGTGTACCTGCTTGGCCGTTATCTCGGCATGCGCATGGAACTCGATTGGTTGATACAAGATTACTTTTCCATCGATCCTCCCGAAGCCCAAACGCCAAGCTCTGCGGCGGCGTATGCGATGTTCAATTCGCTGGTGACGCCGAGCGTCTTGTGGGCTGTACTTAATCTGTTGCCGATCATTCCAATGGATGGTGGCAACATCATGCTCAACGCGCTGGTGCTCAGCAGGAATCCCGATGCACAGCGCAATGCACACTTGATCTCGATCTTCGTCGCAGTGCTGGTCGCTATCTACTGCTTTCAGAACATCGGCGACCCCATGCTCACCATGATGTGCCTGCTGCTCGCCGCGATCAATTGGCAGCAATTGCAGTTCATGTCTGGTCGCTTTTGACAGCGAAACAACCAGGCAATGCAGTTTGTTTGAGCCCGTTTTCGCAATCGAAAACTCTTTTGTGGAAAAAATGTCAGATTTATGTGTAAAATCTGTAGAAAAGATATTGCAATGTTCGAATAGATTTGTACAAATATAAATCAAGGACGTAGGCAATCAGTTCTTTAGCATTCCAATTGGTGGTGGCCACCACTTTGGAATCCAATGCGAGAGAGTTGGTTAACTCGATTTCGAAGTTGGGATCTGACGGCAACATGTGGCTGTTGTCGTTGAAACAAACTATCCCCTCTTCACGTAACCGTTTGTCGGAGGGAAGAAACGTGGCAAAGAAGAAAGCTGCTACCAAGAAGGCTGCTGCACCAAAGAAGGCTGCTGGCAAGAAAAAAGCTGCTGGTAAGAAGAAGGCCGCTGGCAAGAAGAAGGCTGCAACCAAGAAGAAGTAATCCTTCTTTCTTGATTCAGTTAGCTCTTCGCCGCTCAGGTCTTGCCAAGTGGCGAATCGTACACAAACCGTTGCTAGCGTTAGTTAGCAGCGGTTTTTTCGTGCGCCGAGTTCACCCCTTGGGCCTGTAGATAGCCCATTTTCCGACAGTCGGCTTGCTAGCCATCGCTTTTCGTTCGCTAGCATAAGCTTCCTTGTAATGCAGTCAACGCCCCGTTTTTTTTATAAGTTATTTAGGGGCAATGACTTACGGCATTAAAAAAAACTCGCGATGTGCCTCTAACGGTGGGTTCGCATGCAAAAAATGACTCGTCCTATCGAAGTCTGAATCTAACATAAAGTGGACTCAGCATTCTCCACTATAAGAGATCTTGACTATCTACACTTGAGAATTTCGTCTTCTCGAACACAAAAAAACATAGACAATTGCCATTTCCAAATGCATGCGACGAATTCCGCTGCATTCGCCGCAGCCCAACCCAAATCGCTTGACAGTTTTGAGTCCTACGCCTACTTGTAGCGTATTGGCCATTGCTGACCAATGCACGGCCTCGAACTCGCAACCCGCAGGTGATATTAAATGAGCAGTCAGGTTGGTTCGCCTCGAACCATGTTTCACAAAATCTGGGACCAGCACGTCGTGCTCGCCGAACCCAACAAACAAGCCATTCTGTACGTTGATCTGCATCTCGTTCACGAAGTAACCAGCGCGCAAGCCTTCGAAGGCCTGCGACTGGCGGGGCGCAAAGTCCGTCAGCCTGGCCGAACGATCGCCACGCCAGACCACAACGTGCCCACTGCCAATCGCCATTTGCCAATTGCGGACCCCATTGCCAAGCAGCAGGTAGACACCCTGCGGGCTAACTGCGAACAATTCGGCATCCGACTCTATGATCTCAACGACACAAACCAAGGGATAGTTCACATCATTGGTCCAGAGCTTGGATATACTCAGCCAGGTATGACGATCGTGTGCGGTGACAGTCATACTGCCACCCATGGTGCGTTCGGAGCGCTGGCTTTCGGGATCGGTACCAGCGAAGTGGAACATGTGCTAGCAACGCAGACGCTACTGCAGTACCAACCGAAGACGTACGAGTTGCGAGTGAACGGCAAATTGGCGGAAGGAGTCACCGCGAAAGACCTGATTCTGTACTTGATCGGCCAAATTTCGATGCATGGCGGAACGGGCTATGTCCTTGAGTATACCGGCCCCGCCATTCAGAACTTGTCGATGGAAGAACGCATGACGGTCTGCAATATGTCCATCGAAGCTGGAGCCCGCGCAGGAATGATTGCGCCCGACGAAACTACGTTCAACTATTTGCGTGGTCGACCGTTCGCGCCGAAAAATTTTGAAGAGGCTGTAGCGGATTGGAGGAAGTTGCCGAGCGACCCTGGAGCAAAGTATGACCTGGTTCGCACATTCGAAGGCGCTGCCATTGAGCCGCAAGTGACTTGGGGCACCAATCCTGGCCAAGTGAGCTCGATCAGTGCACGCGTTCCTCGTCCCGACCAAAGCGGTGATGAGACCGAACAAAAGTCAACCGCCGCGGCTTTAGAGTATATGGGACTGACCGCAGGTACACCGCTGTCCGATATTCAAATCAATCGCGTCTTCATTGGCTCGTGTACGAACGCGCGCATTGAGGACTTACGAGCGGCAGCGCGGGTCGTCAAAGGTTATCGCGTAAGTTCGAAAGTCAGCGCGATGGTGGTGCCTGGTAGTGGACAGGTCAAACGCCAAGCGGAGCAAGAAGGACTAGACCGCGTGTTCCGCGAAGCGGGTTTCGACTGGCGCGAAGCGGGTTGCAGCATGTGCCTGGCCATGAACCCAGATCGTCTAGAACCCGGTGAACGCTGTGCATCGACTAGCAATCGCAATTTCGAAGGCCGTCAAGGCAAAGGTGGCCGAACTCATCTGGTTTCACCCGCCATGGCCGCAGCAGCTGCCATCCAAGGTCACTTCAATGACATTCGCCAATGGAATTATAAAGCCTAGCCCCCAAAGCAAACGCAAGTGCCGATTTCGGAGAAATCGGCCTACGTAGTTCGAGCGTCTGCCACAGTAAGCGGCGCAGCACCTACTCAACAAAATAATTTCGAAATAACATGAAACCATTTGTCAAAGAACACGGCATCGTTGGCTGTCTTGATCGAGCCAATGTTGACACCGACCAGATCATCCCCAAACAGTTTCTGAAGCGCATCGAACGCACGGGCTTCGGTCAGTATCTATTCTTCGATTGGCGATTCAAAGACGACGGTTCTGACAATCCCGAGTTTGAACTGAATCAGCCAGCCGCTAAGGGCGCGACCATCCTGCTCGCTCGACGCAACTTCGGCTGTGGCTCTAGCCGCGAGCATGCCGTTTGGGCCCTCGAAGACTATGGCTTGCGGACGGTGCTCGCCCCTTCATTCGCTGACATCTTCTTCAGCAACTGCTTCAAGAACGGTGTGCTGCCGATCCCATTGGCGGAGGCTCAAATCGATGACCTCTTCGCTCGCGCGGCCAAGCATGCGCCCTATGAATTGTGCGTGGACCTCGAGTCATGCACCATCACAGATTCCTTCGGGCTGGCGATTCACTTCGAAGTTCAAGAGTTTCGACGTCATTGCCTGCTACATGGACTGGATGACATCGCCTTGACGCTGGAAAATGCAGATAAAATCACGCAGTACGAGACCGCCCACGGGATTTCGTAACGCGCGTACCTTTGCGCTAAACATGCGGAATACGCTTTGTCTCAAAAGGGGTCTGACCCTTTGGAGGGCATGCAAAATCACTGACAAAAGAACATGCCCGGAGAGGGTCAGACCCCTTTTGAGAAAAAGCCTAGCCCGAAACGCAAGTTTTGATGTTGCGCTATATTATTTAGGGGCAAAGCCCGGTTCGTTTGCCTAGCCCAGCTTAACAGGCTGGGTACAAAAAACAAAGCAAGACGCAGGGCCAACGGCCCGACAGTTTGATCGTGCGAAACACATTGACCAACAAACCTTCGGCCCTTACGACCAATTGCACCTAACTCCCAGCCCGATGGGCTGGACTAGGTAAATTGCTGAGCCTTCGGCCCGAAAATACAAAAATGCGCAACATCAAAATGCGCAAGCGAGTGTATCTTGCGTAACTCGTTCACTCGCTTGCGCTTCAAACTTGTACTTCGCAATCAAATTGCGCTATCCAACTAATATCCACCTCCCATTGCCCAGTTCATAGGGATCACCTCACATGACGGATTGCTACCAAGACTATTCCAAAATGATCGACCACTCGCTGCTCATGCCGACAATGACGGTTGATCAGTTGGAAGAAGGTTGTCGCTTGGCCGCGGCCTATGACGTGGCCAGCGTGTGCATCATGCCCTACTACTTGAAACGCTGCGTGGAATTATTGAGCGGCACGGGCGTACAGCCGAGTACGACCATTGGATTTCCGCATGGAGGACACACGACCAGTGCAAAACTCTTCGAAGCTGGGCAGGCAATCGAAGCTGGTTGCCAGGAATTGGATATGGTAGTCAACATCAGCCAAGTTCTAAGTGGCAATTGGCAGTACGTATCCGACGAAATCCGTGGCATCGTCGATCTCGCTCACGCAGCCCAGCGCAAAGTCAAAGTGATCTTCGAAAATTGCTACTTGAGCGACGCGCAGAAAATTCGGCTCTGCCAGATTTGCACGGAATGGAAAGCCGACTGGGTCAAGACGAGCACGGGCTACGGTACCGGCGGAGCGACCTTCGAAGATCTGAAACTGATGATCGACCATGTAGGTCCAGGCATTCAAGTGAAAGCGGCTGGCGGCGTGCGCGACTTTGAAACACTGTGCAAAGTCAAACTCTTGGGCGTGACTCGCTGCGGGGCCAGCCGTACCCAAGCCATGCTTGACCCCGCGCGGCAGCAATATGGTCTGTCGCCAATCGTATTTGAACCCCTGAAGACGACGAGCGGCTATTGATGGCTGCCCATTCGAAAAGGTGATGATTCCAATGCGACAGCTACATCAGGAAAAAAAGTTCCGTGAAATGGTTGCAGAAGGACGCACGAACGCCGATATAGCTCGACTTATGAAGCTGGATCCGAGGAGAAAGCTTTCACCGCCAGGACGCAATAGAATTCCCGAATGGGGTTCCAGTGCCGCACGTCTATGCTCGCAAATGCCCTTCTGCTCCTCGCGACTTTCGTTGGATGTGGCTATTTCCCAGCGAGTCACTCAGTCGCGACCCAGCGGATGGACGCCTAAAACGCTACCATTGCGACGCCAACCACCAGCGCCGGATATTTCGGGACGCCGTCCTGCGATCTGGTATCCGCCGGAAGATAACGCCACACGACATTCGGCGAGCGGCAGCAACGCATTTACATCTATCAGGAATGCCCTAGTTCTTTAGAAATGACGCAAATCTTCATCTTGGAGGATGAGGCGCAAATAAACGGATCTCACAGCCCATTTGACCAACTAAGTGAAGTAGAATGAAAGTTTATTTACGGGCGCAAGCGCCCGAGAATTACTAGTTATTGCCAATATGCTTGTGAACTCAGACTACCATCGCCGATTCGCCAGCATCACGGCAGTGAGTGTGTTTGTTTTATCATTTCTCACGGGATGCAATCGATCACCCAAAGACAATACGCAAGGACCTGAATTTCGAACAACCGTCGAACGGAAGTATGTCGTTGCAGACATCATCCGAAGTTTCGATTCACCAAAATCGCTTCCAGAGCGCGTTGATGAATGGGTCGTATGCGTGACAGCGAACATCGAACCTGGAAAGTGGGACACTGATAAATTCTCAATCTCCGCCGACCATGAAAGCGAGAGCATTGTCGCGACGTGCATCTACGCTACCCACGATCGCATAGAAGCATTGCTCGACGACATCCGCATAATGAACAAGCAGAGTAAACTGTAGCCACAAACTTTGGCAATAACCAAGCGATGGACCGGAGTCGCCGATCCGGCCGTTTTTTCAATGGGTGATCGTTCGCGGCGACCGCGGTCATCGCTAGCGTTACGCAATCCAGTACGAATTTGAAATGGTGCGATTTCTTTCAATTCTTGGCGGACTACTCACACTCGCGAGTCTTGTGCTACACAACGCAAATGATCTGAATCGAAATTACGAACTGTCGTCACGTGGAAGAACCGTGATCCAATACGGTTGGCCATTTCACGCCGCAACTGGTTGGACGGACGCAAGTCTCGATGCGACGCTACGGTTGCCTTCGAACTACTGGCGTGCAACCAATGACTTGGAAGTGGCTTGGGTAGCATTGATCGCAAACGTCGGCATTGCGATTCTACTGTCCTTGACAACGTACTGGTTCCTATACAACCTGTTTTTGTTGCTGCGAATTCGCATAAACATGCTTGGTGTATTCGGATTGATGATGTTCTTTGCGTTCGCCTTTGAGGAGAACATTTGGACTTTTCGTTACACGCCAAAATCAGCCTATCCGATGCTGATCGAAACGTGGACTCGCGACTTAACGTCAAATGTCGTTTGGCTTTCCGTATTCGTGGTTACGATTTGGTTGCCAGTACGTCCGGTTCTGAGAGGGTGCGGACACTCAATTGAGCAAGGATGATATAATGTGGCACCGCCAGGAAACTAGGCGGCAAACAGAGAAAACAAACCTCATGCCTAAACTCAAGAGAATCCAAACTACTCGCCGCAAGTCGCCGTTAGCGTGTTAACCCAGTGGTAAATCTTGCGCGGCGACTGCGTGATTTCAGCCGTTCTGCTAGACACGGACCACTTCAATATGAAGGAAGACAACGCGTATGCCGCCGTTTCGATTGACGCAACTGGTGCGACGCCCAAACCAATTACTTCGACGATTTATAGTTTTGAACGCGTTGCTCTTCGGGTTGCCGGTGCTGTTTATTGCCACTGCGTATTTTATGCTTGCCGCAAACAATACGGAGATCAGTGGTTC
>JANLQO010000006.1:0-10027 GCA_031367855.1 Planctomycetia bacterium | reverse complement strand
ATCAATGGAGCGATTTGCCGGCATGGACCACACCACGGAGCCCAAAAATCCACCAACACGCCCCCGGTCGAATTAAGAACTTCGTCTTGGAAATTGTCATCGGTAAATTCGACTGTGTGTTGTCCCACTGCAAGGCTCCCTGAGGAAAAGGCTTTAAAGATGTGTCTACGGCTCTGTTCAAGGCGAAACGGGTTTGTTTCATCAGCCGAAACGGCGTTAGCGTCCGGTTTTTGTCACGCTCCATCTAGTAATCAAAACCGGGTGCTAGCGAGAGCGTCCCGCTGATCCGTGCAAACCTTACTTGTCACAGAACTCGTTAATTTGGCACCCATAGTGCGATTTTAGGCGTCCACCGAAGGCTGTCAATTCGACAACTACCCTTACGCACAAGTCCTACCGCAAATCGCGGTCCAAAATTACTTTTGCAAGTCGCGCAGGATCGTTTCCAAAGCCGCCAGGACCAGCGTCACGTTTTGCTCAGTGCTGCTAGAACCCATCAACCCAAATCGCCATGCTTTGCCCTTAAAAGGCCCAAGCCCGGCTCCGATCTCAATATTGTAGTTCGTCAACAACCGCTTTCGGACCGCAGCATCATCGACGCCTTCGGGAACGTGGACCGCATTTAATGTCGTCAGCGAATGCTCGGGGATGTAGCTTAGGCCGAGCCTCTCGAGTCCCGCTCGCAGTGATTTGTGGTTGCGTTCGTGCCGAGCGATCCGCAAAGCAAGGCCCTCTTCCAGCACCATTTGCAACGCTTCACGCAGGGCATAAGTCATGTTGATCGGCGCGGTATGGTGGTAGACTCGATCGGTTCCCCAGTAGTTTTTCAACATGGTGATGTCGAGGTACCAGCTAGTCACTTTCGTCTTGCGATTCATCACTACATCGACGGCGCGGGGGGAAAACGTGACTGGTGACAACCCCGGCGGACAACTCAAACACTTTTGCGTGCCGCTGTAACAGGCGTCGATGCCGAGTTTGTCCACGGGTAAATCGATACCGCCGAGGCTGGTGACCGCATCGACCAATAACAACGCTCCGTGGTCTTTGACAATTTGAGCGATCTCTTCGAGCGGTTGGTGTTCACCGGTGCTCGTCTCAGCATGCACGATGCCGAATACTTTGGTTTTCGGATTTTGCTTGAACGCTTGGCGGACTTGGTCGGGCGAAATTCCGCGCCCCCAATCGGCTTCGATCGCGTGGACCGTCGCACCAAACCGCTGCGCGACGTCCTTCATGCGGCCGCCAAAGACGCCGTTAACGCACACGATCATCTCGTCGCCGGGCTCGACCAAGTTGCACACGCATGCTTCCATACCCGCGCTGCCGGTACCCGAGATTGCAATCGTCATTTCGTTGTTGGTTTGGAAGACCTGACGCAACATCTGCCGCGTTTCGTCCATAATCGTCAGGTATTCGGGGTCCAAATGCCCAAGCGTGGGCGCTGCGAGAGCCCGCAGCACACGCGACGAAACATCGCTCGGCCCAGGGCCCATGAGTACTCGTTCCGTTGGGTTTAGTGGACCAAAAGGCGAAGTCATCTTCGAAAATCTCTTTGAACGCGTGAGAGGGATGGACGGAGAACCGCAAGTAAAGAACGATTGTCCCAATCGTTTCAGGAGCAATTGGGACAATTGCTCTACTCAGTTTTTTTAGGAGCAATTAGGACAATTGCTCTACTCTCGCTATGGTTTGAAGGCCAATTCGATGGTCATGTCGACATCGTCGTTGATCTTGCCTTTGCCGTAGTTCATGCCCCACTTGGTGCGATCCAGCTTGAATGCAGCATTGAGCTGAATACGCTCATCGTTCGCATCCACTTTGACGGGCACGACAAGTTCTGCGGTTTTGTCGAGCATGGTCAGCTTGCCGTGGATTTTTGCCTCAGTATCGCTAACCTTTTCGATCTTGGTCGATTCAAAAGTTGCTTTGGGGTACTTCTTCGCATCAAAGAAGTCAGCGTTCTTCAGGTGGCCTGCCAATTTTTCATCATCGGCCCACAGCGATTCGATGTCGATCACTATTTTGATGCTGCTCTTGGTCATATCTTCATGATCAGCCAGCGCGTCGACCTTGAATTTCTTAAATCCACCTTTATGCTCTCCATCTGGTTTCTTGCCGAGGAATGAGATTTTCGATTTGTCATCGATTAACTTCAGCGGATCGGCAGCTATAGAAACGATTGGCGAGAACAGCACAACGGCTAGAGCGGCAATTGCAAAACGTACGAGCATCGTATTCACCTTGTGAGACATAACACTGGTTCGCAGTTCCTGAAGCATCCAGCACCGTTGCTAGACGTTCGTCGGCCTGCTGACAAGAATTTCAGATGCTGCGATTGTACTTGAAATCCAAGCCTTTGTGCCAGTCACCCTTGAACTCCAACCGTAGCAATCCACTCCCAAACTGACTCAACCCGCAATTGAAAACCATGAAAAGACCTAAAATAAGTGCCTTTCCGAAATGTTATTTGGATGTGATCACGCCCACCGGTTCCATGACCGTATTTGACTGGGTCGAGCAAGCGAAATTGCTGGACGCTGATGG
The DNA here is from genome assembly GCA_031367855.1 of Planctomycetia bacterium. GTDB lineage: Bacteria > Planctomycetota > Planctomycetia > Pirellulales > Pirellulaceae > Aureliella. The sequence continues at coordinate 7,480 of JANLQO010000006.1, read as the reverse complement.
GCTGGAGATGTATGAAGGATTCTTCATGCGGCTTGAGGATGCCTATATCGACGAAATCAGCTCAGCGATTCGCGGCGCCGGTTTCGAGATGCCGCTGCTGTGTTGCTCGCCAGATTTCACGCATCCGAATCTTGAAAATCGCCAGCGCGCGGTTACCTACCAGCGCGAAATGATCCGGGTCGCGCATCGTTTGGGCGGCGAAGGTGTAGTCTGTCGAGTTCTCAGCGGACAGCGTTGGCCCGAAGTCTCGCGCGCCGCTGGGCTGGAATATGCGAGCGATGGCATCAAGGCCTGCTTGCCGCTCGCCAAGGAACTGGGGGTCGTACTCGGCATCGAGAATCACTACAAAGACGGCAACTGGCTGTACCCGGAATTCGCGCAGAAAAAGGATGTTTTTGTCGATTTGCTGAAGCTGATCCCTGAGTCCGATAACTTCGGCGTGCAATACGATCCCAGCAACGCGGTCGTCGCAGGCGATGACCCGGTCGAGTTGTTGCGAGACATCGTACACCGCGTGGTAAGCATGCATGCGAGCGATCGTTATCTCGCCGAAGGCGCAACTTTGGATGATCTGAAAGCTGCGGAAGGCTCGACGGGCTATGCCACCGTTCTGAAGCATGGTGTAACGGGTCGAGGCCTAAACGATTACCCAGCTATCTTCTCGATTCTCAGAGCGGCCAACTTTAGCGGTTGGATCAGCATTGAGGACGGCATGAACGGCATGGACGAAATGGCCGAGTCGCTAGCATTCCTGCGGAAGAACATTGCCGAGTACTGGAAAGAGTAAGCAAGTGCGCAAGCTGGAAGCTTACGCCACGAAAGGCATTGCTGCCATTAAAATCTGGCAAACTTTGCCACTTAGGACCCTCAGCAACGAAAAATGTCAAACTTTGACGATTAATCTGACGATAGCGAAGGTGTAAGTCTGACATTGATCAGGCTGGCGCAGTTCAGTAATTTAAGAACTGCTGGCACCGAACCACACTCCACGGAAGGACAAAGTGGTGACCGACTCGAAACATGAGGCACTGAACGCAGATACTTCGACGCTGATCAAACAATCGGTTTGGTGCGGAGCGGTATGCGCTTTGGCTGTGGTGCTAACCACGCTTAACATGTATCCGCCGGTCAATGTTCAATACAAAGTCTTGACTCGCGCCGTGGTCTCTCAAGCACGCCTCGACCAATTGAAGTCTGTACTTGAACGTGATCGCAAAGTCATCGCTTCAGGCAGACTTCGGTACACCCAGTTGTTCAAGCTCAAGTTGCTGGACGAAGTCAAAAACGATGGCCTTCTGCTTGTTGAGCTTGAGTCGCTGTGGACCGGTCGGGCCACGCCAGAGCACATCGAAGCTTGGCTGGCTACAGTATCCAAGTCAGAACCAAGTAAGTTGGTCGATACCACGGAAGCGCATGATGAAAGATTCTCGCGTTGGCAAGCCGAAACCGCCAATCACTACTTGAAGCATCATCAGTACTTGTGCTCGGGCAGCAAGCCAGACACCACCAACGCGCAGCTAGCCAGCACAACCGCGACACCCAAGAGCGGTGTAGCTGCGAAGTTTGCTCACCTGGCACCAAGCCAGGAGCAGGGCGCGCAACCATTAACGGTCTCGGAACCATTGGACTTCCACAATCCTGTTGCCGTTGAAAAAAAATTGATCGAGACCGTCAAGCAAGCCCAGACTGGCGTTAAGAAATCAGCCGATCTTTTCGCCAATGCCTTGGAAAAATATGCCGGCGCGATCGAACTCGTGGGCGCTCCACAAATCCACTCTAAGACCAGCAACATTCCGACTTGGATGTCTGCCAGCGTTTTGATTCTAGCCATCGCTACCGGCTCAGTCGCCAGCTTGCTGCAATACCGCATTCAATCGGGCGGTGCGTATGATCCGCAATTTGTTGGCAATCAACTTGCCGTCGACGGTTTGCCGGTCTTAGCCGAAGTAACGCTTGCTCCGCTTGGCCACGAAACGACTCAGCGTTCACCCAGCGGTGTGATCAATACTTTGAAGAACACGACTGGACAGCATTTGGCTGCGGCTGGCGAAAACCTCATGTTGATATGGTGCTTCGCGATTGCTTGTCGAATGCTGTTTGATCCACTTTGGCGAAGCGTCTTGATCGATAGCCCCTTGGCTGCATTCGGACGACTGGTAACTGGAATGCCGTAACCATGTCTGCTGCCAACAACTTATTGCATCCAGATCGCCGTTTTAATTTGCCCCAAACTCCGTTAGTTCTAAGTGGTTGCCATGTTTGAAGCCTTACTGCAATCTGCCGACCGACCGTTTCGGGCGACACCCGACACGAAGTTTTATTTCCCCAGCGACAGTATTGAACAAGCGCGGCAAACGGTCGTCCGCGCGATACTTCGCGCCGAGGGGCCTTGCTTGGTGCTGGGCGGCGCCGGGCTTGGTAAAACCATGCTTGGCCAGGTGATCGCCGACGACGTTTACGGGCGTTTCGATATCGTCAAACTGCACGCAAGTGGACTTTGCAGTCGTCGCGCTTTATTGCAGAGTATTCTGTTCGAACTGCAATTGCCGTATCGCGGGCTTTCCGAAGGTGAATTGCGGATGTCGATCATGGATCGACTCTCGCCGTCGCCCGAGACCGCGCCCAGCGGCATTCTGTTGATGGTCGACGAAGCGCACACACTGTCTCCAAAGCTATTAGAAGAACTGCGACTGCTCACGAACTTTGCACGCAACGGTCAGCCTCGTGCACGCTTGGTCCTAATCGGTAATATGCGTCTGGAAGACACATTCGCACATCCTCAGATGGAATCATTTAATCAGCGATTGGCGGCCCGCTGCTATCTGCAGCCGATGTCTCGCGACCAAACTATGGACTTCGTGCGGCACCAACTGCGAGCTGTGCAAGTGGAGCCAGCGACGTTGGTCACCAACGATGCGCTGCGCACTTTGTACGCAGCCAGCGAGGGTGTTCCGCGACTTGTCAATCAGGTCATGGATCACGCGTTGGTGCTTGGAATAACGACAGGTCAATGCCCGATCTCGGCAGCGCTCATCGAGGAAGCCTGGTCGGATCTTCAGCAATTGCCAGCTCCTTGGCACTCGAGTAACGCGCCCGAGAAGCCCAATGCAGTTTCGACTGGCCAAATTGAGTTTGGTGAACTGCGCGATGAAGACGAAGAGTCGTTTGACGAATCGACCGTCATCAAACCTGCGCCCATGGCCGCCACCCCCAGGGATACCGCCGCTAGCCCGATAGCGGCTAAGCCAAGCCTTGCGATGGCGAGTGCAGTCTCCCCAGAAGAGACTTATGAATTGGCGGCTGAGGACGAACCGCTTGAAGTTATCTCCCGCGGCCCGAAACAAAACTTCTTCGCGGCGTTCGCGCCCATCGTTTCACATGCTTTGGATGTCGAGGATGAAGACGACGACGCGGAGATCTCGCCCGAAGATCAGTTGATCTCGGAGATCAAGAGCCCAAGCTCCAGTCGCGTAACCGAGCAAGTTGTATTCGATGCAAGTCAAGCATTTGGCTTCAATCGTCATCAAAACACGTTCCCCCGCGGCTCCGAACCGTTGGCTCCGACACGCATGTTCGTTGAGCCAACCACCGCTGCCAAGGCTGAATCGATGGAGTCCGCGACCAGCCAGGTGGCAGCGGATTTCTTTGACTTCTATCCTTCCGATGCGGACATCTTAGTCATCGATGATTCGGCCGAAGATCTGCCAACCGAGCATGACGCACACAGCATTTGGGAGAATGATCCACCGATTCACGAAGTTCGCCGAGAACCTATGCCTGCCAAAGAGTTGGCGACAAATGCCAATCAAAATAATGCCAATCAAAATAACCTGTTCGGTGAGGATTTCGACGAAGAAATCTCCATCGTCAACAAGGGTAGCGCCGTCAAAGTACGTCGTATTTTCGAGCCCCGGCCGGTCGATGTAGCTGCTGCGTTACCTTTAGTTGCAAGACAAGCCGCTGCGGAAGAACAGTTAGCCGCGATGGAGAGCCAACGCGCTGAACTGGAAGATACTCGGCCCTACGAAGACGCGGAGCAAGCGAAGCGGCACGCCCTACTATCGAATGAAAAATCCAACATCGACAGCCTGGCTGCCAGTTGGACAGTTGACGTAGCAGCCACCGAGGCGGATCGCGAGATTGCCTTGCATATGGAAATTGAAGATCTCGTATCACAGTTGAATTTCTCAGCGTTTGCAATCGAACCTTTTAGCGTCGAGCAGATTGCGATCGACTACCAGCGTGGTGCGGCGCCATCGAAACAACTTCGAGAGTTGCGATCAAACGACAACGAGCGGGAAACGATCTACACTTTGCACACGTCAGAGACGACCGCAATGGATGACGACATTCGCCACACCCTGTCGCTGGATGATGATCGCGACCTGCTGATCATTGAAGAGGAATTACCGGTCAGCAACCGCATGACTACAGAACAACTCGCCGCACCTGTGGTCAAAGCGGCTACTTACAGTCAACTGTTCGCCAAGCTGCGCCATTAGTGTACGTATTCAAGTGGAACACAGAGAATTCGATGCAACCATTTGAAAGGATTACTGGATGAACGGAGAGCTGAATGCAACTAGCTGGGGTGGTACAGTTGCCGCTGCGGCCCAGAGAGCTTCGACCTACTCGATTGGCTTGATGAGCGGTAGCCGGTTTCCAAATGATCGACGTTTGATTGAACGCCTGGTGAAGAGCGCCGCCGAGGAACTGGGACAGCTAACTGGAGCCAGCACTTTGCTGTTGCGGCTTGACAGCACAGCCTGCGAAAGCCACGCGACCGCCACGCGAACTACAGCACCCGTGGCGATCAAATCACCGCTGGGACCCTGGTACGAAATCAGCTTACCCATGCCGCCAAGTAAATCGGCTCCCAGGGCGCTGGAGCAGATTCCACATTGGTTGCCACAGTGGAAACTACGGCATCGCTTGGTTGTGATCGATCTCGGCCCCATGCATTTGACACCCAGTCGTATTATTGGACGGTTGTGCGATGCCTGCTATTTGATGCTTGGTCCTGCGACTTGCGCTAGCCACGATTGGATCATGCAGCAAATTGATTTTCACAGTCGCTGCGGAACAGTCATCGCTGGTTCTCTTGTTGCGACCACCTCAGCTGCCTAGTTCTTGGCTGCGCTCGGCGGCTTTGGCGACCGCTTCAATTAAAGCGCTTCGCAGGCCCGCTCGTTCAAGGTGACGGAGGGCGGCTATGGTGGTTCCACCTGGACTGGTGACTTGATCTTTCAACTGGCCAGGGTGCAAACCGGTGTCCAGCACCATCTTGGCAGCTCCCAGCACCGTTTGCGCCGCCAGCTTGGTCGCCAAATCGCGTGGCAGGCCTTGCGCGACGCCGCCATCGCTCAGCGCTTCGATGACTAGATAGATGTACGCCGGACCGGAACCCGATACGCCCGTGACCGCATGCAACAGATGATCGGGAACTCGCACGGTCGTACCCACAGAATTCATCAATTGCTCAACCCAAGCCAAATCGCTTTCCGTCACATTGCCATCCGCCGCGATGCCCGCCGCACCCGCGCCGACCTGACTGGGCGTGTTGGGCATGACTCGCACGATTCGATTCGTACTGAGAAGCTGCTGCAATTGCACCAGTGATATGCCAGCAGCGATGGAAACCAACAAATGGCGCGGCTCAGTCCGCCGAGCAAGCTCGCCGCCGATTTGCTGTAGCACTTGCGGCTTAACAGCCAGCACCACGCGATCGCAGGCGGCCAGCACCTCATGGCCATGATCACAGAGTTGCACCCTGCCCAACGCCGAGGTAAACAGTGCTTTCTGCTGGGGATTGGGTTCCGCGATCAACAGTTGTTCTGGTTTAACCAGCCCCGCGCGCACGGCTCCACCTGCTAGCGCCTTTGCCATCTGGCCGCCACCGATGAATCCAATTCGATCCGTTGACATAATTTGTTTCAGCTCAAGTGTCGCGAAGTTGAATGTGCCTATGCTGGCAGTACGCTAGGTGATTGTCAACAACGGCAGTATCAGTCGGCGTCGCTGCTCGCCACCCCACAAGAATTCGCGTTTTTAGGCCTTGTTCGCGAAAAGTGCCGCTGTCCAGCTAGCTAAAGTAGGTAGTTGGCTGACGCAATTCGTCTCTTTCCAAATTTTCCAACTCATGGGACAATCGGTCCAACTGGCCGGCCGCTTAGGAACCTGCCAAAACTTGCAAAAGGCTTTCGAAACTGTATGAGTAACCCAGTTCCACCCCCTGTGATTCCATTTCGTTTGAATTGGACTTACTCGATCACGATCGTCTTGGTCCACTTGCTGGGATTCTTGGCACTGCTGCCGTACTTTTTCAGTTGGACGGGGGTCGTGTTCCTGCTCGTGGGCATACACGTATTCGGCCAAGGAATCACGATTGGCTACCACCGACTGCTGACCCACCGCAGTTTCAAGACGCCGAAGTGGCTGGAGCACATTATTGCCATCATCGGTATCTGCTGCATGGAAGATACACCGGCTCGTTGGGTATCGGTGCATCGCATGCATCACGTGCACTCTGACGAAATCCCTGATCCTCATAGCCCCAAGGTGAACTTTCTGTGGTCACATATGGGTTGGTTGATGTACATCAATCGCCAAACGTACAGCATTGCGGGTTTGGAAAAATTTGCCAAAGATTTATTGCGAGACCCGTTCTACATGCGGCTCGAGACCAATCCTTACTTGCAGTTCGTCTATATCTTTGGACAAGTTCCGGTTTACTTTGGAATCGGATGCTTGATCAGTTTGATTGGCTTCGGCGGCAACCTCGCTGCCGCAACCCAATTAGGGGCGAGCCTAGTGGTGTGGGGTGCGATCCTACGAATAATTTGTGTTTGGCATATCACTTGGTCCGTAAATTCGCTTAGCCATATGTTCGGTTATCGAAATTACGAAACCAATGAAGGCAGTCGCAACAATTGGTTGGTCGCTGTACTGAGCGTTGGTGAAGGCTGGCATAACAATCATCACGAAGATCCATCGGCTGCCTCTGTCCAACATCGCTGGTGGGAAATTGATATTAGCTATTATGAAATCAAGTTGATGGAACGGCTGGGGTTGGCCAGCGACGTGTTGCCACCACGCAATCGCCGCCAAGGCCATCGCGAGAACAAAGATGCAATGTCAACAGACGTCGCGGCATAGCTGTAGCGAAATTACTGAATTCCCGCCGTTCGCGTTCGGCCTACGGACTCGAAGGTCGTGTATAAAAAAGTAACGCAGGCGATCGAGATCTGGGCAACACAGCGAACCAAAAGCGATTCTTCGGAAGGAACCCGGCCTGCGATCATCGCCAATCACTTCGGTAGCGGGCGCTCGGTTTACTTGGCACGGGGTTGGATGCCGCTTACTACCTTTACGCTTATCCCTACCAGCCTCTCGCGATAGCGGATGCAATCCGTTGGGCCGCTTCGAAGCCGCCCCCAGTTCGCGTAGAAGCACCGATGTGTGTTCAATATCACCTTGATGC
>JANLQO010000646.1:0-5585 GCA_031367855.1 Planctomycetia bacterium | reverse complement strand
CGGATTGGGGCTGTACATCGTGCGAACATTGGTCCATCGGTTGGGAGGAAAAATTAGTGTACATGATTGCGAATCAGGTCCCGGCACGCTCTTCCAGCTAGAGCTTCCAGGCAAATTCCGGGTAGACGATTCGAAGTAAGTCGACAACCTACGGAAGTCCCTTTGATAAATCACAGAGTGCAGCCGAATGAGTGAAAAACACCGCAGTAAAATACTTGTCGTCGAGGACGAAAGCCACATCGCGTTTGCAATCAAGTTCAATTTGGAAGCCGAGGGTTTTCAAGTGTACATCGCCGAAGATGGGCCAAACGCATTGAAAATGATCGAGGATTCCGACAACCAATTCGAGCTAATGATTCTCGATTTAATGCTACCCGGTATGAGTGGCTATTCCGTCTGCCGTCAACTGCGAGAAGCTGGCAACGATTTACCGATCCTAATGCTCAGCGCGAGGTCTTTGGCGGAAGATCGTACGCAAGGCTTCAATGTCGGGACCAACCAATATCTCACCAAACCCTTTGATCTAGAAGAATTGATCAGCCGCGTCAATAACTTGTTGACACTAGGCAAGGCTCGCGAGAATTCAAAGGAAAAGCCGCACGGAAGGCTCAAACGCTATGAATTCGCGGGTGCCACCATCGATTTCGAGGCCTACGAAGCAAGAGTCCATCATAAGACGGTTCGATTAACGGCGCTGCAGTTAAAACTGCTCGAATATTTCATTGAAAATGAGGGACGCGTTGTAACCCGACAAGAGCTCTTGGAAAACGTTTGGAATTTGCCTGGTTTCATGAATACGCGCGCACCTGACCAGTTTCTGCGTCAATTGCGGAAAACCTTCGAAGCAGAACCTTCACATCCACGGCATTTCTTGACGGTTCGAGACGTCGGCTACCGCTTTGTGCCCGATCCCAAGGCATCTGACTCACAGACTGAATCAGATACCTGATCAACCGGTTGATAGTCAGTCACGTCGGCTTGATTAACGCACGCGTTTAGCCTGAATGGCCTTTTCGGATGGAAGCTTCACATTCCATGCCAGTCCGCACAGTTCCATGCTGCGGATGATGATCCAGCTCAAATCGAACTGCCACCACTTTAAACCATGGCGGGCCGAAGTCGGAAAGGCGTGATGATTGTTATGCCAGCCTTCCCCGTGACCAAGGATGCCAAAGATCCAGTTGTTGCGAGAGTCGTCGTCAGACTGAAAGTCGCGCGCACCGAATAGGTGACAAATCGAATTGATCGACCAAGTGACGTGGTGGGTCATAAACATCCTCGCCAGTCCACCCCAAATCAATCCGAGCATGGCGCCAGTCCAAGTCATGGTTGCCAACCCAGCAATGGCGGTCGGAATAGCCAGCGTCGCAACGATCACCCAGAGATAATATTTATCAAGCAAAACGGTAAAACGTTGCGGCATCAGGTCCGGCACATATTGTTGAAGTGTCCGCTCCGACCACGTCTTGCCAAACAGCCAACCCATGTGCGCGTGAAAGAATCCCCGCCACCAATTGACAATGCCACCCGCATGATTGTGCGGCGAATGCGGATCGTTTTCCAAGTCGCTGTGTTGATGGTGCTTGCGATGCACGGCTACCCACACCAAAGGTGAACCCTCAATGGCCAGCGCGCCCATCAGCGTCCAAAAGCCATGAATCAGTGGATAGGTTTCGAAAGAACGATGGGTTAACATCCGATGATACCCAATCGTTATCCCCAGCCCCGTAAGCACCCAGCCTGCGATCATCATCGCTAGGTACCAGCCGTTGAACACCCCGAACTGCCACGCCAAGGCGATCCCCGTTAGCAAGCCCAGGAAAGGCACAACGACCGTAATCGTCATCACGATCCGCTGCACTCGCAGCGAGCTCTCTGTGTTGCTGTACTGATCGAGAGGCTGCCCGCCGCTCAATTCCTTGGAAACGAGAACAGGCTTAGGCGACTCCCGCACATCGTTGAGTCCGGCTGACGAACGGCTTGTTTGAGGCTTATTCTTTTTCTTCCGTGGATCCATCGCGATTGACATAATGATTCCTTATGCGTTGCTTGACTTTTACTGTTAGCGTTGCAAGGCAAGTTGCCATGCCATCAACCACCGTCCTGCAAGCCGTGCTTCAGGCCTGCCGCGACAGAAAGGAGATCTGTCGATCCCGCCGCGTCCAGGTGGTTCGCTTCGAGGAAAGTCTAGCCGGAGCAGACTATGTCAACGTGAAAGGCGTGTAGTTCTTCTGTAATAGTTGTGTAAGCAGTCGTAAGTGTCTTACGGGAGGGACTTTACATCGACTCGCGAATTTCGCCGCTGCCGACAAATCTTCAAAATTCTTTGTGAATTGCAGGACACTTCTTAGACAGGCGACAATCAAAGTGGAATCACCAATGCGCAAACTGAGGTATTGCCACAATCGAACAAACCAATCTTTTGGATTGACGGGCCTGGAGCCCGTGCTAAACGTTCGCCTTCCGTCAATCATTCCTCAAAATCTAAACAAAAATCTGCTAACGTCCCGGGCTGAAACACGCTTTGTAGATATAGAGCAAAACTGTTCGCGATAAGCATCGAATCTCACGCAACGAGGATTATTCACCGCTAGTTCGTGTAACAGCAACTTAGCGTATCAAGCGACTCTTTGGGGAGAGTAGTCATGGGCGGCTTAATTCGGAGACGAGAGGTTCTATGTAACACATACACTGTCATTCGGGCGTTCGGCTTTCGCGTCTACTTTCGTTGCCTCCTGGCTCCACGCGGCTCGACGTTTCTTTCGATTGTCCATGCGTGCGGCCGAATTTAATCCTGTCGTCATTTACGTGCCAGAGGCTGATGAACCTGGTGTTCCTCCCGACGTGCTCGGCGGAGCGACTCTGCCGAAGGTAGAGACTCGCAAGAGAACGGTCACAATACCGAAGGCAATGCCGTTCGAGAGTTTGCTGAACTGCGGAATGAGGGAAAACAGCGCCGCAATCATACCTGCACTTAGCGACATCGAATTATCTTCGATCATAAATCCGATCACTGAATCTAAGGCACGGGCGTTTTTTGTCTGCCAAACTTGTCCTTCAAAAAGATGGTGATTTACAAATTCGTTTTTGTATTTGCCAAAGATGCCCAAAAGGATCCCTGAACATTCCTTGTCGGTAGCCGTAATCATGGTCAGTAACAGGATTGACTACTGTAGCACCTGCTGAGATAGCGCGATTAAAAACCTCCTGAACATCTTCCACAAAGAGGCCAACAACCGAGGTTACGCCTTTGGCGCTTGCTGGCTCCAAAGCATCTCGCATAGTTTCATGCAGATGGAAAATCGCACCATCAATTTCCAGTTCGACAACGTGTATACTCCCGTCGTCATTGCGAAAACAAAAATGCTCCTTTGCGCCGAAGTCCAGGTAAAAATCAAAGTTGGTTGTGCCGTTTGGAATATGAAGTTCAGGCGCGAAAAAAGATCTAGTGTTTTGTGTCATGTTATATTGGAAACTCTTGGTTAGATTTGCAGTTGCCGTAGTGCTTATCGATGGTGGAACCCTAGATTGGCGTCCGACGGCAAAACGAGAGGTATTGCATCCATCGATTTTACTCTGTTTACCTTGAGTAACGGGCGTCGTTGAAGCTGAGTGCTTCGAGTGCGGTAAACTGTTTAGGATCAACGCCAATTCATGGTCCGGTGAGGGGACCGAGTCAAAACCCAAGTGTGCATGCGGCGGGATGATTTATCTGGCAGAACCGTCTAGCGTAGTGGTTTTCGTCGGAGAAACGCATTTCGGCAAAAGGATTCGGTAGCTATACTGGCCAAAAACGAAGTTGCCTCAAAGCTCCCCTAGCGACTGGAATGCTCGGAATGGCCGCAATCGTCTGGCTCCCACTGGATGAAAACCACCCGTACCATTCGAACCTTGCTGGTTTAGAGGAGAAGCCCCACGATGGTTTGAACTGCTTTCGCAGTAGATCGGCGAAGATGCTGGTCCAAGGTTTATTCCGCGAGTAAAGGTAGACGTACTCGCCACCAAGGATGCATCTCGATGGAGTCGCCTGAGCAGCGACTGAGCGCGAGGGGGGAAGTAGATAACCCGTGGCTTGTCTTTCTACTTGGCCGTCTTGTGTTCGTGCATGACCGCTCTTGAGAAGTCCTCCGCGACGTGCTCCCACTTCAGCTTTCAAATCTCCCCAGGGCGGCTGCCGACGAGCCAGGACACTCACATTAGGGGCTTGAACACTCGGTCAGATCCACGGCAGAGCTTACGTTGATCGGAGACTCGCTTTCCACAGGTCGAACGCTTCCTTCTTGGTATCCGCCAGCTTGCGGCGAACCCGCTTGCCGTTCACGTAGACGTTAATGCACCAGTATCCACGGGCTTTTAGGAAGTAAGTCTGGGCCTCTTCGGGCATCGGTCAGTCCTCCAAGTGAGTACCGAAGTGAGTACCAAGTGGAAGACGTTCGACTTGCATCTTTAAAAAACCCTTGAAAAACAAGGGTTTTTGAGTGGGCGAAGAGGGAAGCGAATATTCACCCGATTCCCACGGAAAATGCAACGATTCCGAAAAAGTGGTGCCATTTGTGGTTCCATTTCAAGGCAATTCCGAGCCATCTGAAGCCGAACGGCAATGGCGACAGCTTGCGTCCATCTGGCCTAACTTGCCTCCTGAATCGCGAGCGGAAATCGTCGCCATGGCAAGCCGACTGGCTGGGCAGGTGTCACTATGACTCCAACGCCTTTTACACGGACTTGGTGGCTCCATGAGGACGTGGGTGGCCCTGAAATCGATCCAAGGGCTGTTGAGCTCCATAGGCGGTTGTGCCATGCTCTTGCGCGGGGCGACTTCCAGCAAGCGTTACGGCTATTTCGCGAGCTGAGCCAAGTTAATTCGCACCGAGGATGCAACTATGACAAAGAAGCCGATTGAACCTTCGCTCGATTCACATGGCTGGCAAAAAGAAGATTGCACCTGCGAAGGCGCACAATCCGCTTGAAATCCGGTCGGCTTCCTATCATGTCAGATTACTGCCAAGTACTCTGTGCTTCGCTTGGAGTTTGGCGACGAATCGTCGATTCCAGGCATCAATTTCAACCGGAGCGAAAAATGAAAAGCTTGATTCGAATGGTGTTTTTGGTAGTGATGTTCACGACTGCGGTGCAAGCGCAAGCGGCGATCATTGTCGGTGGAACAGGTTTTCTGACGCAAGACAATGCGAACCAACTTGAAACATGGTTGGGTGAAGGGCCAATCACGGTAACGAACATATTCACCAAACAGACTGGAAATTCTTCCTACGACTTTCACGCTGCTGTTGATGGCAAGGGAAGGACGTTTTCGGTAATCGAGGTATTGGGCGGCTACACTCCACGTTTACCGCAACAGGTTATTGGCGGATACAATCCCCAGAGTTGGGACAGCGGTGGTAACTACAATTACACGTATAACCCAGTTGATAGAACTGCGTTTCTCTTCAACCTGACTACCACTGAAAGGCAAAATCAGAATCAGGATTCTACTGGGGTTTATCAAACCGTAAACGGAGTCGACTATGGACCAACATTTGGTGGTGGCTATGATATCTACGTTGGTAGCAACCTTATCTCAGGATCGG
>JANLQO010000631.1:0-2757 GCA_031367855.1 Planctomycetia bacterium | reverse complement strand
TGTTGAACTACTACAAGGCAAACTATCCACGCGAGCCCTACACGGTACCAGATGATGCTGGACCTTTGGTGAAATGCCCTGTCTTGATGATCCATGGACTCAAGGATAAAGCGCTCCTGCCCGGTGGTCTGAATGATACGTGGAAGTGGCTGGAAAACGACTTGACGCTCGTGACAATCCCAGAAGCAGATCATTTCGTTCAACAAGACGCTCCGGACAAAGTGACTCGAACTATTGTCAACTGGCTGGACCATTAGCCGCATAGAGTCGCAAATTTGGCTTTTCCAACGGAGAACCGCAATGGCTTTTCAGCGTACGCTTCAATCTCTGGCATTGATTTGGTTATTCTCAGCCGACGACGTTTCCGCGCAAGAAAAGTCGATCGAGTTGAAAGTTCCCGCCGACGTTGACTACAGTACGGCGAACATCATCAACGAGGGGACTCGTATGTCTGGAAGACACCCTCGTGTTTATTCGTAGCGAATTCGAACGCCTTTCAACTCCGAAGGCAGCTTATGTCCATGTTCCATTCTGCCACTCTCGATGTCCCTACTGTAGCTTTACGGTCGTCGCGAATCGATTGGACTGGGTAGATCGCTACGTCGAGGCCGTCGCTCGTGAACTATCTACTCTCGGTCGCCCACACGCTGTAAACACGATCTTCATTGGAGGTGGAACACCGACCCTCCTACCGCGAGAACCGATGGTGCGACTGTTAGAGGTGATCCGCCGATGGCTCCCCCTGGCAGACGACGGAGAATGGAGTATTGAAGCGAATCCTCAAGACGTCGATCGAGATTTATGTCTTCTTCTGCGCGATCAGGGTATCAACCGCATCAGTCTGGGGGGCCAATCGTTTGATACGGCCAAACTGATGATGCTCGGCCGCGATCATAGGGGCGATCAACTTGCCAGCGCCATCGACATAGCGTCCCAATGGTTCAATGAAGTCTCGGTCGACTTGATTTTCGGGGTTCCGGGTGAAGAGATGCAAGTTTGGAAGTCGGACTTGCATGCGGCTACGTCGCGCGGTGTAAGCCATCTCTCTACCTATGGCCTGACCTACGAGAAAGGCGCTCGATACTGGGCACAACTTCAGCAAGGCAAGATAGTAGCTGTCGCGGAAGAAATAGAGCTGGAGATGTATCTCTATGCCATTGAAACACTCACTCAGGACGGCATGAATCATTACGAAATTTCGAATTTTGCCAAACCAGGAAGCGAGTGTCTCCACAACCAGACTTATTGGAAGTGCGATGCCTGGCTAGGCTTTGGACCAGGCGCTGCGGCCTATGTTGATGGCACACGTTCGGTCAATCACCGAAGCACTCTGAAGTACCTTCGGCGAATGGAGACCGGACAGTCACCCGTCGCAGAGTCGCAAACACTGGACTGGTCAACGCGAACCCGCGAGCGCTTTATCTTCGGTATGCGTCAATTAAAAGGAGTCAAATGGAATTCGCTCGCCAGTTCAGGCGAACCACAGTCCCTTGAAGCCATCACCCAGCAACTGCCCAAACACATCGCATTGGGATTCATGGAGTGGCATGAAGGCCACATACGCTTGACCCCACAGGGGCTGCCAATCAGTGACTCGCTTTGGCTGGACTATTGGTAAGTGAGGATTTAAGGACCATGTGTGGCTTGCCATTTTCAAATGTCGCGACCTGTTCGTAGGGTCAGGCAAGAGCCCTATTGAAACAAACAGTCGGTCGACGAATCGACCCGAGGTGCGAGATCCAAATTCGATCAAGGATGAACGGCGTCGGCTTCGCGGTGGGGAAACGGCTAACGTCATGGAGCAATCGCTGGTGGCCTGCCTTCGATCGAACTGAGTCTAATACTAGCTATGCCATCATCGGAAAATTCAATCTTCAAAGAAACTAACACGTCTGACTCAATCATTTCGATGAACGCACAAGAGCAATACGAAATCCTAAGTTGTTATAACGCGAGTTAGGAGCATCGCTTAAGCGACTTGCTGATCGACAACACTTGGTTGAAAAGTTCCAGCCCCCGCCGCGATTGACTCGGAGAGGTTGACCATTGTCTATGATTGGATTTGTACCACCCGAAAGCTTGGCACCAAAGTTATCTTTGCACCATTCCCAAACATTGCCGTGCATATCGTGTAGGCCAAATTCATTTGGCCGTTTCTTGCCCACCTCGTGACTATACGGTTCCCCTTTTTCAAAGGCATTCTCAGCTGACCAGCCATAGATATCAAATTCACTTGGGTCATCGCCAAAACTGAAGGCCGACTTCTTCCCTCCACGGCACGCGTACTCCCATTGCGCTTCCGTTGGCAATGAGTACTCCCAGTCGTTTGGCAATGAACCAGAGCCATGCTCTTTCGAATTCAACTTCTCCACAAAAGAATTCGCATCCTGCCAGGAAATGAAACTGGCCGCATAGTTTTTTCCTTCGCGCACATTAGATTTGCCCCGCCAGGATGACGTTCCAGTCAGTAAGGTCCATTGGCCCTGCGTTATCTCGGTCTGACCCAACCAAAAGCCCTCTGTTAGTTTTACGTCGACCTGACCTTCGTTCGAATCTCGGCCTTTTTCATCCAATGGACTTCCCATCGTAAAGCGATCCGCCGCAAGCCAAACCATCTTGATGCCCACACTGTTCTCGCTCCTAATTTCACCGGACTGTTTGCCGATTATCGAACTTGGTGGATGCCGAGCAGATAGATATCCATCGAAGGCAATCAAAGCAAAGCACATCAACAGCAGAGCGGTAATCATGTCTTTC
>JANLQO010000598.1:0-2151 GCA_031367855.1 Planctomycetia bacterium | reverse complement strand
TATGACTTCAATTTCGGTAGGGACCGCCGCGGCACGGGCGAGCTGCTGCTGGCCGAGGGCGCGCGGCGCGGCTAAAAACGTGTCATAATGCTGGCTTGAAAGGGCTCGGCTAACGCCTTCCGGCTGATTCAACCAAACCGCTGTCACAACGACTACCTGTTCAATCTCCTAAGCGGGACGCTCTCGTTAGCGTCCGGTTTTTCTAATGTAAACCGGGTGCTAACGCACTCCGGCTGATCCCCGTTTACGAATTTGACACAGCACTAGGTATGTATCAAGAACAACTTCACCAATGCCTCGATCGTCGCCGGTGGCGAGTTCATCAACTCGATGACGACCGCTTGTTGCCAGTTACGTTCTTGAGGACTCAGGTATTCTAACGGCGAGCGACCGGCGACGCGGGCTAGCAAACAGCCGAGGGTGTGTCGAACTGCCCGTTCTTCGAGCCCATCCAGCCAGACGACTTCAGTCAATGCCGACCGATAACTTCGCCAATAATCGACGCAGGCTTGGGCGAACTCCCTGTGATGTCCAACCACGTGATGAGCTTTGCTGATCAAGTGCGTCAACGAGAAACCGAGGTCGAACGCAGGATCTCCCCAATGGATCACTTCGTGATCGAGCAATATCAAACGAGCCTTGAAAACAAGCACATTTTTCGGGCTGTAATCGCCATGCACCAAGCACTCTCTCCGTGTTCGCGTTTCGGTGAGAAGTTGTTCCAGGAACGGGGCAGCGGCTGGAACTTGTTGGGCCGTGAATGCATAATACGGTTCGAGTCGCAACGATTCAAAAAACGATCGGTCGTCAAAGATATTCTTAAGCTCACTCGCTCGGCCTGTCGACCGACAATGAATCGTTCCTAGCAGGTGTCCGAATTGCCAAATGTGCTCGCTGTGAATATCGCCAGCTAGAAGCATACTTTTCCAATTCGTATGCGGTCGCGGGACCGCTTCCATGCACACTAGATGTTCGTCGTGATCCTCAAACAGCAGTCGCGTTATCGCTCCGGGCGGGGCAAGCTCATTTAACCAATGCATGCCAAGTGCTTCGCGATGGACACGTTCGGGGCTGCTAAACCAATCAGTCGCCACTCGCAATTTCGCCAGCGCCTGCTTGATCACCCAGTCGTCTCCCGTTTCACGCTTTACCAAGACCGTGCGATTCGACACTCCACCGTGTAATATCTCAAATGAGAGCACCTCATCGGGAGCGACGCGATGGCTGCTATGCAAATATTCAATCAGACTTTTAGCCTGTTCAATGTCCATGTGTATTTGACGGGACGAGCACTAGAATTCTGAGTTGTATTGGGTGACCTCGGAGTCATGCGGTTAACTTAACAAACTCTAGCCGATTAAGTTCTGGCGGTCGCCGTATGAATCGGCTCGCGAGCGCCTCAGGCTCATTTTGAAACGTTGCATGAATTTCGCGGGGGCAGAGCGTCGCAGCCCACTTTCGTTACTTCTCCGGCTTAATCGTCACTTCAACTGTTTGAATCGTCGGTTCAGAGCCTCTAACGACGGACATGCTATAGATGGACGAGTCGGCTAAACACAATCCCGTCCCATCCGCTTTGCAAAAGTAATAGGTCAAACCGATTTGCAACTTAAGGTCCGCGCCCGCGGGAATTTTCAATTCTAGCGTTACGTCTTTGCCAGGCTCTGCAAACTTGCCAGACACCGAACTACCTTCAATTACCTCACCAGCCGCATCTTTCCAAATTGCAACATATCCCTGCGGCGCTTCGAGATTCATTTTCCAGTCTTCAGGCAGCACATACTTGATTGGAATGCTAACATGGGCCTGTTCAGCGCCCACTGTAATCGGAGCGACATCGAATTCCTCCGCACCGGTGGGCAGCTTAATCACGCGTGGCGGCTTGGATTCAACCAACGGTTTGAGCCCCACAATCTCCAGCGTTCGCAATTCCTTGGACTTCAAATCCAACACGCAGATCCGGTGCCGGTTGGTATCGGCAATGAACAACTGATCTCCCAGCAAACTCAATCCCGCCGGTTCATGCAGCTTTGCACCAGCCTCGGCTGACGCGCCACCCGCCAACGTGCTGACGGTTTTTTCCGCTAAATCAATCTCGCGAATCTTGTTGTTGTACGTATCGGCAACATAGATCCGACCCGCTCCATAGGC
>JANLQO010000590.1:0-18291 GCA_031367855.1 Planctomycetia bacterium | reverse complement strand
GGGATCAAGACTTTGCAAGGCGTGATCGTACATCAGCATGGTTGCGGCGAAGGTTCATGCAAATCCGGGCTTATGGGGGCTTTCGATCTACATTGGCAAGCGCTGGCGGCGAAGCATCAGTGCGCTTTACTGGCGCCGGCGTACGAGCAACCTGAGAATGCCGAGTGTCAGCTTTGGTGCGATCCACGAAACGGTTCGGACAAGGCCTTTCAGAAGTGCTTGATCGATCTCGGCGCGCAAAGCGGACATGGGGAATTGGGGACGGTGCCGTGGGCACTTTGGGGGCACAGCGGAGGTGGTCACTGGGCGGGTGGGATGGTGCTCCTACATCCCGAGCGCGTGGCTGCCGCCTGGTTGCGATCGGGTGTGCCGTTGCTCGAGCCCAATCCGGAACGGCCAGCCATTAAGGCTCATGCACTCACCGCTGCCGCCCTCAATGTGCCAGTGATGTGCAATCTGGGTACCAAGGAAGGTGTCAGCGACAAAGAAGGTCGTTTTGCCGGTGTCTGGCCGGCTAATGAGGCGTTCTTCAATCGTGTTCGATCTAAAGGTGGACTTATTAGCCTAGCGATCGATCCCTACACGGCGCACGAGTGCGGCAATCAGCGATACCTGGCGATACCTTGGCTCGACGCGTGTTTGACAGCCCGTTTACCCAAGCTCGTAGGCGAACCACTGCGTTCGATGCCAACCGACAAAGCCTGGCTTGCCCCAGTCCTTGGTGCGGCAGCCTTGCCTGCGGCTAGCTATGTGGGTGATCCCTTGCAAGCTGCGTGGTTTGCTGATGAAGCGATGGCTGGGGCTTGGATGCAGTATGTGAAGGATACTGCAGTAAGCGATACCACCGCTCCACCCGCGCCAACTCGAGTGCGATTGAAAAACAACGAGTTACGATGGGAGAGCCAAGCGGATCTCGAAAGTGGACTAGCCGGATTTGTCATTGAGCGTGACGGCAAGTTCTTGGCCAATGTTCCAGAGCAGAACAAAAACCCGTATGGTCGAGCCCTTTTTCAGAATCTTCAGTACAGCGATACGCCGTCCCAACCGCTGGTCACAATGCAGTTCAAGGATGCTAACGTCGAACCAGGTAAAAAGCATTCGTACCGAGTTTGGGCCCTCAACACCGTGGGACTGAAATCAAGCCCCAGCGCGGAGTCGATCGCAGACGCACCTGCAGATTGACCTTGAAGACAGACAAGTTCCGAGGCGGACAACTCAGCGTCTCGCAGATCCGTTGCTACGTGGAAAATTTCCATGTGCCGTGCGCTAACGCTTCTCGGCGCCTTGGTCGGGTGCAGGGAGGTTGGCGGCGTCGCCCAGTAACTTGCGAATGAATTCGACTTTGGGTTTTGCGGCGCCTTGCGGATATCGCTCTTGTGACTTGACAAAATCATTCAGGTAGCGAAGAAGATCTTTGTCTTCTGGAACTTTGAAGCGGTCGCCCTTCTGCAAAATGGGAAGATATTCGGGCATCGAGCCAAAGTCGCGCGTGCCTGCGGCTTGGCAGGGGAACCAATAACCGTTGCCCTCCGCGTCTTCAAGGTAGAATTCCGGATAACAATGGTTCGGAATCCATACGCAGCGAGCCG
Organism: Planctomycetia bacterium; assembly: GCA_031367855.1. Taxonomy (GTDB): domain Bacteria; phylum Planctomycetota; class Planctomycetia; order Pirellulales; family Pirellulaceae; genus Aureliella. Next base: position 16,702 of record JANLQO010000590.1, on the reverse strand, counting down.
GGACATCTGCGGCGCGGCATAGAGCGACGAAGGTGCTGGTCATCTCCTCGCAATCGCCGGTCTTGTCCTTGATGGCCTGTTTAACACTCTTTAAGTCGCCGCGCGTGTATACAATGTTATCGCGAACCCAATCGTACATCAGCTCGACGCGTTTCCATTCGGTCTCGGGCTCCTTGGCATCGATCTCCCGAACGATCTTCTTTACTTCAGTGCTGGTCGTTTCTATGAAAGGACTGTTTCCCAAGAAGTTCTTTAGATCGCGGCCGGGTCTTTTCGGACGTACGAATGAATCGGTTTCAGTTGGTCCGACCGTTTGCGATTTTTCAACGCGAACCTTAATGGTCGCTTCCAAAGTCGAACGAGCGGGTAAAAACGCAGCTTGCAGCAACAGTTGCTTATTGCCGCCGGGCAAGTCGCGGAAACCGTGTTGGAAAGCTGGCGGAATCGCGACTTCGACCACTTCCACCTTCTGTTCCGGCCAATCGGCTGGAAAGACAGTCGTAACTAGCGTCGACGTCATGTTCAATTCAGCGGGTGACAGTCGCACTCCGACCAGCATTTCAATTTGCTTAGGTGCAACATATTGTAATGCGGGGGTAGCTTCCGTTGTGTCGGACTTGTCTTGCGACGCTTCCTGAGTGTCTTGACCGAAGGCCACGCAAGCATTGGCGCTGATCAGTGAAGCAGCTATACCGCACAGCATGCAGTAACGGATCGTGAGCAGACAAAACATGCCACTTGCCTCCAGAAACTGAATCGTACCGGCAGAGAATTTCGATTGCATTCGATCAATTTTGCTTGCGAGGTACCCGAAAAGCAAACACCACTGGTTGCGGCATCCTGTATTGACCACGGCATGCGGCGTCGCAAAAAGCCTGTTTTCCCGGAAATGGGTCGCTGCGGCAAGTTTCTCCCTGCGGATGATGCATTTGGAAGACACTCATTAATCACAGTCAACCCCTTCGGCGCACTAGCTGTTTGCCAGTGGCACTAGAAAAGGGCCGCGCAGCACACGGCTGCACATCAAGGTGCACGGGCAGGTAGAGGTGCCATCGATGGCGCGGTGATTGCACCGCTACCGTAGTTCTCGGCAGGGCCTTCGCCAACGTACCTTTCACCTGCCATAGCATAGGTATCGCCTACGATGGTATCGCCATCGTAGCTGCTATAACCAGCTGAATTTCCACCGACACATGCATTGCAACCTTGAGGTAAGGCAGGTGCTGCGCCGATACATCCAGCATTTCCGCATGATGCACCGCGGAACAAGCATGGCATCCAACCCCGTCCGCATCCGGTGCTCAGGGACAATAACAAACCAAGCAAAAGTAACTTCTTCATTTTATCTTTCCCCTGTGGCAAATTCTAGGCAACCGGTAGACTCGATTCCCATCCGCAAAACTCTACGCCACGGTAGACGATGTGCAAACGAAACATGTCGAAATTTTGCAACATTGTGCGACTTCCTGTGATGAATAGCCGATGCAGTACAGTGGAGTACTGTCCGGAGACTAAGTCCGTGACACTACAATCAACAAGATGTGTGCAATCAGTCGCTGCAGGGATGCGGGCTGAGATTTGAGCTGCGCGTAAGGACATCTCTCCTTCAAAGATCCCTGCGTTCTATGAATTCATCCATCGTATTGCTTAGTCCGATCAAGGCCCGCATGATTGCACGGGTCACCGCACCAGCGATCCTTGGCATCGTCAGCTTGGCCTGGGTGCAATGTTGCTTGGGCGGGCTTCCTCTTCGGGCAGGAGATAGCGTATGGGAAGTCAGTTCGCGGCACTTGAGCGGTTCCTGTCATTTGGGTGCGCCGCTAAGAATCGCAAAATTGGTTGGTTGCAGTTTTCAACCCAGTTGTTTGGAAGAGTTTATTGCGGATCCAGTTTGCCTGAACGCGCCACAGACGGTGATTTATGTACACGGTAATTGGATGGAGTGGACAAACGCCCGCGAGCGAGGACTGTACGTCTACCAGCTGCTTGTCGCTCAAACCGACAAGCCGATACGATTGATTTTGTATTCCTGGCCAAGCGAACGCGACGGGAGAATTGCACCGGATGTGCGTGAAAAGGCGAGCCTCGCCCACGTTGAATCTTACTACCTGGCGGAGTTCTTAGAGCATGTTCCAACAGATCAAACCATTGGCATGATAGGCTTCAGTTTCGGTTCGGCTGTGATATGCGGTACGTTACAACTGCTTGGCGGCGGATCGCTCGATGGTCGAACGCTTACGCCGCCTATTGCAACCCACCGGGACGTTCGCGTTAGTATGGTAGCTCCGGCTTTCGATCGCAACCAACTGGGCCAGGGTGGCAAGTACGAATTGGCAATGGACCAAGTCAAACGGTTAGTGAACCTCTATAACTCGGCCGACCCGGTGCTCAAACGATTTAGGTTTATCGATCGCGGTTCGCCCCAAGCAGCAGGTTTTCTTGGAATCAATGCTCGCAACGGCATTCGTTTGTCCTCACATCCTAACATTCAGCAGTACGATTGCTCACGGGCTGCGGGCCGCACTCACTCCGAGGTTGAGTATTATCGGAATTGCCCAGCGTTCAAAACCTCACTACAAAATGCGCTTTACGAAACCGAGCAGCAACTACAAGAATAGCCGATGCTACGCACCTCAATTGCTTGGAAAAATGGTCAGTGGTTGCCGTTCGATCAAGTCCAACTGGCGCTAGATGATTGGGGAGTGCTACAAGGTGCCGTGATTGTTGATCGCTTAAGAACCATCAATACTCGTCCACTGGATGTTGCGCTGCATCTAACCCGACTGAAGTCGAATTGCGAATCGATGGGGATCGACTCTACTGAGCTTGGCCAACTGGGCGATGTGATCATCGAGTGCGCGCGACACAACCAGTCGCGAGTCGTGGACCGAGACTTCTCGATCGTCGTGCTAGTTACGCCAGGTTTAACTTCGGTTGAAAACGCGCCTACATTGATCGTTCATATTCAACCGCTGAAGTGGGCGACGATTGAGTATTGGTACGAATATGGTCAACCGCTGATCGTGGCCACGAACCGCAATGTACCGCCTGCTTGTTGGTCGCCGCAGCTGAAGACCCGCTCGCGATTGCAGTATTACCTGGCCGACAAAGAAGCGATCAAGCACAGCGGTCCACATGCTGGGGCCGTTTTACTCGATACGGATGGATACGTAACCGAAACATCGGCAGCGAATGTGATTGTGGTTGATCGAGCTGGGAATGTCTGCTGTTCGCCCGCAGAAAGGATTTTGGGCGGCATCAGTTTACTGCGCACCTTGCGACTGGCCGAAGCGAGCGGCTTGAGGGTGGTTCGCCAGGCGATTTCGCTGGAAATGATCGAGTCAGCTCGGGAAGTAATACTAACGGGGACTTCGGCTTGTATTTGGTCGGCGTCGAAGGTTGGGGAAGTCGCGCTGAGCAAACCGACCGAGCGACCGGTATTCCGCGAACTTTCTGCACGGTGGATTGCGGATGTGGGTTATGACTTCCGCAGGCGACCTAGTCCCGGGACCGATAACGCCTACAGCCCCACATTGCGCAAGGATGCGGCGGCGGACTCCGGCGAAATGGGGTTGATGTAGCAATCGCTGCCCCATTCGAAGCCAGCAACTTTGGTGATTCTCGGAAACAGCTCCATTCGCCAATGAAATGCGGACGAATCTTGCTTATCGATGGGCGCAGTGTGAATTACAAAATTGTACGCGGCGTTGGGGTAGCAGCGCTCGATTCTTCGAATCAAGCGATGTGTAAGCCAAGCGAGTTCTTCGAGCGCGACTTCATCCAGCGATTCGAACGAACTGGCATGTTGATTCGGTATAATGTTGACCATCGAGGGTAGACGGCTGGCGAAGGGGCAGAACGCAGTGAAGGAATTCGACTTGTCAACGACGCGGAGGCCCTGTTCAGACTCTTCTGCTAACATGCGGCAGAATAGGCAAGTGCCTTCAATGCGTTCGTATTCTTCCATACGCGTTACATGGCGCTGCACTTCGGTTGGTAGTATATCGGTGGCAATTAACTGCGAATGCGTATGCGCGAGCGAAGCGCCGGCGTCGTAGCCAACGTTTTTAAAGACAACTGCGTAACTGGATTTGCGTTCGCGCCGCCAGTAATTCAAGCGATCGCGGTAAGCCCGAAATACCAGTCCCACGGATTCGCGATCAAGCTGCGAAAGCGATTGCAGATGGTGTGGACTTTCGATGATGACTTCATGACCGCCAGTTAATTGGCGACGAACATACAAATCGATACCGCCGTTGGCTGGTTCACTCTCGGGTGGCGTCAAGGGAAAGTGGGGAGACGCCGCACTCTGTGCGGCATCAACTCGATACTTCAGTCCGTTCACCGCCGGGAACTTATTGGGCACAACGCGAACTTGCCAGTTCGATGGACCATTGACACCCGCGCTAGAGTAACTGGCAAGAGTTGCAGGCGTTTCGCATTCGTGACCGCAACAAAAAGGACACTTTTGACTGCTGTCACTATGGATCGAGACGATATGCGAGAAATCTTCTGGTCGTTCTGAGCGTTGTGGGGCAACAATGACCCACCGATCTGCCAGCCAATCATGGCGCAGTTCGCTGGTGGTATAGTTGTCGCGTTTTCCCGCCATTTTTGTCTCAATTGCTGACAAGTACCGGATACCTTATCTGCTGATAGACTCTTTCATAAGCCCCAGCGCTTTGGCGCCACGACCAATCTTGCTGCATGCCTCGAGAGACAATCTGTTCCCACAACTCTGGTTGCGTACCGAACATTGTGATTGCGCGCTCGACTGCCGCGCGTAAACTCTCCAAACTGTATTCGTCAAATCGAAAACCAGTGGCTGAATCATCTGCCAAGGTCTGCGGTGTGGTGTCAGTGACCGTATCAACTAGTCCTCCCGTAGAGTGTACGATCGGAACCGAACCATATCTTAAACTATAAAGTTGATTAAGTCCGCATGGTTCGTAACGGCTGGGCATCAAAAACATGTCGCTGGCTGCTTCAATTTGATGCGCAAGCGGTTCGGCGAACTCAAGCTTAACGGCAATCTTGCCAGGCGCGTGCGACGCCAGTAGCTTCAATTGCTGCGCGTAGCGTTCTTCGCCAGTACCAAGGATGACCCATTGCACCGGCATATCCACTAGGGCACGTTGTAGAAGCGGAATGATCAAGTCCCAGCCTTTCTGATCGGCCAGCCGACCGATAATTCCAATCAATGGCGTATTGGGCTCCATTGCAAGCCCATGAGCGGCTTGCATTGCGCGCTTGCATTCAGTTTTTCCGATTCGCCAGTTACCTAGGTCGAATTTCTTGGTCAAGTAGGGATCGAGCGCCGGATTCCAATGAGCATAATCGACGCCGTTCACGATCCCAATCAGCGATTGACCGCGGTCGCGCAACGTTCCGTCCAGCGCACAGCCATGTGCGGGTTCCGTAATTTCGTGTGCATACGTCGGGCTAACTGTAGTGACGGCGTCGGCAAACGCGATTCCAGTTTTCATCAAATTCAATTGCCCGTAGAATTCCATCTGCTGCCAGTTGTAAAATTGCCAGTCGAGTCCGGTAAGCACCATATCGTAATGCCAGAATCGTCCCTGGTAAGCGAGGTTATGGATCGTCATGACGCTTTTAGCGCGCCGCGCCCATTCATAACCGCCGAAGCCTGTCGCCACATAGGCGGCCATCAAACCCGCTTGCCAATCATGTGCATGAACAATATCAATATCAAGCGATAATTGTGCGATCGCTTCCATAGTTGCGCGACAAAAAAACGCAAAACGTTCGCAGTTATCTCGGTACTCGCCCTGCTTATCACCGTACAATCCATCACGGTCAAAATACGTGGGCTGGTCGACGAAGTAGATGGTAACTTGCGAGTTCGGAAGCCGCGACTTGGATATGCGGCACGCCACATGTCGCCCGCCCATGGGAATCGTAAACGCGATCGGCGTCGACTCGATGGGCAATCCGCTGTGCATTGCGCTTCGATAGCAAGGCAAAAATACACTGCATTGATGGCCAAGTTGCTCAAGTGCGATCGGCAGCGCTCCACAAACGTCACCGAGGCCTCCAGTCTTAGCAAACGGCACAACCTCGCTAGAAACCATTGCAATGTGTAGTCGTTTCAACGCAGCTTTCCCGTTTCAGTCTATCGCGAAATGAGATCGCCGCGCCGTAATACTCTTGATCGAATGCGGTTACGAAACGACAACTCAACCTTGCAAACTTGCAACAATGTAATCGCAGCAAAGCCCGCTGGCACTAGTTTTTTCTATGGTTTCAGAAAACTCCCCACCCCACAAGCGGCCTAACCCATGTTGTCGTCAGACTTTATCATAGAATTGCAGTTGCTCTTGGTTGAGGACCAACTACGCGAGTATAATTAGAAGGCAGCGTGGCTGCGCACTCTGATCGGAGTCACGAGTGCAGAATTCCAGGCTAACTGCTCGGCGGGAGCCTCGCTCTCCCGAGTACATTGCAAATCATTCGATCGATAAGTGCTACTGCCCTCAACACCAACGGCTCGCCTCTCATCATGCATCAAGCAAAGGCCTAGTCGGAGCGAATTTAAAATGACCACTTCTACAATTCGCCCCAAAGTCGCTCAATTGACGTTTCAATTCTTCAATCGCGCGCTCCATCCTGAACTATTTCAAGTCGCTAAGTCGCATCATGTTGAACGCGATGGCTTCTCTGCGATCATTGACATTACCCACGACGGCCATGTGATCCGTTTCAGTTCCGGTAACACGACGTTAACCGAAGTTGCCGCATCCGTGCATCAACCGCTCCCTAAAAGTCGCCGCCTGTTACTCAACCCCCTCAGTGAAAAGTGTGCGGAGTCGATTGAGTGCCGCGGGGGAATTGTTTACCACTACGAACACGAATTGGAACGTGTGAAACCCGAGTTGTTCTGGTTGATTCAGCAGCAACTTGGCGAATCAGCCAAGAGCCACGAATTGATCCAGGTCTTCGACTCCAGTGGGAGGATGGCCATCGGCGGCATGAGTTTCATTCATGTTGAAACTCGCAGCCACTCGCTCCGTATTCAAGCCATTCATACCTTTCCCGACGATCTTGCCTTAGTCAAGATACAATCCAGTTATACGTTGGCAAAATAACCTCACAGCATCGTTTTGATGCGGCCGGTTATGGTTAAATGGACCACTGAAAACTCGCTAACAACTTCATTCGACTGGAAATGGCAAAATGGCCCCTGCGGAATCGTCTTCATCTCCCGCTACGACAGCCTCACAACCTGCTGGCTCGGAATCGTCACACTCCGCGTCGGGCGCAGTCCGCGGCGCGCAACGTCCAGGAGTCCGACCCAGCGAATTGCCGGAGCCGTCCATTCTATTAACTGAAGGATGGCATTGTTCGCACATTTTCTATCGCTTCAATCGTGGCGAACTGAGTCGTTTAACTTCCGAGCAACGCGCCGCTGGCGCGAATCAACTGGCCGCAGCCCTCGATCCGATCCGTGCGGACGCTCCCGCCCGTTTGCAGACATTTATTGTTAGCGGACATAAGGCGGATTTCGGTGTAATCTTGTTCGATGCCGATCCGCTGAAAGTCGACGCAGTGCATCAAGCCGTGCTGGCCGGCCCGCTCGGGCCAGCCATCGAGCCGGTTTATTCGTTCGTATCCATTACAGAAATCTCCGAATATGTCCCTTCGGTTCAGCAGTACGCCGAACGCCTAGTCGCTGGGGGCGAAGATCTAAATTCGCCTGCATTCGCCGCCAAGGTCGCCGCCTATGAAAAGCGGCTGCCCATGATGAACCAGCATCGCCTGTTCCCTGAACTGCCGACTTGGCCAGCGCTGTGTTTCTATCCGATGAACAAGAGTCGAGTAGTTGGAGCCAATTGGTACACGACCGCCTTTACCGCTCGCAACGCCATGATGGCTGAACACGCCCAGAGCGGCATGGCCTTCGCTGGTCGGGTCACGCAAGTCGTAACCGCCAGCGTAGGCATCGATGACTGGGAATGGGGCGTCACACTTTGGGCTCGCAATCCTCAGTACCTCAAAGAGATTGTTTACAAGATGCGCTTCGACGAAGCCAGTGCCAAGTACGGTGAGTTCGGCCCATTCTTCGTTGGCTATCTCGCCGATGCCGCAACCATCCTAAAACACTGCCGCATCTAACCGCACTGGGTTGCACGCCGCGCACTGGGTGGCACGCCAAGTATTTAGGTGGCACGCCCTGAATCTTTGAAGGGCGTGATTGAGTACGACGCCCCGCGCCCTTCGCAATGCCTCAGAGCGTGCCACCCCAAAATAAAAGCACTATAATGTGTCGCGAAGTGAGTATTCCAGCATGTACTCGCTGAGGTTAACCGAGACCGGCAGCGTACCATCCGGCAAGCTCGCTGGTGGCAACAATTTCAAGATCTCTGGACTTTCGGGGAGCCAATCTCGAAAGTCAGGAATGTCGGGTCGCCAGCATAGATGCTTGGGTGCAAAAAGTCGCATCGAGGTCAGCCACTTAGAAGTTGCATTGAATTCTGCAAAGGTGGCTTGAAATTAGCAATTGCTCTGTGACTTGCTACGGAAGGTCAGCGGAACACACCTTCAATAATGGTCGATTTTGATTTAAAGTCGCCAGTCAATTCCCAAATGACTGCTTCACCCGTCCCATCGCCTCGAAAACGGATGAGAGAATTCTCTTGATGATGGTTTAGCCCTTTGATCGTATCGTTCAATCGTCGCTTCGGATCGCAATCCAAGATCGGAGACAGTGGATCGTATACTTTGTAAGGCCAGCCGTCCTCTTGAAACGTTGCCAGGATGGCCTCTTGATTCCGTGACTTATGCTTGAATCGCTTTACTACCAACTCACCTAACAGCAGTTCATGCCGCATTTCGTCCCAAAAGGGAGCCAATTTTTGCGATTCTGCCGACGCAAAACTGCAATGAGAATCAGTGGCATTATGTCCGCAGGCTGAAATCCGTTCACCCAGGCCATTCGTTTGCTTTGCCACAAAACAAGTCGTTGGTGTCAATGTGAAAATGCCAAGCGATCGATAGCTGCGACGACTATCCCCAATTTTTGTGACTTCGTCAGCGTGCAGCATGTCCCCTCTGCACAGCATCCATCTCATTGCGCTATCGGTCAGTCCAATTTGGCGTAACTGAACAATTTCAATGGCAAACTGCCATACATCTTGTCCAACATCTTCCGCGTAAGAGTTTGAACTATGCAGCAAATTGAGTGCGGTCTGAACTTCTATGGACAGTAATTCATTTGCAGCACCGGACTGCTGCCTCTCAATCTTCGTCTGGGGAAGTGTGCTCATGATGTAGACGGCTCTCTCAATCGCTGGGGCAACTGTTTGGAGAACTTGTATTGTCGATCGCCCTACAATTGCGCACCGGTTAGAGTGCGGCATTTGAACCTATTCTAGGGCGTTTTTACGCCAAATCAATAGTTAACCCAATTAGGAATTGCTGAAATGCGGGGATTGTTTTGAAAAGCACTCCCTCTGCAGATGGTTTTTCTTCCTGCAGCGGGACAGAAATTGGTTCGTCCATAGGGTGGGCAGTCCGAGCGTGACGCAGATCGGCGTGTCGACGACTTCACTGGATTAGCGACTTGGAATCGGGGCGCATGAGCAATACGAACGCCCAAATGCCGAAAGGGATCCCCAAAACGCAGCAAGAAGTAAGCATGGGGATCAAGGCGACTACTGCGCCGGTCATGATGATACCCCGACCTTTCATGCGCAGCATGTTGATTCCGGCCCACAGAATCAGCGGTTGAAACACGATTGACAGGCCGACGCCGATAATTGACCCGTAGAAGCCGAGGTAGTAGCCACTCGCTGTCGCCGGATCCATGTTAGGAGGCGGCTTGGGACCACCTTGAGCCAATTGTACGAAGCTGCCCAACGAAGCCAGGACGGCGCCGATGAAGCCGATGGAGGCCAAAATGATGAAGATGATCCCGAGTAGCTTGAACTGGCCGACTAGCGGATGCTGCGACTGATTTGACTTGATCGAAGAGTAGCCAGGCGAGCTGTAGGGATTGAAAGGATCCGTTGGATTGTGCGACATAGTGAATTCGCCTGAATGAGAATTCTATAGGGTTGAAACATTAGGCTTTTGTTGCAAAAGGGGTTGACCCTTTGGAGTGCATTCAAAATCCCGGACAAAAGAACATGCCCGGAGAGGGTCAGACCCGGGTCAGACCCCTTTTGAGACAAAGCCTAGTAAAGTGAAGCGGAATCAGCATAACTCATGTCGTAACACAGTAGGTTTTCCAAGCGGTTATTTGCTGAAATGAATGCCTGAATATTCAAATGGTATTTCGCGGCGCAGCGACGGGCAGCGGGTAATGTGAAACGCGTTGCTTTAGAAGCCGTCCACGTGAACGATTGTTCCGTACATGCTGCTCACGCGGCCTTTCCGTGAGCTGAAGTAGAAAATCCTGCTCGCCGGATTCTTTTCGCTAGGCGGAATAGCTTGCCAAGAGCCGATACCAGTGCCTAGCTGAGGATCAGTTGAGCGGCCGACGATGGACCTGTGAGTTTCAAACTAATAAGTTTTAAACTTGGGTGTTTCCAGTCGCAGCTGCGCGTGTCACATGGATGTGAGTCAGTAGGAACTGCGAACAAGTCGCATTTCATTCAGGCAAACATCGAGTTAGAAAGGCACGCAGTGGCTAGGAAGCGCTCATCTCATTTGCGAATCCATTCCGAGGAAATCAACTCGGCCGGCCGCAACGAAGCCAATCAACCTCGCGCATTTGACATCCAAAAACTAATGGATGATTTTACGGAAGCTACCGGTTGGCAACCGCGCGCTTTGGCCACTACGCCGCATGCCAATGCAAAATCGGGCGAAGGCGCTGAGCGGAACGTCCCACTCCGCCTGCGCGTGGAACTGGTAAACGTCGCTATGATGGATGGTTTGCTGGACGCCGAAGATCTGCTCGATATGCCTATGACTGGCGAAGATGCCGCTTGGCAGTTGCTCGAGTCGATTGATTCCTTGGTACAACGCTTGAATGAAACCGAGAAAGCCCTTTCGCACCAAGAAGCGAACTTGGCAACGGAAGTCGGCGTAAACGTTCGTAGCGATGAAGGCCATCAGCTTGCTGATCGTCTACTTGAGTCCCTGCATCGCGCATCGGAGCTGACCAATAGCGACGCCGCCGCACTCTATTTGCTCGACGACACCACCAGTGAATTGAAGATGCGCTGCTGTTGGGGCATGCCAGCCTCTGCGCTCGCGCATCCGCCTCGCAATCTGCGCGGTTCGCTCGCAGACTTGGAAGCACTGATGGGCAATGCCGTTCTGCTCGAGAATACACGCGTTGCACCTGAATGGAATTGTCCAGAGCCGTTTGCGGCGGCGATGTGTGTGCCCATCGGTTCGCCGACGATGCCACATGGGACACTGTGGTTGTTCAGCGAACACATTCGCGACTTTGAAGATGCGGATATCGATGCCGCCAAGGCAGCCACTGAGAAAATCCTCAGCGACATTGAGCGGAGTGTGCTCGCCGAAGAAGTCCTCAAGACTCGCCGTCTGAATAGACAATTCGAAGACGCCAGCCTCGTGCAAGCCTCCCGCCTACCCGATCAGCAACCGCTGCACGAAGATTACGAGATCGCCGGTTGGACCTATCAAGGTCAAGCGCTGGGCGGTAATTTCCACACCTGGAACATCAATCGACTGGGGAATATCGCGGCCGCCATGGGTGACGCGGCCACGAGCGGCACTGCCGGCGCCCTCGTCGCGACGAGTGTCCAGACGGTAGTCGAAACGTGTTGGAATTCGAATCACAAACCATCACAAGTGATTCGCAAAGCCAACGACATACTATGGGCAGCGCAAGACGGCGATTGGCGCAGTTCGCTGTGCTATCTTCAAGTCCATCCTGAATCCGGTTCAACGCAGTTATCGATCGCCGGCGACATTTGCGCGTATCTTATTGGCAGTCGCGGCTACCGTCTGATCGCGGGCAATACTACCCTACTCGCCTTGCAACCCGACAGCAGCTATCGCAACGAGCAGCTCTACTTGGAAGCCGGTGACTTGCTAATGATTGCCTCAGCCGATGTGCTAGCCGGCGCCCAGCGCGGCGGTCTCTCGCAGGACACGCTCTTTAAAACCATTCGCGACATGCACGACGACCCAGCCAGCGACATCGCCGATCACATCGCACGCATGCTCCCCATGTTCAGCCCTGATCAGATCAATACTTTTGATCGCAGCCTCATGTTCATCAGACGACGGTTCTAGACTATGTCTCAGAAGGGGTCCGCTTGTCACTACTCCTTGGAAGCGTTGAGCGATACGGCAATTTTGCTACTTAGTAAATCAAGCGTATCTTGCGAACCAGTGAAAAGACTCTCGGGAAACCTGGTGTCGCGAATCATCGCCCTATAGATCCTGTCGCTGTTGTAATGGTTCAAACCAAGCCCAGCCAAATACTGCAGCCTCAGGTTTCGATCCGTATTGATAATACTATGCTGCAACCATGCGCTCATGTCCACCTGTTGGCCAGCGAATGTTCCCAAGAGGTCGACAGCCGAGTTAATACCGATTTCGCGAAGCGAACGCGCGACAGCGGAGTTTGCGGGATCGTCCAAGCGACCTTGCACAGCATCGACGTCAATTTTTCCGCCATCCAATTGTCCAAATAGCACCAGGTCATAGCCTTCCCCGTCAACCGTATTCGCAAATACAGCTCCATTCGGAAAGGCTTCAAAAAAAGTCGCTACCTCGCTTTGGGTTGCCTCTTCGGTACTCTCGTAAAGCTGTACGAACAGCGTCACCACGCCGCCCGGATTCAAGTGCGATCTCACCTCCTGAAAAAATTCGCGAGTATAGAGTGTTGCCGCTCCCTTGACCCACGGGTCCAACGGATCTGAGGTGACGGCATCGAATTTTTCGTTAGTTGTCAATAAAAAGTGCCGTGCATCATCCAGTTGTACTCGCACCTTGGGATTGTTAATTACTCCAAAATTGAATTGCGAAAAGAAGGTTGAGACAACTTTTGGAACCAAGGGCTCGATCTCCGCAATGGTCTGTTCCTTCACACGCGGATCGATCGAAACCGCACCCGCGGTAACCCCTGCACCACAGCCGATGACGAGAACTTTTTGAGGGTCCTTGGATACCAGCGTGGTGATGTGTCCCAGCATTCGTTGCAGCCGCATGTCCCGCAGTTCACTGGAAGCCTGCACTTTGCCAGCATTGTGGTAGCTCAGCACTCCCGATGGCAATCGAGTAACGGCCACAGAAGCAGTGACTCCTTCGCCCACATAGACGATTTCCGATTGGCCAACCCAGGTCGCAGCATAACGACCGTAGGCGACTAACAGTCCCGGCAGCGGCGGGATGGTACTGGCGATCATCACGGCAAAAGTGACAATCAAGGTTCCTCGAGCAAACGCCGGAATCAATGACTTTTCATTGGGCGCTGACTGACCAAACATCAACAGACTCGATACGGCCGCAAGGCCAATCAGTACTTGCTGGGTAATTTGACTCCCGCAAGTACCGACCAGCAATAAAGCGGTACCCAGCGCACCGACAATTGCGCCCACCGTATTCGCCGCATAGACGCCGCCAACCAGTCTCCCGGTGTCTTGGCCACGCGATGCGACAGATGCCAGCGCTAATGGAAAACTCGCGCCCCACAATATGGCTCCGGGAAGAATCACCCACAGCGCTCTCAACAAGTCCAATTGAAAAGTGAATTCCAGTTCCGTCGGAATCGATGGGTCGATCGGCCACCTTGGTAACGAAGTGCACGAAGCGTACGCCGCCCAAGCCAATGCCGCACACAGCCCCAACTGACACCATCCGAGAGCTAAGTACGGTTTGCGTAAGTGCTTGCCAAGCGAGGAAACCAAGCTGCTGCCGATTCCCAATCCGATCAGAAACACGGCCAGAATCATCGAAAATGTGTAGGCTGTTCCGCCGAGCAGCAGCGAAAGCAATCGAGTCCAAACGACTTCGGCCCCTAATGCGGTCATGCCCGACAATGCAATCGTAACATAGACCAGCTTCGATCGGCTGTCACCAGCGAAAAAGGGTCGACTATCATCCTTGGATTCCAATGCACAGTTCGGAGTTTTTGTGGCGAGGATCAATGCCAACACAGCCACCGCAGCATTGATGGTCACCGCAACATAAGTCGCGGTTGGCATGTCGAAGACTCGCAAAAGATAGAAACCTGCGATCAGGCTACCAGCCACTGCACCGACGAGATTGCCCGCGTAGAAGTAACCCAGCCAGGCAATGCCACGGGGAGTCGCTTCGACCCAACGTCCAATTGCTGGCAAGGTTGCGCCCATCAGCAGTGTAGGCGGGATGAGGCAAAGGCTCGCAACTAAAGCTCGCAGCACTAGGCTCAACGCGCCTGACCCGGCTGCCGAAACATAAAATTCGCCGAGCACTGGGACTAACCAGAGTACCAATACTCCGAAGACAGCGATTCCCATTTCGAGCATCGCGTAGACTCTCAATGGGTGTCGCCGCGCGCTTAAGAATTTTGGCATGACTAGGCTACCCAAACACATGCCACCCATAAAGATTCCTAGCAGCACGCCGAGGGAAACTGCCGATGAGCCGATCGATAACTGAAGCAGTTGGAACCAAACGACTTCGTAAATTAACGCCGCGCAGCCCGATCCAACAAACAGTAACAGCAGCGCCGGCAGCCATCGTTGCGCATCTGCAAGTTCTGAGCCGTGAACATCTATCGGCTGTCCGGTCAATATTGGCCGAGCTACATCTTCATCGCGCGACATGGCATTATCGATTCTCTGCGAGGTTTGATCGCTGCCCTCGCAAAGCAGGCCGGGGCATCTAAGTTGGCAATCGTAGCCAACCGCCTTCGTACTGAGTAGGGTGGGTGGAGGTACGAAACCCAGCAGTGCCTTCTGGAGGCGGTTAAACTGGTGGGTCGTCGTACTTCGACCCTCTCTACAGTTACTCGACCCAACCTACCGTTAATTGTCCTCATTTTTGCCCGAAATCGTTTGCCCGAAATCGCTGGCTGGCCTAGGACGAACTAATAATCTGCTGGATAACTTCTCCCGCCACATCCGTAAGTCGGAAGTTGCGGCCGTTATAGTTGTACGTCAATCGCGTGTGGTCCATGCCAAGCAGATGTAGGATCGTCGCGTGAAGATCGTTCAAGTGAACACGATTAACGAGCGCCTTGTACCCGACGTCGTCGGATTCGCCGTAGGTAGTTCCACCCCTCGCGCCACCGCCAGCTAACCAAGCACTGAAGCAATGCGGGTTATGATCGCGACCAGGTTTCCCGCCCGTCTGCGCGATCGGTAAGCGACCGAACTCGCCGCACCAAATCACCAGTGTCTCATCAAGCAAACCGCGTTGCTCCAAGTCGGTCAACAGGGCCGCGACCGGTTTGTCAGTTTCGTCAGCGAACTGCTGATGGTTGCCTTGGATATCGTTGTGTCCATCCCACGAGCGTTGATTTTCCATGCCGCCAGAATAGATTTGCACAAAGCGTACGCCTTGTTCTACTAGTCGCCGCGCCATCAAACATTGACGTGCGAAGTGATCACACTTTGGATCATCAACTCCGTACAGGTCGAGCATCGGTTTAGATTCAAGAGTCATGTCTAGCACCTGCGGCGCGGCCGTTTGCATGCGATAGGCCAGTTCGAAGCTCTCAATACGGGCCGCCAAGTCCGCTTCGGCTGCATGCTGTTCACGATGCAACAGATTCAACTGCTTCAGTAAATCAAGTTGTCCGCGCTGCGTGGCTGCTGTCATCTGGGCTGGCAACCTCAAATTGTCGATCGGATCGCCGGTCGGCCGCAGATGTGTTCCCTGATAAACTCCAGGCAAATAACCCGCGCTCCAGTTCGCCGCGTGTCCTTTGGGCAACCCGCGGCCTTTCGGATCGC
Organism: Planctomycetia bacterium; assembly: GCA_031367855.1. GTDB lineage: Bacteria > Planctomycetota > Planctomycetia > Pirellulales > Pirellulaceae > Aureliella. The sequence continues at coordinate 818 of JANLQO010000590.1, read as the reverse complement.
TCATGACGACAAAGCCCGGTAGGTCGCTACTTTCACTGCCGAGTCCGTAAGTGACCCACGACCCCACACACGGAAAACCCATACGCGCCATCCCGGTATTCATGGCAAACAAGGCCGGCGAATGGTTATTCGATTCGGTGAAACCGGAATGGATGAACGCCATCTTGTCGACATGTTCGCCGAGATGCGGAAAGATCGAAGAAACCATCTTGCCGCACTGGCCGCGGGGCGTGAACTCAAACGGCGACTTCATCAAATTACCGATGGAGTTCTTGAAGAAGCCCGTGGTATCAGAAAACTCGGGCGCGAACTCGCGCATGGTTTTGCCGTCCCATTTGGCGAGACCTGGTTTGTAGTCCCAGGTATCCACCTGACTCGGGCCGCCATTGACAAAAATCCAAATAACATGCTTGGCTCGGGCAGGAAAGTGACTGGGCTGAGGCGCAAGCGGATTGAGCGCTCGCGATCCGAGAGAATCGGCAGCCCATGCGCCTGTTCCCAGCATTCCTTCGTCACTTAGCAAGCTTGCTAAGCCCAACATACCTAGGCCGCAACCCGCGCGCTGCAACATCAATCGTCGATTCATCGTCTTACTCCCATTTAGGGTTTTTCAGCCTTCTCGGGCTATTTCCAGTACTGGCGTATGCTTGCGGCTCAAACTTCCTCGTTGAGGCGTTTTGAGACCGCGATCCTAACCCGGATTATTCATAGTCCTGATCAATATTTTACGTAAACGAATATCACGCGACGAGTTACGTCGAAACTTGAAAAAACAGACTGTCGTAGCTACGTTCGCCAGAAGGTGGCTGTAACTCAAA
>JANLQO010000582.1:0-14094 GCA_031367855.1 Planctomycetia bacterium | reverse complement strand
CGCGAATGTCGTGGGAGTATAGCCGATGATCGAAGCTGATGCTCTCGCTGAAGGCTTCCAAGCGTTTGTCCGTCGCAACTTGAAAAACACCACTGCGCGAAGGTGTAGCGGTCAATCCAATACTCCCGTCCGATATCGTTGGAACAAGTCACTCTTTGCGGCGAAATCCCGTGCAAACCGAATTATCGCTGCGTGACAAGTGCTGATACTACGTCCGTTCGCAGAGTGCGTCAATTCGCTAGAGCAGCGGTTTGCTTAAAAAATTGGCAGACATACGTGGGCTTAATCTCTGAAAACTCCGCATATTTTGAATTTCGGTCGATCCGTTGCCCTTGATGTATGCAGTATGGTAAGAACTTGGCGATAGATTGGGCTGCAGTGCATGAGAGTTGTCCCGCCGGGGTCACTTGGCGGTTTGATAAATCTCTCGATCGGGCAAACCCAATGTCACGGCAAATTCACAGGCTGATGCTCAGGCGAATGCGACGTGGCTGATGCGTACCAATCAACCGTTGCCATCGCCGACTGCCCGACGGTCGCGCGCCGGACCGTAATGCGAGCCCCAATTTCGGTTGCATGCTCGACCTTGGCCGTTACATCCTCGGAATCGCATTCCAGCTCAACGATCGCCGTTCCCTCGAATGCCGGACAAAAACTGAGTACAAACCCTGCTTTACGCTGTGATGCCTCAAACGGCAACCGAACCGAGCCAGACAAATAACGCATTCCATTTTCATCGACACCATCCACGAACTCGCGACGAATGTCGTCCTGTTTCTCAACTTTGTCACTGGGCCGTGTGTTGCCAAGGGAGGGTGAGGCGTCTGCCGAACTTAGACTGGGCTCGGTGGGAGTTCTGCCCTCCCGGTAAATCTCAAGTGGCTGCTGGCCATGGTGAGTCTCCCAATCTGATTGAGCCAAGAGACCATTCACAGCCTTCGATTCTTCGGTATCAGCGGAAATTCCAATCGAGTTACCAGTAAAAAGTTGCTGCAGCCATGGCAATTGGCCTCGTGCAATAAACACGATTAACAACCAGACCTCTGGTCCTAGGCAAATCAACATGGCTTCGGCCGCGATCGTCCCGTTAGCCGAGCGCGCCGCAAGAAAGCCAGCCCAGTTGATCTGCGCGAAAACCGCCAGCATCCAAACCGCATGCACCAGCCAAATTCGCTTGGAACAGTGTGACAACAACGCTGGCAAACTCAAACCCAACGAGACTAAAGAAACAGCCACCGCCAGCGCGAGCACTTGCCAATGCAAAAGCGCTGGTTCAACCTCAGCCACCGCAAGCAGACAACCTGCCGCAGCGCCCGTCGTCCAAACTGCAAGTCCGGCCAGCCAACCGGTTTGGTCTTGGTCGCACTCAAACCCTAATAACATCCTTAGTTCCTCGCAGACAAATCGACACATACGATTTCGCGATCATTCCGCGCAAACAACTTGCGGTTGGCCAACGCAGGATGACTCCAAACAACCGATCGCCCAAAACATTCGCTGGTCGGGTCGAGCACATGCATGCGAGACTGTTCTTCGTACGCTTGTGGGGTCAGCTTTGCGAACACCAAATCGCCGGTTTCTGAATACAAGATGTAACGATCTTCATGTTTCATTATGAATACCGTCCCATGAGACGCACGCCTGTCGCCCCCAGTAGTCGGTTTAAAAGTCTCCCACAATCTGCTACCGTCGCGTAAGTTCGCAGCGATCATCATCCCGCTGCCACAATCGCTGCCGTAAACGAAGTCGCCATCCAACATCGGAGTGCTGTTCGCACAATATACGCCAACCTTCGGCTTGCCCGCCCACAGCGAATCGCCCGGGAGTCCGCGCTGATCGATGGGAAATACTCCGCTGACTTCGCCGATTCCACTGGCGAATAACAGATTGCTGGAGAGCCTTGGTGCGGCGATTGACATACCATACCTGGGTTTCAGCGCCTTCGACCAGACTACTTTGCCAGTCAACGGTTCGAGTGCGTTGAGGTTATCGGCATCCCATATCATCAAGTTATCCTTGCCGCCCAGCTTTAATATCGATGGCGGGCAGTAACCGATCTCGCTAGCAGTAAGCGCTCGCCAACGTTCTTCGCCCGTCTTCTTGTCGAGCGCAACCGCCACACTTCCCTCGCCGCCCGCCAACGTGATCAACAAGTCTCCATAAATCAACGGATGGGCTGCGTAACCCCAAGTCGGAGCTTGAGTCTTATAAGTTTCCGAAAGCTGTTTTTTCCAAACTACTTTGCCAGTAGTCACTTCTAGGCACAGCAGATCACCTTCGGCACCTAAGCTATAAACAACCTGTCCATCGACGGTGGGAGTTGCCCGAGGACCATTGGCATACGAAATTTGATAGGTGCAATCGTAAGGCGCATTCCAAATTTCTGTACCTGTCGCTTCGTCAAGACAGACCAAGCGTTCTATTCCTTGAACTCTGTCACGAGTCCCTGAATCATTCGTACTTTTGCCACTCGTGGGTTGAAAATCAGTTACAAACACGCGTCCCCCGGAAACCGCCGGCCCCGCGTAGCCACCATGAATCGTCGCGCGCCACAGTACTGGCAGACCGCCATCGGGAATCGACTTAACAACCCCCGTTTCGCGATAGATATCATCCCGCTGTGGACCCATCCACTGCGGCCAATCGTCCGCTGCAGCCAACGAGCACAAACACGCAAACCATACCACGCAAACTCCGATTCGCAACTTCATAGTTTCCTCATTCGTTGACTAGTTCTCGAACCGCTTGTAGCACTTGGTTATCGTGACCTTCCACTTGTACCCGCTTCCATACTTTAGCCACGTTTCCCAATAGATCGATCAAGAAAGTACTGCGTTGAATTCCCATCGACTTCTTGCCGTACATGTTTTTCTCGCGCCAGGCACCATACTCTTCGGCCACTTTATGCTCAGTGTCGGCCAGCAACGGAAAATTCAGTTCAAACTTATCACGGAACTTCACGTGCGACTCTACGGAGTCAGCGCTTACGCCTAACACAACGGTTCCCAAAGCAGCCAACTCGGCCTTGCGATCGCGAAACGCACACGCTTGCTTTGTGCAGCCCGGAGTATCATCCTTGGGATAAAAATAGAGTACTACTGGCTTTCCCAGATAATCACCCAGTTTAATTTGTTTGCCTTGATCCGTCTTCAAGGCAAAGTCTGGTGCCTTAATGCCAACTTCAATCCAGTCGCCCACAGCTCATCCTCCGTTGCAAACACCCCGCTTCAATCGCTCGTTCGAAAGCGATCAAGCATCGTGCGGGAAATAAGTGGCAAAGGTCCAGCCTGGGGGCGTAAATTAAACCCGCGGGAAGCCCATGCCACGATTGAGAACCGACGGTAGTCGTGCGCTCGATGCTAAGTATACCTGTCTGCCGCCACCGTGGGTACTTCACGCCTTATCAATGCGACATCGCGTAGGTTATTACGTTGATCGCCAGCGCATAAGCATTGATCGAAAATCGCTGAAAAAACTCCTCGTTTTCGCCTTCCCGCTCCCAGCCATCCGCGATATCAGTGTTATGCGTCGCCACGCCTGCCAAACGACCACCTGGATCGATCAAGCCACGGAAGTGGACTTGCGCCATATCAGCTACTCCACCATGCGGCCACTTATGAAGCCCTGGCGGATCGTAGGTCACACCGTTCCGAGTATAGAACTGATATGCGGTGACCTGCGGACAGCCTTTCATTGGATAGACCGTCGACAAAATGGGATGATCGCTGGGCAAGTCGATCCACTTCCAACCCGGCGATTCCGCAAGTGTATTCCGAGCCAAGTTGTCCCACTCGGCCTGCCCCCAAAAATCATCCACCCACAGGAATCCGCCTTTTTCCAAGTAGCGCCTAAGTGCCAGACGTTCCTCCCGCCGGAGTTCCTGCCAGCCCGGGTCGCTCATAAAGATGAACGGAAAATCAAAAAGTCTTGAATCCGTCAGTCGCAGCAACAGAGTTCCATCGTTCGCTTTGATCGTTGTCAGTTGATTGAGACGCCAGGTCAAGTTCTTCGCGCCGTCGGGATGATCAGTCGCCCAACGAGGTATCCAGCCGCGATCGCCGTAATACCAAGCCTCCCCATTTCCGCCAGAACTGTCGTACATAATGCGCACGAACGTAAACCTATCTGGATCAAAGGTCGCTGAATCCAAATCTGACTCAGGCGCGTGCTCAACCTGCGGCCCGATCGCGATGCAAGCCGCTGAAAGCATTAAAAGCATAAGTGCAGATCTAGCCAAAATGCTAACCCAAACCGTGCATCGTAAACCGCGGACCCAGGAAATGGATTATTGTAGCAATTCGTGGACGACCGAAGGAACTGTTACTGGGTTTGAGGCAGTGGCTGTAACTCAAAGAAGTTCACCACGTTCTGGCGAACGTAGCTACGCGCCATGAACAATCCGGGCTTAGAAGGAAACAATTTGAGCATGAATCCTATCGCACGAAACATTGTGGCTGCCATTGTAGGTTTTGTCATTGGCAGCGTGGTCAATCTTGGCTTGGTCACCCTTGGCATGTCAGTTATTCCTCTTCCCGAGGGCACTGATGTTTCGACCATGGAAGCCCTCCGCGAGAGCATGAAGTTGCTTGCGCCGGTGAATTTCGTTTTTCCGCTCCTGGCTCACGCACTCGGATCGTTCACCGGTGCCTTCGTCGCTGCCAAGCTCGCCGCTAGCCACCCGATGAAGCTTGCGATTGGAGTGGGCCTCGTTTTTCTGCTCGGCGGCGTGGCGATGATCCTCAATTGCGGCGGTCCACTGTGGTTCGTCGCAACCGATCTTTTATTAGCATACATTCCGATGGCTTTCCTTGGAGGCTCGCTTGCCGGCGAGAAGAGGTCAAAAGCATGAATCTGGAAATCTCTACCGAACCATTGCGACTTACCTTGTTTGGTTACGGCGGGGCGATCGAAGCCGGAAATGTAGCGGCATCGGGCAAGCGGTTGATGGATAGCATGTGGAAAGAAGTGCAGGCTCGTCGAATTGCCAACAAGGGAATCAATCACTGGGTATATCTGCCGAACTCAATGATCTTCACCGGAGTTGAATTGGTTGCTCCAGTTTCAGAGGTGGGGACGCTCGAAAAAATAGAGGTATCGCTTGAACGATACGCTAAGTATGTGCACGTGGGTCCCTATGCGTTATTACCCCAGATCTGGCCGCAACTATTTGTTCAGCTCGCGCAACGCAACGAGCAGCCGAGATTCCCAAATTTGGAGATCTACGGGCACTGGAACCCTGATCCTACGCAATGCGAAACAACGATCGTGATCGATCTGATCCCATAACACGCCGTCGCAGCAGAGAAGCTGCGATTGTGGAGCATTGAGAGTTGCGAGACTACAAATAAGAAACGGGCGTCGTAAGACGCCCGTTTTAAAACTAGCGGAGTTGCCAATCTGCGCTCAGGGTTAACCCTTGTTAGGCTCTGTTGAGGTCGCAGTGCTTTCGGCGCTTGTGCTGGTCGAGTAACCAGGCGAGGCCTTCTCGGTCGCTTTACGCATTTGTTCTTCTTGATTAATTAAACCTGTCAATTGAAACGCGGTTTGCAATTCAATCGGGTCGAAGAACTTTATGTTACCGATGTATTGCGATTCGATACGGTTCTTGTGAGCCAATTCATCCCACGACATGCGATTGGCGATGTGCCAAGCGGCCGCCTGAGCTGTGTTCTGGGGAACTTTGCCTTGCCCGAGAACTGAGCAAAGATCGCGTACACGTGGGTCCGCATTGACTTCCTCAAGCGGAACGATTTTGTACTTCATGCGTGGATTAGGGTCTTGCTTGCCATGTTCGAGGCAGACGCAAGGCACTTTGAGCTTGCCAGGTCGGTCAGGATTGACACGGAACATTCCGCCCATGCCACCACCACCCATACCACCCATGCCACCGCCCATACCGCCCATGCCGCCGCCCATGCCACCCATGCCGCCGCCCATGCCGCCGCCCATGCCACCACCCATGCCACCGCCCATTCCTTGGCCGCCGCCCATACCTCCCATGCCGCCGCCGCCCATGCCACCCATGCCGCCGCCGCCCATGCCACCCATACCGCCGCCACCCATGCCACCCATTCCGCCCATGCCCATTTGACCAAGCACCGAAACGGCACCGAAGGTCGAAGGCAGTTTGATGTTGAGCGGTTTGTCGCCTTTATTGCGGATCACCACGGAAGCTTGAGTTGCATCCTTGGGGATCAACTGGACTTCGATTTTCCCATCCTTGATGGCCTCGAACATTTCGACCGCTTCGATTGGTTCGGCATTCTTGTCTTTCTTACCAGTTTCATTGGCACGCACAGGCAACGCCAGTGTGCAAGCCAACATGGTGAGAAAACTCAGCGATAGTAAGAAGTGATTTTTCATAACATTCCTCTACAAATATTTCTCAACCCCTGTTCCGAAATAATCAACGTCCAGCCTACAGAATGCGTTGCAATTACCTGGGAGCGCAAGCCTCTAAATTACGCACCCTACATCCCAAGGGATGCACGCAAACCAATTCCGTCGACAAGCACCTTTTTATGGTAGTCGATTTTGCCCCTATTTCAAAGCGATTTTCTAGTTTTCCGAGCCGCCAAATCGATAAATTCGTCCAACTCGCGAAAAAGTTCTGGCTTTCTCTCAGTAACCAGCATCGGAAAGCTGGCAGCTGAACATTGGCAAGGAAAGCCAAATTCCCGATTTATCAGCAAAATCGGTAGCACCGGCTCGGACGCGCCGACTCCCATCCCATTCCCCTCCCAGTTCGATAATCTCGGACCGCCGACCGCTTGCAAAGCTACATGCGCTGGCTTAACTTCTGGGTCCGCGGAAGAATGGCTGCAAGAAGTCGTCGAATGAGCTCGCGGAAATACTGACGACACGCCCCAAATGAAATAACAGCCGCCAACCGGTGGCTGATCAAGATCTGTGACCCCTTGAGAAGGAATGTACCCCATGTCGCTGTACGTAGGTGAAGCTTTAGTTGGTGACGGTAACGAAATCGCTCACATCGACCTAATGATCGGTAGCAAGACAGGCCCAGTTGGCTCCGCGTTTGCAAACGCGTTGTCCACTCAGAGCGCTGGTCACAGCAATCTGCTGGCTGTTCTCGAACCCAACTTGGCCGTCAAGCCATCAACGGTGATGATCACCAAAGTCACGATCAAAGGCATGAAGCAAGCAGTGCAAATGTTCGGACCGGCTCAATTCGCCGTTGCCAAAGCTGTCGCAGATTCTGTCGGTGCAGGCGTTATCAAAGCCGACCAAGCGGAAGACCTCGTTATTGTATGTGGCGTGTTCATTCACCCAGCCGCTGAAGACAACGCGAAGATCTACAAATACAACTACGAAGCGACCATGCAAGCCATCGCTGCCGCCATGAAGAGCACTCCCAGCGCTCAAGAAATGCTGTCCAAGAAAGACGCATCCGCTCACCCATTCAAAGGTTTCGCCTAGCCCACAGGCTTGGATCGATAACCATGTGGCATACGCTGCTCGCTTGCGTTTAAGCCATGTGGCTAACTTCACACAAGGTCACAAGCTGCTCAGTTTGTGACCTTTTTTCATAACCCTTAGAGCATCGAGGCCGTTCATGACACATCCACGGATTCTCATCCAACTAGATTCTGATTCGCACGCAAGCGTCTTTGACGCAGTTGTCGCAGTGGATTCAAGCGTCGATCAATTGTTGCAATATGCCAACATGGAACCTACGAACGTACGCGCACTGGTGCATGGTGCCATGTTCACGCGCGGTCCCAAAGACCTAAAAAACACAGCAGTCTTTATCGGCGGCTCAAACGCTGCGCTCAGTGATTCGATCGGCGAAGAAGTCAAACAAGCCTTCTTTGGACCGTTGCGAGTGTCCGTGATGGTCGATGGCAATGGCGCAAACACTACCGCCGCCGCTGCGGTCCTATGCGCTGCCCGGCATGTTGATCTCTCAGCCACCACGGCGCTCGTACTTGGCGGCACCGGTCCTGTCGGCATGCGCGTCGCTCGGTTGTTATTGCGTAAGAATTCACAAGTCATCCTAACCTCGCGTGAGCCTCTACGTGCCGAAGCTGCATGTCAATCCCTTCGCAACCGCATCGGCGCACAAACGGATGGCCAGCTATCAGCGATCGGTTTGGCCGACAACGACGAATTCAAACTGGCTCTCGCTCGAACCACCGTCATTTTCAGTTGCGGAGCGGCCGGCGCTACGCTGCTTTCAGCGGACCAGTTAGCCCACGCCAGCCTAGCCAAAGTTGCCATCGATCTCAATGCTGTCCCACCTGCGGGCATCGAGGGCATAGTCATCACGGACAAAGCCATCGCGCGCGGCGCACGTTTCGACTACGGTGCGATTGGCGTTGGCGGACTAAAAATGCAAATCCATCGCGAGTCTATTCTCTCTCTCTTCACGCGCAACGACCTTTTCGTCGACGCTGAAGAAATCTACGCCGTTGGCGAAAAGATCGAGAATGCAGCACGTGCGTAGCGCGGTTCACCCGCCGGCCTACTGCGTCACTAGATTCAAGAGATCGCCGATATTGCGGTGTGCTTCCAAGGGGTGGCGTAACGGATGTTGGATGATCACTTCGTAATGGTTCTTGCGGCCCACCCTCTCGCGGCGGATGTAGCCTTCATCTTCCAGGTCTTGCACGATTCGTTGAACGCCGCGCTCGGTGATACCAACCTTCAAGGCGACCTCGCGTAGGACTAAGTCCGGATCTGCGTACAAGGCAATCAGCACATGAGCGTGGTTGGAGAGGAATGTCCAGCGATTGGTGGCTGATTCCTTAGCCGACGTAACGATTGCGCTGTCGGGGGTAATTGCAGCGTTGGTTTTCGGCATTTTGGCGGCCCCTCCTGACGGGTTAAGCAAGCTTCTTACTACATTCGTTCCGCTCGCGATTAAAACTTGACTTCCGTTTCGAAGTATATCGCGTAATTCACGAAAGTAAATTCGCGAAAAATTTAGCGTGTCAAAACCGCCGTTTTTTCCGCGATTCTTAGCGTTCTTGATGGATAGTCTTCAAGAAAGGCTCTGAATTTAGACGAAGTGCAATTGACGACATTGCATTCACGTATTACGATTCATGTATCGCCAATCACTAACTGGAGTTCTATGCTATGCGTGATGCTCATTCCTTCTTTTTGATCTTGCCCGCTTCGATTTTGGTTGCGTCGGTCTGTCTTCCCAATTCGTGGGCAAATGCCCATGTGGTTAAGTTTCGGCAACTTGTAACTGCCGTCGCTGGCTTGCAATGGGTTGTCGCTGGCTGTTTCGCAATAGCCCTCCTCGCAGGCTGGATGCAGACGATTCATTCAGTCCTTATTCGCATTGTTTCGCCACTGGAAGTGACTGTTTACTACGACGGTGCTGCGAGCTTGATGTTCGCTCTCGTCAGCTTTGTAGGCTGGGTGATCTGTTGCTACTCGATACGCTACCTCGATGGAGAAGCAACGCAAGGTCGCTACTTTCGTTGGACAGCCTTCACCATCGGTTCAGTCTTGCTGACGGTGATCTCCGGCAACTTGCTGATGTTTGTTGTGGCTTGGATTATGACCAGCCTGGGACTGCATCAATTGTTGTTGCACTATGGCCATAGACCGTCGGCCAAGCGCGCAGCTTGGACGAAGTTTACGATCAGTCGTATCGGGGACGCGGCGCTTATTGGGTCGATGGTGATTACCTCTAACGAATTCAATACCCTCGACTTTGCCGAGTTGTTCGCGGCTGCTGGGGCGCTGGCCAATATAACGCCCGCAATACACGCGGCGGGATTTCTGTTGATTGCTGGTGCGGTAACCAAGTCCGCCCAGTTTCCATTTCACACTTGGTTGCCACAAACGATGGAGACTCCAACACCCGTGTCGGCGCTGATGCATGCGGGGATTGTCAATGCGGGTGGATACTTGATTATTCGAACCAGTCCACTGGTGGCGCTGACACCCTGGGCGCTCACTACGCTGGCGATCTTCGGCGGCTTCACAACCTGTTTCGCAGCCGTGGTAATGTTGACTCAAACGAGCATCAAGAAGTCGCTTGCCTATTCGACCATCGCTCAGATGGGATTTATGTTGTTGCAATGCGGTCTCGGCGCGTACTCAGCCGCGATGCTGCATATTCTTGCGCACTCGCTATACAAAGCACACGCATTCTTGAGCAGCGGTGGTGTGATTGCCGAGCGTTTCGCCACCTCAGTTTCGCCACCAGCCAATCATTCAGTTACTGCGGTCAAGCTCGCGATAGTGGGCTCCATCCTAGCCGCGCTTTTAGGTGTCTCACTGACGATGTTTGGAATTGATCCAATCACGAAAACCGGCGGATTGCTGCTGGTTGGTGTGTTGTGCTTGGCGCTAACTCATTGGATTGGACAGGTGATGCGCACTGGTAACCAAACACTCTTGATTCGAGCGATGTTGATCGCAGGCGGATTGTGTGTCGTTTATTCCGCCAGCTACTTCGCAGTCGACAAGATCGTGGTAGCGAATTTACCCGACTCCAGTGTGCCGAAACTGGCGTGGCTCGTCGCGGCAGTTGTCCTAGCAGGCTTTTTAGGCATGTTCGCTCTTAACCTTGTTTTGGCAAGTGGTCGCGTACCGCCGGCCCTGAATAAGTGGCAGATCCACGCATCCAATGGGTTTTATATGGAGCACGCCATACGCCGCGTGTTCGAACCCATAGCCATTCGTTTCGCGGGTTTTGTTTCATCCGTCAGTCTCAAGCCACTTCCCAAGGAGTCGCTGTAATGTCAACCATACAAGTTCCGGTTAACAATGCACATATTCTACCGCTCAACGAGACTCGACTTTTGTCCGAGCTGATCGATGAGATCATTGGCGAAGCAACTGAAGTGATTGCGCCGGTGTGGCCGCTGCAAGATTACGTGGCGGTCAATCCCTACGCAGGCATCTCGGATCGTTCGTTTTTAGATGCTCGCGCGTTCATGAGAGTCTTTTCCGATTGCGAATCACTCATGCCGATCGAGCATTACGCGGCGGAGTTTCATAAGGGTCGCTTCTCGGTGTCGGACATCGAATCGGCCATCGAGAATCTTTCGGCGGATGGGATTCCGCTGAGCCTAACTGCATCCCAAATTGTAGAGAACTTGAGGACAATGGGTCCTGTTGGCGTTACACTGGATCGGCCCGCGGCCACTGCGAACCCTAATCGTCCCATCCGCACGATTGCAGAATACGCTACTGAGACCACAGATATCAATTGGACAGAAGCAATCGTCGAAGAGGTCTCGAAACACTGTGCGGCACACTACGATCAAGGCCAATCAACGTGGTCCAGTCCTTACCGGGACTTGACGCTTTATCAAGCTTGGCGAACGGTTGCCGAGTACGACCGCAACCTTGAAATTATCGGTCTGAGCGGGTTTCGCGAGTATGTCACTGGCTTACCCACCACGCCCGTAGCCGCTATTGTACAAGTGCTAAAGCAGTTGGAGGTCCCGGTAAATTTCTGGTCCAAGTTCTTGCTTTGCCAAGCGTTTTCCATTCCGGGTTGGAGTGCGTGGGCTAAATTTCAAACCCATTGGACCGACGACGTAGGCATGGAGAGCAATGATCTCACCGGCTTGCTGGCGATTCGATTGGCCTATGATGGAGCACTCGCCCAAGCGAAATTGTTACGACTGAAATGGACTTCGCTCGTTCACAATGATGCGATTTCATTGAAATCGCAGTGGACGGCGCCCGGCGATGATTCCGCAATACGCTACGCCTTACTTCGAGCCAGCGAAATTGGGTACCGCAATTGTTTGCTTCGATCATTTTCGATTGCATGTGAAGGGCAACTGCCAGTCAAGGCGGTTCAAAAACTCGCTCAAATGGTATTCTGCATCGATGTGCGATCGGAACGAATTCGTCGCCACCTGGAGTCGCAGTCCCGCGATATTGAAACGCTCGGCTTCGCGGGCTTCTTCGGAATGGCATTCGAATATGTAACGCTAGGCAGCTCATCGGGCAGGTTGCAACTGCCGGTATTGCTGAAGCCACAATTCAAGTTGCTCGAAGGGTTCCAAGAAAGCGACTCACCTCAGGAAGCAGCGGCAGTCAGCAAGCGGCAGCAAAACTCGTCGTGGCTGTCCCTTTGGAAGAGTTTTCAAACATCGGCTGTCGGTTGCTTTTCATTTGTTGAAACAACGGGCCTGTTCTATGGCCTGAAGCTTCTCCAACGTGCCTTGGGTTACAAGTCGCCGACGGCCGAAGCGAAGGTGGATCGAACATCCAACGATGATCTCCAAAAACTAGGTCCGACCCTACGCGGTTTGAATCAGCAAGGCATCACGGCATCACATCAAGCCGACATGGCTGAGGGAATGCTGCGAAACCTCGGTCTCATCAAGGACTTTGCCGCATTGGTCGTGTTCTGTGGTCATGGGTGCCAAACGGAAAACAATCCGCTCGCGGCTGGTTTAGACTGTGGTGCTTGCGGCGGTCATTCTGGCGAACCAAACGCTCGCTTCGCGGCACTACTCTTGAATCAGCCCCATATTCGTCAAGCGTTGATGGAACGCGGGATTGAAATCCCCACGAATACTCATTTCCTCGGCGCGCTCCACAACACCACAACAGACACGATCGAGTTATTCGATGTCGAAAAACTTCCTACTGCACAACGCTCAAACCTGCAAGAATTAATCAGTGGCTGCGCTATGGCGACGAAGCAAACGCAATCTGAAAGGTTGCCGATCGTTGCCAGCAAAACCCTGAACGATTTACTCAAGCGCGCGAGCGATTGGTCCGAAGTGCGACCGGAATGGGGACTAGCGGGCAACGCAGCCTTCATCGTGGCACCTAGATCATTGACCAAGAACGCAAACCTCGACGCGCGTTCGTTCTTGCATAGTTACGACTACACGCGCGACAAAGAAGGCAAGGTGTTGGAAACGATCATGACCGCGCCGATGATCGTCGCGAACTGGATCAACATGCAATACTACGCTTCCGCCGTGGATAATCAACACTTCGGTAGCGGCAACAAGACAGTCCACAACATTGTGGGACGTTTTGGCGTCCTGTCTGGCAACGGAGGTGACTTGATGACGGGATTGCCTTGGCAATCGTTGCATACAGGCAACTCCTTTCAACACTTACCAATGCGATTGCAAGTTGTGATTGCTGCTCCTCGCGAAATGATCGACCGAATCATAACGAAGCACGAAATGGTCTCGAACTTGCTGACGGGTAGTTGGTTGCACTTGATTGCGATCGAAGGTGGAAAGATGTATCGCTTTTCCGAAAATGGCAATTGGGAACAGCTCGATGAAGTTCAAGCATCCAAACTGACAGAAGTTTGAGCCTGGCACAAGTCATACGTAATTTGCACCGAAAAATCCTCGATCTGAGACTTCAATCCAGCACCATCGACTTCAAATGCGAGGCATAATAGGGTTTCTCCCCGACCTCGCCGATCTAGCCAAGCCGCCAACAGTGGGCAAGCAGATCAACTAAAACGGTGGTCGATATACTTGGGTTACCCAGCGAGTGAATAATTTTGTCATGTACCTGAAGTCTCGATGTTTAGGCGAAGATTACCCACTAACAGAAGGCGTAACCAGGATCGGACGCCATAAGAAATGTGACATCGTGTTGTCATCCGACTCGGTGAGTAAGATTCACGTTGAAATCAGTGTAGCAGGGAACATTGTACAAATACGCGATGCAGATAGTCATAACGGGACGACGCTAAATGACAGGTCGATCGATGGAGCGGGTTGGCTCAGTCTTCGCGATCGCGATCGTTTTAAGGTTTGCGATACCGAATTTAGGGTATTCGATCCTCGCACACCCGACGCCGATTCGGGTTCATGTTCCATAGTTGATATTCAGGTCGCTGAACACCATGAACATTCGCAGTCGCTCTCATTATCAAGCCTTTCGAAATCACTCACCGGCGAAAATAATCAACTTTTTTCCTTGGTAAGACTTGCGCTGTCGCTCCGAGATGTATTGCAGATTGAAGAAGTGCTCACGCGAGCAGTCAGCATACTTTTGGAGATTTTCCCGCGAGCAGATCGTGTTGCGATCGCTCTGGTGGAGGAAGGCCACGTAACCGTTCACGGGCTGGGAGGTGGATTCTAGCTTAAGCCGCCTGGATTTTTGTTATTG
>JANLQO010000568.1:0-9620 GCA_031367855.1 Planctomycetia bacterium | reverse complement strand
CCAATCCGTAGGCACGGGAACCGATCACACAGCGGTATATGACACGCTCATTTAGAGCGATCATCGACGATTCGGCGCTGCCTCGGATATGATCGCGTTTGAATTCGGACAGCCAATCAACTGATCGTGGTGAACGGCAGCTTCGAACCCATCGTTAAACTTCACGCGATAGGAATGCGTTCTGTCGATTGGCGATCGAACAATGACACCCACCGATCCGGCAGGATGTGCAACACTACACCATTCGAACCAGCCAGCGCAAGGACGATCGGACGTCTGTCGAGAAACTCAAACGGCAGGCTCAACGGTGAACCTCATGGAACTCACGACCAACAAGGCGACCAACTGTTTCTCTCCCGTCTTGCTCGATGCGGCAGATCAGGTCTGGATGGCCAGGCACCGGCTTGTAGTGCGGATAGGGACGCTTGGTCAGAGTGGATTCCAGCCGTTTGCGACCTTTGGCAGTTTCGACTTCCAATAAGAGTTGCGATAGCGGACGCTCTCCTCCGGCCATCTGTAACGAAAGAGCCCGATCTCCACGAAGCAGCGGCTCGATCGATTTTCCGAGCCCTGCCCAGAATTCGATCTGGCCGGCGATACTCCGCTGGGAGAACGGCACGACCGCTCGCGCATCGTCGACTAGTTCGTCCGAAAGTTTGACTGGTTGACCCATTAGGAACTCCTCTTGTTCAATGGTAGCATTTTGCTACCCGTGAATCCAGCCGTTACTGCCATTTTTGAGTAGAGACTTGGTTTTTCGACTCGGGAGATGTACATAAGTCCCTACGAAATCTAAAACAACCGTTGGCAAGGGGGTTTTGCCACAAAGTGAGATTCCCAATTAAAACCATACTAGGCAATCGAGATCCACGATTCGTTGCTATTCATCGTGGCGGCGATCTGGATAATCGATCGGGTCGACGATCTTGGCCGAATCGTTCCATAGCATGATCAAGGCACGCGCAACCGTCGCCACATTGATCGGCTGCCAGTTACGGTTCAGCACCAACGTTGGCCGCTGAAGCGTCGGGCTCAAGCCGATATTGGTTCTGTATGGATCGAGGGTTGCTGCGATAGTGCTCTTGCTTAATCCATGGACGGTGTCCGATAAAAAGGGTTGGCGAAACGTCAGTTACAAGAACAGCTTCAGCGTTCTTTGGTTCAGTGGAAATGTAAAAACACTTGACGAAGTTGTGACCAGAGATATTCCCTCGATGGACGCTATATGCCGGAAACCAACGAGATCCATCCCAAAGTGATCGAATGCTCCAAAGTACTTGGGTTACCGCCGTCGATCGACGGACCTGGCAAATGGGACCGCTGCGCGATGGCAGCAGGGAGTGACCGTATGGCCGAGCGCGTGACTTTTCGACGGCGTGGTTCGTACGGGATTGATGCCCCTATCGCGCCGGCTTTTCTTGCCGGCCTGGCCGTCCACTACCTGGTCCTGGCAATCGTCACCGGCAAGGGAATGTTCTGGGGGGCTCTCTGTTTCATTTTTGCCTGCGAGGCTTTCTACCTCCACGGCACACTTCGAGGCAAGTTCGTGCTCTGGGCCGAACTGCTCGATCGGTTGAGGCTGCGGGGCGATGAGCGCATCCTCGACCTCGGATGCGGCCGGGGCGCTGTGCTCCTGGTTGCCGCGCAGCACCTGATCACGGGCCGGGCCATGGGCGTGGATCTGTGGCGATCGGTCGATCAGTCCGGCAATTCGGTCGAGGCGACCCAGCGCAACGCCGTCGCCGAGGGAGTGGCGGAACGCGTCGAATTGCACACAGGCAACATGACGGCGCTCCCCTTTTGAGGACAATAGTTTTGATGTGATCGTCTCCAGTCTGGCAATCCACAACATCAGCGGGCGTGCTGGTCGGGACAAAGCAATCAGCGAAGCTGTCCGGGTGCTGCGTCCAGGTGGCCGACTGCTCATCCTCGACGTTCGGAGCACTGGGCAATACCAGGCAGAGCTTGCCAAACTCGGCATGAACCACGTCGCCTGCAGTCGGCTAGGATGGTGGTCTTGGCCTGCCCGTCTCGTGACCGCGACGAAGCCGCAACCGGGCATTTGAGTTGGCCCTGGTACGTTTCACGGGCTCGCGTCGAACACATTAAGACTTAGATGTTGCGTCGCTAATCTATCGAGATTGGAACGGCAGTGATGTTGGCTGCGGGAGGGATTACGGCACGACTAATGTCAGCCAACATTTAAGCCCTGGCCAAAACGCTTGCCTCATGCCCGCCTGCTGCATTAAAATTAAACTAGTGTGCTTAAAGACGAAAAACCAATTGCATCTGCATAGGTAGCTGCGAGAATCATCTCAGTCCAACGCACAATCTATCCGCCATTCCGCTTCGCTACTGTTGGGATAGATTGCTAATCGTTCGGCGACGAGAAAAAACAATACTCAAGCGTTACTTTATCGATCAGCTTCACGAAACGCTCCGCTGGTGTTTTTCTCTCCCACGGCTCGTCACCTCCAGAGTGTGACGGGTACATCGACGAGCGAGGACGAATCTCACCAACACCAGGCCACGATCCGAGTTCAAGATACCGGCATCGGCATGGAACCAAAGACATTGAAGATGATGTTTCAAGAATTTCGTCAAGCCGAATCGAGTATCGCCCGCAGCCGAGGTGGATTGGGACTGGGCATGGCCCTGAGTCGGCGACTGGTGAAGTTGCATGGTGGCAAGCTCACCGCTGCCAGCGACGGTTTGGGCCACGGTTCTTGCTTTACATTGGAACTGCCGTTGTGCATGGATCAAATGCCTGCGCCGGAGTCAACTAAGGCATTAGAACCGGTGAAGTTGAAGTCGCATCGCATCTTAATCGTTGACGACCAACGCGCTTTGCGATTGCCGATGAAACATTTGCTCAAGTTCCTTGGCCAAGTAGCGCGGAAGCATCCGACGGATCGTCCGCTTTGGAGACCGCCAGGCAATTTCGACCCGAGATCATCCTATGCGATATTGGCCTACCCGACATCGACGGTTACGCAGTGGCCCGCGCGATCCGCGTTAACGCTGAATTTTCCGGCGTGTTCTTAGTCGCCGTGACCGGCTACGGCCAGGACGCGGACCGAGAACTCGCCCAACAGGCCGGATTCGATCGACACATTACGAAACCAATCAGCATCAAAGCGCTGCGCGAAGTCATCCAGCAGGCCAGTAAAAGAATAGTTTGATCAAGCGATTCTCTACCATCACAAATCCAGTCGAGATGCCTTCATCAAAGAGTCGATGTTGTAAGAATGAACTAGTTCTGCGATCTGCCGACCTGTACCCTCAAGAGCGGTCCTCCATACCACCTGATTCGACACTCAAGAATGAATACTGGGGACGGAACAATCCTTCCCGATCGCTAGGTTTTCAGTGACGTCACGTGGGAACGCAATTTGCTTCCCCCTGCTTCCGCGTCAGCAATTTCCAGTTCGTCCGCGAGCGACCGCAAACGCCTCCCGAATCTCCTGTGCCCGGTGGGCGTCCATCGAGCGGAAGGCGTCTCGTAGAATTCGTTGGTTTATTGCCTGGGTATTCATGGTTGGTTCTCCTATTGCGGTTCGGATGCAGTGGACGATGTTGGCGGCGGTACGGGTGGTGCAGCGGGCGTAGAAGCCACCGGCGACACTTTCACCGAAGTGACAGAGCGTGCCATGAAAATGAACAGGATGCAACCCAAGGCGATCCCCGCAATACCCAATGCTACGAGTATGACCGCTCGATAGTTTCGTTCCTCCACGTTGGCTGAAATGTACGATGGCTCATACGGGTTGGATGAACTTGAAACGACTGGTGGTTCGTTAGCCCGCTGCTGATATGTCTGGCGACGACTTGGAATGAGCAAAAGCGCTGTCAGGCCTGCTCCCAATCCAACACCGAAGGTGAGGACAACGAGGATTACGGTTAAACCCATTGTTAAATTCATTTTTGTTTGACTTGGTTTCGTTCCGTGGCGTACGCCGGACTCATGCGATTCTATCCGTTGCTCAGCCAATAAGAAAACGCCCCGGCAAAATTGTGGGGCGTAGAGGCGGGAATTGCAGCCAACGCGATGGTCCAGAACGTAAAAACACGAGTCGTCTGCGAGGGTCGCTCCATAGTCATTTACGAGTCAGCTAGCCCGGATGAGTTCAAATCGATGGCGACCGAATTTGGCGGATTGACCTCGAGGTTTGTCGAAGTGATGCAGTCCTCTAGCCCCATGTCGCCAGCCTTTCGGTTCAAACTAATTAGAAAGAAGGAGCGAGTTTTCGAGGCGAAACGATTTTGCTTTCGAGGAGGTATCGAAGACTGGATCAGCCTTCACCACGAAGGCACGCTCGATGAACTTTGCCAGTACTACCTCAAGCACTTGGGTCGAGAATCGTTCTACGAGCTGATGTAAGATGGCCAAGTCGAAAAAGAAAAAGCCATTGCCACCTCGGGTGAATCGGATGAAACGTTCAGCAAGGCTCGAATCGGCTAAAAAATGGATTCCAACCTACTTGGGCAAGCATCTGCTTCGCGGCTACTGTACGCGCGTATTTTCTCGCTGAGCATGCGATCGACGAACTGGTGAACTGAGTGTAGCGTAGCTCAAAAGCAGAACCAAAAGGATTGAAAGCCAAAGCGGCAAATCGGTTCCCAGATAGTCGATCGCCGTCAGAGGCGGTACATCGGAAAGGTGATTGAGTTTATTCCAAGCGACTTTCTTGGGGACATAGTCAAATGCCGTAATATCGTAGAGAAAATTCGGTCGCAAGTAGGATCGCAACAATAGTAGATCCAGCGCCGATGGCACGCCATAAGTTTCCATCAAACTTATTGCCGCCAAAGTAGCCCTACGATCGCTATCTGGGGATTGCTGGGTGATATAGAACCCGCCACCGTTTCGAAATGGAGACGGCTGGGTAATCTGATGACTTAATAGACAGCGGTGAACATCCGCAGTACGTTGTTTCGACGGAGTGTGCCGGTCGAGCCTGTTGCACAGTTCCGTTAACAACAAGGCGCTCTTCAGCCTATCGTAGTCGAAATCAGACCAATTCTAGTCCATTTGCCTAAACCATCGTCGTCAGTTGGCCGGTCCCAAGTAAGTGGCCGAACGAATGAGGCAATCATGAAAGCGCCAGCGAACAAAACGCCGGTAACTAGATTTGGATCCAGAACCTGAATGGAATGGCTTGAAAACGTTTGGGACAATTGACCTAGCAAGCCCAAACCAGCGACACACATACCGCCAATCAAACTGCGTTCCACCAAGTTCTCTTTTGCCAATGCGCGAACGAAATAAACAGCAGCGAAACCAGAACAGACGATCGCAATCATCAGCGGCGTTGTCCAACCCAGGAACGGAGCAACCAATGTTGTGATGAATACAACGGCTGCGATCCCGCCGTACCTCATCCACCATTGGCTGGTCGCTCGGCGGGCCAGTTCAGTATCAACATCGGACGCAATTTGGCCCTTTTGGGCAGCGAGAATTCTCAACATTCCAAGCGCCGTCAATCCGATCATAAAAAAGCAAAGAAAGGGGAATGCTAAGAAAATGACCAGCTTCTTTCCGAGCGAGACCGCAGTGAATGAGATTGGTGCGATGTTAGAGTCGAAATTACGCGAAAGTAAGGGGATCGGTGCAAACGAAGCGGCGATCCGAAGCCAATCGCTCTGTCGCGGCTTGCTATTGTCGCTCACAGATTGCCGCTGAACATCGTTCAACCGATTCGCGGCCATTTCGAGCCGTCTGTGAACACCAAAACTGAATGCAGCAATGTTGGGGCGTAAAGGTTTAAGTGCCGCTCGAATTTCGTTTTCGTCGATCAGATCCACATTGTTTAATTGGTTCATTGCAGTACCGCCTTTGCTACTTCGATCCAAGAAGTTAATTCATCCATTCCACGCCTCAAGATTTTTCTTGCTTGATACAAACGCCCCTCAACAGCTACGTCCTGAGCTAACTCTGCGGCGTCCATAGCCGGTGCTCCCCAAGACACGATCAAGCCTGTTAATGGATAAGCGAATCGGTCGATACTTTTTTGAAGGTCCAAAACGTCGGTTCTCCCCGTCATTGCTTAGAATTGCAACATTCTCTACAAGGGAGTTACCCCTGATCCAAGGAACCCTCACGAAAAACAGAACTTTCAAAAGAATTTTTGATGCTCTCCCGTGATGAGGAACTTTGGGAAATGTGCTTAGTTGTTCTTGACGTGTGTCGCTGCATTATTTCGCGATGCCAAGTTTCTTGAGCCTGCCGAAAAACCATCTAAAACCAGTAGTTATTTCACCCAGCCCTATTCGAAAGTCCCGACTTACATGAAGCCAGATTTCGACTTGGCGATTAACGCACATTTTGCTGCCATCTCCAACCGGGAAGTAATTCCTATGTCACATAAAAAACATCCACAGCATCCGCATTGTTCTCGCCTATACTCGAGGAACAGCCACGACAATCGACTCTCCAGCGGCAAGCTTCGCCGATGAGCTTACTTCATACTGTTCCGTTGCCGGCACTTGTACAGTGAACTGAGGTTCCGCGTTATTCGAAGTCCTTATTGGCAGGTTCGCGTAAGAGACCTTACCAATGCTGGATGCCTTGCCGGTTCCGGGCCGTGATGAATCTGCTGAATTTTTCCCGGCTTGTTTCGTCCGCTCGCCCACTTTGCATGTAACCGTACAGAAAGTTCGCGGTTCGCGGCTGCTCGTTTTTTGGTTAGAATGAGAATTCCTGCCCGCCATGCCTACCGCACACTGGTACCCCCTGCCTGCTATGAACAATAACTCCCCATTCAGATTTCGGATAGTTGTGTTTTCCGTGTTGCTCGCTGGCGGGGCATGCGGGCAATCACCTGCCCCCTCGATCCAGGAACTCTCAGCTACCGTACAACCGCTGGTACAAGATTTTTGTATCCGTTGCCATAATGCGGAGACGACGAAGTCGGGCGTGCGATTAGATCAATTGACGGCTGACTTTCCAGACAACCAATTGTTCCTCTGGAAGGATATATTGGCGCAGATTTCCGATGAAGCCATGCCGCCCGAGGATGAAAAACAACCGACGACAGCGCAGCGCCAGGTTTTGGTGCGTTCGATCCGTGATGCGATGAACGCTGCACGGGCTCGCAACAATCAGAAGAACGGTTCAGTGCGGAGACTGACGGTTTCACAGTATCGCAACACGCTTAGAAGTTTGCTCGGCATCGATGAGGACTTAACGGACATTTTACCGCCCGACGGAATTTCAAAGGATGGGTTTGCGAATAATGGCCAGGTACTCGGATTATCGCCGCTGCAAATGGAATACTACTTCGAAATCGCTGAACAGGCGCTCAAGCTGAGTATGGTCGACGAGCGAACCAAGCCGACCATTCAAAACTTTCGTGTTGATATTGGTAAAGGCCTGAACGCTGAACCATGCAAGGATAACCTGATCCTAGGCGCGAACAGTCTGTTACTGGAGAATCCGGACTTCCAAGTACACGAACTGGAACCGAACAAGTCATTTGCTTATCAACCTTTCAAGATGCGGCGTTCGTTCGATTTCATCGAAGGTTACGAAGGAAATGGAACGGTTCGCGGCTGGCGGAAATTCGAGAGTATCTATCACGCCGTATTCGCGTGCATGCGGGGGACCGAAGGCTATCCGAAAGGAAAGGCCTACGAAGTGGTCAACGAAGGCTTGCTACTGCGGCCCGCGATTCCGAGCACCGAGATTTTTGGTCAGTCAAGCACTTATGGGCCGCATGCGAACTTTAAAATTTCGTTGCGGGAGTTGCCCGACCATGGCAACTTTCGCGTAACCGTTACGGCAGCTCGAATTGACGATGGGTTGTTGCTTGACGAAGCGCCAGCGAGTGTGGCAGGAACAGCCAGCGAGGAAGCAGCAGAGGATGCCACGCGCACGATCGATTATTCATCTCATTCCGCCCCGATCGAATTTGAACTTGCCAAGTCAGGCATTTACCAAGTCGATTTAGTATTCGACCGTGCAAGCGCGATACCGGCTGGCAAGGAAAATCGCAAGCTTGAATATACCGAATTGCGAATTGACAATCGCCGCTTTGCGAACCGAATTGCGGTGGACAAATCAACAGAGACTGGCTTGCGCCGCAAGGCGTTTATGTTGATTCGCTTGCCGCGGGGCAAGTTGACTCTCTCGGCCAATATCGATGATGAGCTTGATTTGAGGAAGATAGAATTCAAGCTATGTGAGGAATCGAGCGCAGCCGCGAAACGGTATGCAGCGTTTGAAAACCGATCACCACAGTTGGGTGTCAGTCTTGGCTTGCGGCGCGATTGCGGTAGTACGCTCAAGCCGGTGGGTGCGCCACTTTCAGTTTCCTCAAGCGAACTCCGACAGTTTGTCTTTGAAGCAGCCATCGCCGATTTCCCAAGTCCATTTGTTGAAACGGATAATGTCAATTATCTGGCAGGTGTTCGCGAAATTGGTGTCCGCAGTGAATTCACTGACGGTCGCGACATCCCGCGTTTGCTCATTAAGTCAGTTGAGTTTGAGGGGCCCCTTTATCCACAATGGCCGCCGGATTCACATCAACGGATCTTTATCGATTCGCCAAACAAAAACACTCCGCGGATTTACGCAGATGAAGTGATTCGCGAGTTTATGGTGCGCGCGTATCGCCGCCCGGTCTTGGAATCGGAGGTCAAGCTGGTGCACCAGGTCTGGACGAACTCTTTCAAGGAGCATGGTGATTTCGGGCGGAGTATACAAGATGCCCTCTTGGTCGTACTTACATCGCCACAGTTTTTGTTCTTAATCGAAAATTCTGCGAGTCCGCAAGCTGAGGACTTGGACGACTACGAATTGGCTTCGAAATTATCCTATTTCTTGTGGGATGGTCCGCCCGATAATCGATTGCTTCAACGAGCCGCCAACGGCGAGTTACATCAAGAATTGGACACGGAAATTGAACGTATGCTGGCAGATGCGCGATTCGAGCAGTTTTTACAACCCTTCGTTTCGCAGTGGTTAAGCCTCGACAAGTTTGATGTGGTTGAGATCGACCAAAAAAAATATCCGCAGCTGACTCGCGACACTCGAACTCAGTTGCGCGATGAGCCGATTCGATTCGTTGGATATTTGATCGAGAAAAACTTGCCGTTAAGCAATCTGGTGCGATCAGAATTTGTTTTAGTCAATGATGCGGTGGCGCACTACTACACGTTGGCAGATCGAGTCGAAAATGGTTTTAGCTTTTCCGCAATCGAACACCGGGATCCCAATTTGGGTGGGCTGCTTTCGCAGGCAAGCATCTTGGCTGGATTGTCTGATGGCCGCGAATCCAACCCGGTAAAGCGCGGCGCATGGTTTGCAAGGAAAATTATTGCTGATCCGCCGGACGATCCTCCGCCCAATGTGCCGCAATTGCGTGAGGCTGCGGGTTCTGAATTGACGTTGCGCGAGCGGCTAGAAATGCACCGCAATCAAGAGGTTTGTGCCAAATGCCATTCAGGAATCGATCCCTGGGGCGTACCATTTGAATTTTTTGATGCAGCTGGGCGTTTCAAGCCGACACCGTTAGACACACGCTCAACCCTGCCCGTCGGAACTGAGATTCGAGACTTGTATGGGCTAAAAGATTATCTGGTGTCTGACAGACTTGAGCGAGTCGCGTTTAGCTTCATGA
>JANLQO010000549.1:0-3439 GCA_031367855.1 Planctomycetia bacterium | reverse complement strand
CGAACGTATTTGCGATGCCGGCGATTTTTTGGCGACCATTTATCATCATTTAGGGATCGATTCGGCCAAAACGATGATTCGCGACTTTAACGGTCGTCCAACGCCACTCGTCGACCACGGCAAGCCGATTCCCGAATTGATGGGCAAGGCTTGGCCTTTGAACTCGTAGGCGAGTCTCTCTAAAGCCTGCACCCTTCCAGAGAAACAGCTATGTCGCATCCTAGTTATTATGTGACGCGAGCCGAATGTTCGCAGCACACCATTTTCCCAGGTGTCAATATCTTCACTACCGCAGGGCAGCAGATGATGATCTCTCTGGTTGAGTTTGAACCAGGCGCCGTGGTTCAGCCGCATGCTCATCCCCACGAACAAATGGGAATGCTCCTAGAAGGAGAGCTGACGTTTACGATTGGTGGAGAAACTCGCACCCTGCAACCGGGAGAAATGTGGCGAATTCCAGGAGGAGTTGTGCATAGTGCGGTGGCGGGTAATAGGGCTGTCAAAGCCCTGGATGTCTTTCAGCCGATTCGCGAAGATTATTTGTAATCCCCCAATTTCTCGGTCGCTCGATTTCAAAATAAGATTCGCTTCCGTTGAATAAACTAGCACTCAGCGGACATTAGTGGATAGCGACCAAGAAAGCGTAGGATTAAATGAAGTTACCATGCGAAAAATCCGTTGACTGGCGGACCACTTTCCAGACGGGGTACCAAGTTTTGGCTCTACTGGCGATCAGTTCCCTGCCTGCGGCGGCGGCGGATCTTACGGCGGAAGAAGCAGCGTTCTTCGAAGGGAAAGTTCGACCACTGCTGGTAGAGCACTGCTACGAGTGTCACTCGACAGAAACAAACAAGGTGAAAGGGGGCCTGCTACTAGACTCGAAAGAGGGATGGATGGCGGGCGGCGATTCGGGAGATGCGGTGGAGTCGGGCAAGCCGAATGCTAGCCTACTGATGGAGGCGGTTCGGTATGCGAATAAAGATCTGCAGATGCCACCCAAGTATCAGCTCTCGGAAGCCGAGATTGCCGTGTTGGCGGATTGGATCGAGATGGGAGCACCGGATCCACGGACAGGTGGCACGGTGGCCAAGGCAGCAGGCATCGATTGGGAGAAAGGGCGAAATCATTGGTCCTTTCAAGCGGTGTCGAAGCCGATCGTTCCGACGGTCCAGGATGCCAACTGGGCACGTGATGACTTGGATCGCTTCATTCTGGCGAAGCTCGAATCCGCGAACTTGAAACCTATGCCGGATACAGATCGGTTCGCGTTGGTTCGACGCGTCACCTTGGACTTAACCGGTCTGCCGCCAACGGTCGACGAGGTTGGAGCCTTTGTGCACGATGCGGGTTCGGATGATGAAGCGCTCGGCAAGGTGGTTGACCGCTTGCTGAAGTCGTCAGCCTTCGGTGAGCGTTGGGGACGACACTGGCTCGACGTCGCTCGCTATGCAGACTCGGTTGGAAAGACCCGTAACGTGCCGTTTCCTTACGCTTGGCGTTATCGCAATTATGTGATCGACGCGTTCAACGCGGACAAGCCCTATAACGAATTCATTGCCGAGCAGATTGCAGGTGACTTGATGGTTGCTGGCAACGCCCAGGACCGCGAAGAAAAACTGGTCGCAACTGGTTTGTTGGCACTTGGATCGATGGATCTGAACGAACGTGACAAGGAGCAATTTCAGCTAGACCGCATCGATGACCAAATGGACACGATCGGTCGTGCAACGATGGGCCTCACGCTGGGTTGTGCCCGCTGTCATGATCACAAGTTTGATCCTATTTCGCAGATAGATTACTACGCGCTGGCAGGAATTTTTGCAAGCACTACGACGCTGAGTGGCCAACAGAGTAAACAGGGAGGCGGCAAGGAATATCACCATCCTGAACTGTTAGCTCGGCTCGACGCACCGCTACCGCTGAAAAAGTCTGCTGCGGAAAGCACAAGAACCAAGATGCTGCAAGAACGTCTCAATCAGATTATTTCCGCAGTCAAGAAGAATGAGATCAACAAGAATCGCCGTATTGAAATCCGAAAAGAAATCAATGCGATTCGCGAAGAGCTTGCGAAGTCAAGTGCATCGACAGGGGCAGCTCCCAGTCCGTTCAAGAACAAGAACAAGAAGAACGACATCGGCGACGAAAAAGTCGACCCTAACGCTGAGTTAGCGATGGCTGCCGTGGATGGCCATGTAACTGATCTCGCGCTGCGTGTTCGCGGCGAGCCCGATATCAAGGGCGAGGTGGTGCCGCGCGCGTTTCCGGTTATCTTTAAGCAAGCTTATTCGCCCGCGCTGCCTAAAGACGGCAGCGGTCGACTTGAGTTATCGAAGTGGCTCACGTCACGCCAACATCCGCTCACTGCGCGCGTCATGGTGAACCGTATTTGGGCTCATCTGCTCGGTCGCGGCCTGGTTGAGTCCGTGGATAACTTCGGTGCGTCGGGGACAAGTCCGACGCATCCCGAGTTGCTCGATCATCTGGCGTTGCGTTTCATGGATAACCATTGGTCAGTAAAGTCCGTTGTGCGCGCGATCGTGCTTAGCCGCACCTATCGATTAAGCGGTCAACACAGCGAAACCAATACAGCGGCTGATGAGGACAATCAACTGTACTGGCGAGCCAATCTGAGGCGGCTTGAAATTGAAGCCATTCGCGACTCGTTGCTCGCCGCTGGTGGTCTGCTTGAGCAAGAGCGGCCTACGGGAGCCCCGTTCAGTCAAGCGATGGGTAGCGATCTGTCAAAAATCAATCAAAAGAACCGAAAGAACAACGTTCCGGATACGATTGGCGAACCGATTCGCACGGTTTATCTGCCGGTATTTCGATCGAAGCTGCCAGGGATGTTTACGGTCTTCGATTTCGCAGAGCCAGATCAAGTTAATGGCCGGCGCGACGTGACGACGGTGGCCCCACAGGCCCTGTTTATGCTGAACAATCCATTCGTGGTTGAAGTCTCAAAACGCGCGGCCCAGCGCATACTTGACCAGCCACTACCCGATGATCGTTCGCGGGTTCGCTTTGCTTATGCATACGCGCTATGTCGCTATCCCACTGAGGCTGAGACAGCGCGGGCATTGGAGTTCTTGAGTGATGATTCTGATCGTCAAAGTAATTGGGCGACGTTTATTCAAGCGTTGTACTCCGCGGCTGAGTTTCGTTACCTTCCTTGATTTGAAATTGAACTCATGAAAACTTGCAATAATACGTTCACGCCGCTGACACGCCGCGGGATGTTGCAGCACACAGCGGCTGGATTTGGGTGGATGGCGTTTGCTGCCATGAATGCGCAACTGGCTATCGCAGACCAACAATACACCTCGCCGCTCGCGCCCAAACAACCGCACTTTTCAGGCAAGGCAAAACGCGTCATCTTCTTGTTCATGCAGGGTGGACCCAGTCATCTTGATACCTTCGACTGGAAGCCTGAATTGCTGAG
>JANLQO010000546.1:0-12922 GCA_031367855.1 Planctomycetia bacterium | reverse complement strand
TTGATGTTCGGGCTAGCCTTGATAGCTTGTCAGAAAAGTGCCAAAGTTGTCATTCAGTTCGGTCGCACGTTGCGATAAATGCGAATTCTGCCTGCGTTTTGCTAGATCAAAACTGTGCTGAATGCCACCGCGATCACCAAGGCCGCAATGTCAATCTGACAGAGGTTGCGTCGCGTAAGTGCACAAGCTGCCATACGAATTTGAACAATGTCTGTAGCGACTCTGCGAGCTTGGCAATCAATCCGAAAATCGACAAGTTTTCGGTGGAAAGCCACGCTACCCAATCGCAAACATTTCGGTCTCTGAGCAGCGATCCCGGGCGCATCAAATTCTCGCATGCACAACACATGTATTTAGGTCAAGTCAAAACGGGCCGCCGAGGTGGCTTTCAGTTAAATATGATGACTGAGCGCTGGAGGGGTCACTACACCGGTGTCGGCGAAAACGCTGTCGTACAACTTACCTGCAGTAACTGCCATAAACTGCAAACCCCGTCAGGCCAAGTCGCCTACGAGCAAATGTCAAGCACAGCAGCATCCACTGACATTGAATTTTCACACTTCTATGCGCCCATCCAATTCGACGAACATTGTGCCGCTTGTCACCAGTTTACTTTCACGGGCCAGACCGCCGCCATGACGCCACTGCCCCATGCGGCGACGCGGGAGGATTTTCGTCAGATTTTGTCAACAAGGCTCTTCGGCGGAAAAATCAACGGCCATCTAGCCACACGTAAAGACGATGCAGTAGTCGCTGACGAATCCTCGGTTGAGAAATTTGTTGAGGCAGAGCTAGAAAATGCGGTGGATCGCATCTATACCAGTTGCAGCAAATGCCATAAGGATCAGCCGCCGGAGCGAATCGGGCCAGCGAATGCCATGATTCCTCAGCGCTGGCTGCAACGCGGTTTATTTGACCACGGTGCCCACGCCAAGATCTCCCAATGCGCTTACTGTCATGTCATACCAGCCAGCGAAGAGTCTACTGACAGTTCGATCGTAATGATCAAGGGCCCCGAGAGTTGTACACCCTGCCATCGATCCGCATTGGACGAAAGCCACGCCGCGCAATTAAGTAGCGCGGATCGTCAAATGCTACTGGGGAACGCCAACCAGCCGAGCTTGGCGTCCGACAATTGCACTCTCTGTCATCGATATCACTGGTCACGGCCGCAGTCCAAGGATCAGCCTAATGTGATCGATTCTGAATTTACCGGGAACAAGCCGTGAAAATCAGAAACAAGATGTTGCTATTCCGGTCGGTTCGCAATGGTGGCATAGGCTTCCAATTAGCGATAATTCTATGCGTTTTTTTTGCAGACGCCATTCGTGCAGATGAACCAACACAATACCTTGGTAGAGCAAGCTGTGCTTCGGCGACCTGCCATGGCGGATTAACAGGTCAGGGACCCGCCTGGAACAGCAGTTTGCGGAGCTGGGAGGCGAATGACGGCTACCATTCCAGTGCTGGCCAAGTATTGATGAACGAACATTCCAAACGGATGGTGATGGCTCTTGCACGTGGTTCGGCTCAGGCCAGAAGTGCACCGGACGAAGTAGTCCATGGCAGGATACTGAAAGAGCGCTGTGTAAGCTGCCATGCGCCAAGTCTCACCTCGATATCGCCTTTGGAGGACCGTCACCAGTGGCTGATCGGTATTCGTGAAGGCGTCGGTTGTGAGGCCTGTCACGGCCCAGCCTCACGTTGGCTATCGCAGCACAGCTTGATCGATCCCGACCCAATCGAGTTGGCAGCCAGCGGGAAATTGTCCACCAAAGGTTGGTTGGACCGCACCGACAATTGCCTAAGATGCCACGTTGGCTCGCGCACACAAGCAGGCATCGTTCGCGATATGAATCATGACTTAATTGCCGCAGGGCATCCGGTATTGCTGTTTGATATGAGCGAATCGCAATTTCACCTGCCCGCGCATTGGGAGGTAGCCAAAGCGAAGCGGTTCCAAGCGGAGGGTCGGCATTTGGCCATCCATTCAACGCAGTTCCCACCCCAGGAAAAAACTTCGGTCTGTGAACTAGCGACTCCGAACGAGCATTACCAAGCGAAGGCCCGCGCCCTGGTAGCGGTCACTCGACTCTCGATTGAGCGGCATGCAGCCAGCCATACGGGGCACACTCCATGGCCCGAATTTGCCGAGTTCAATTGCTACGCGTGTCATCAAAGTATTGATCCCCCCCTTGCTGACGATCGTAAGACATCTCGCAGCCTTACCTGGAACTCGTTTTACACTCAAACGGCAACTTTTGATTCGAATCTTTTTCCCAATGGCAATGGGCGCATTCAAATCGGTGGCGAAGAAATGCAGGCCAAACTTTCCTCCCTGTTGAGGGCCGCGGAAACCAAGCCACCCAAGGAGGCTGACATGGTTACCTACCTCCGATCGGCTGCTGAACAATCAATAATGCAACACTCGAGGCCCGACTGGCAGCTAGCGGCCAGCTGGCATTGGAGTAATCGGCTGATGCTTCTGAACGCGGGAAAAAAACACGAAGTTGGCTCTGACGCGCAGCAGGCTGCGTTGTCAGCTAACGATGCGTCAGAGCTCGCGAGTATGCTCGATGAGTTCGGACGCAATCTGGAATTTAATTCGCCAGCCGTAACCAGCCCCGTCGATTTGACCCATGTCGTTGCGATTGGCCCAGAAGCTATCGATTTCAACCGACTGCTCAGTTTGCGGGATCAATACCAGAGTATGCTCGCGAGAATCATTAACCGTTTAGAGGAATCGCCAGTGGCTGGAGCCAATCGATGATCATTACCGCTTTACTACAACGGCAAGCTCAACGAGGCGGCTATTTGATGCCCGCTGATCTGCGGGCAGTAGCAGAAGAACAAGTTGTTCCTCTGCACCGAGTTCAATCACTAGTTTCGTTCTATCCGCATTTTAGAACTGCGCCGCCGCCTAAAGTCGAGGTGCACATCTGTCGCGATATGTCCTGCCATTTGCGTGGTAGCGTTCCTATGACCCAACAAATTGAACACTGGGCTGAGGAGAAATACGGCAAGCACGTCGAGGTTTGTGGTGTTTCGTGTTTGGGACGATGCGATCGTGCGCCTGCCGCGCTGATCAACGAGCAATTGTATGTGCTTCGGGACGAAGGTGAATTGAAAACGATTATCGATTCGCATTGGCATGAAAATCCGCTTGCGCCGGACACCGACCGCGCATTAGCTGAGTTGAAAGTGGGTAAGTGGGAAATGGATGTTTATACGGGCACATCGAACTATGAAGCAGTGCGCCGTTATTTAAACGATCCCAAACCCCATGATTTGCTGACATCGTTGGAGACCGCTGGTTTGCTGGGGATGGGTGGAGCGGGCGGACGGACATTTAAGAAGTGGGCCGAGGTCATGGAGGCCAAAGGTACAGACAAGTTCATCGTGTGCAATGCAGACGAGTCTGAACCAGGCACATTTAAAGACCGCGATATCCTGCTGGCGACGCCGCACTTGGTCATCGAAGGCATGATTCTGGCTGGACTGGTCGTGGGTGCGTCGCGCGGCTGGGTGTATATGCGACACGAGTATCCCGAGCAAATTGCCAGCATCACCTCTGAGATTGCCAGAGCCAAACAGTTGGGTGTGCTAGGCCGCGATATGTTGGGCTCGGGCAGGAGCTTTGAGTTGGCCGTGTTTGTGAGCCCGGGAAATTACATTTGTGGAGAGCAGACCGCTTTAATCGAGGCCCTGGAAAACAACCGCGCCGAACCACGTATCCGTCCACCCGAGTTGGTGACGAACGGCTATCAAAACCAGCCAACATTGCTCAACAACGTCGAAACTTTCGCTTGGGTGCCTGCAGTAGTGCTTCGCTCTGCTGGGCAGTGGTTTGCTGACCAAGGACGTAAAGTAGGTCCATGGGTCGGCGATCAATCGAATTCGATGAAGGGAAAACGGCTGTTTTCGATCAGTGGAGATGTGGCGCGGCCAGGGGTCTATGAAGTCCCAACTGGAATTCCATTAGGTGAGTTGATCGATGATTTCTGCGGGGGAATGGCGGAGGGAAAAGAAATTGTGGCCGTAGCTTTAAGTGGGCCATCCGGTGGTCTGGTTCCGGCCACGATACCGATCAAATTGTTGAGTCGTGGATTTGTCAAAGCCTGCGTGCCGGAGGGAGTGACGGAGTTTAAGATTCGCGAGTTACCGCTCGACATCAATATTTCAAGAGCCATCGGATTGATGATTGGAGCAGGTATCGTTGTCTATGGTACGGGCGCCAATGTGATTGCAGAGGCCCTAGCTTGTAGCCTTTTTTTTAGCAGAGAATCATGCGGCAAATGCGTTCCTTGTCGCATCGGTTCGCAAAAGATTACCGAGATTGGCGCACAATTGTTGAGGGGTGAACTCACCCGATCCGAATTGCCAGTCATCCGCAATATCGCCTTGGAACTCTCACAAGTGATGACTGCCACCAGTATTTGTGGCCTGGGGCAAGTCGCGAGCAATCCCATACGAAGCGTTCTCGACTATTTCCCCGAATTAGTAGAGCAAGCCTGCCGTAAAATCAACCCAGTAACACACCCAGCCAAAGCTGCAGAAAATCACTCCTGAGTAATCCCTATGGCCGATACACGGGTTTCGCAAACTGACTTTTCCGCTATTCTCACCAGCGGCATGGTTCCACCTGAAAACGAGGGGATGTTTGGAAGAGATATTAATGGAAGGCTGATGCGCTTAGAGCACGCCACCGCTAAGGATTTCGATGAAGATGTTCGCTTGAAAATTGATGGCCGCGAGCTTCTCGTAAAAAAAGCAATTCCCACTAAGGACAGCCAAGGCAACATCCTGCAAGGCGAAGACGGACAGCCAATTCCGCGGTTTACAACCATTTATGATGCTGCGACGCAAGTCTTTGTGCATTCTCCCGGCGATCGACATCCGATTCCCACGCTGTGTCACAAAGAACACTTGCCACCGGTTGGCGTTTGCCGTATTTGCCTCGTCGAACTCGTCGAATCCTCGGGGCGCGGGACACGTAGGAAACTCGTTCCTGCTTGTATGCAGCGTGTTTCCGATGGAATGGAAGTCCACACCATTGAGAGCCTGGATGATACGGACGCGGCGGCACGGGTAAAAACTGCGTCCGGCGTAATCGCGGAATTGCTTATTACCGATCACCTACCACGCATATCGGGTAATACATTTCCCAGCGGCAGCGAAGCCGGACCGGGTAACGAACTGGCTGCACTGGCCGAGCGACTGGGTGTAAGCGAAAGCCGCTATGCCCCGCGTTCAATCGAGCGCGGACACGACACCTCGAGCTACATGATTGCTGTCGACCATGACCAATGCGTTATGTGCGGGCGATGTGTCCGTGGATGTAACTACGTCAAAGAGAATCGAGTCATCGGCCGCTCCGGGAAAGGCTACGCGAGCGTCATTGCATTCGACCTTAACCAGCCAATGCAAGAGAGCAGCTGTGTCTCGTGCGGTGAGTGTGCCGTGAGTTGTCCCACGGGTGCACTCGAATTCACGCCAGGCTTTTTAAAAAACCAGGAGGACAGGGTACGGAATGAACTTGAGTCGGAGCGCAAGGACGGGCAGATCGTTCCGCCCGCGGAATTAGCGAACCTACCATTGTTCCAGGGAATTCCCTTTAAATTTCTTCAGTTCAATGCGTCCTCGGTTGTCCGCCGTGTACTCAAAGGGGGCGATGTATTGTGCGAAGAAGGCGAGTATGGGTCGACCGCGTTTATAATCGTCAAAGGCAGTTTCAAGATATTCATCAGCGGCTCGCGCGGGGCTGTGAGAACACAGAAAGCGTCTGGCTTGTCTGGATTTTTTGGGGGTCTGACTACCATGCTCAAAAGAGTCGGTGGTTCACCTCAATTGGCTGATATCGGGGCGGCGAGTCTGGACGAGGGGGAGGTGCTGATTCGAACGGCCGAGGATGTCATTCTCGGTGAAATGACTTGCATGAACCGTTATCCGCGTTCGGCTACGGTGGTGGCCAACGAAGACGCTGAGGTGTTGGAAATACGGCGCAATGTGTTGTACATGTTGCAGCGAAACGAAACGAGTCGCGGAATACTAGAGAATGCCTATCGTGAACGCGCACTGGTGGGGCAACTCGACAAAATCCCGTTTCTCAATTCGCTTGCAGAAGAAGCTCGTACGCGCGCGGTCGATTTCTTGAAGGACCGCGTGGATCTCGTTTCCGTCGATCCAGGCCAAACAATCTTTATGCAAGGTGAGAGAGCTCAAGACTTCTATGTCGTCAAACTTGGTTTTGTCAAAGTCTCACAAACATATGGGATGAACGAGCGCGTCTTGAATTACCTCGGACCCGGCAACTATTTCGGTGAAATCGGCTTGCTGTCAGCTTCAAATGAAATGTTGCCAAAAGATGGATACGCCGAACAACAAATTGGCCGCAGGACTGCCTCCTGCTCCGCCCTCGATCACGTTGAATTGATTCGGATTAGTGGTGATGACTTTGAAGAACTGCGAAGACGTTTCCCGGATTTATCCGAGGCTATGCGTACAACCGCCATAGGGCTGCTCCAGCGCGATCAGCAGTCCCAAAACCGACTCAAAGCCGCCGGCAATCAGGATTACTTGGATCAGGGACTCTATTTAGCACAAAGCTTACTCGTGCTCGACCTCGAGCGTTGCACTCGCTGCGATGAATGCACAAAAGCCTGCGCAGATACACACGATGGCGTCACTCGGTTAATACGAGATGGACTGCGGTTCGACAAGTTCTTGGTCGCTAGCAGTTGTCGCTCCTGCATGGACCCTTACTGCTTGGTTGGCTGTCCTGTGGATGCGATTCACCGTAGCGGAGAATCGCTGGAAATCAAGATTGAAGATTATTGCATCGGCTGTGGGCTTTGTGCGAGCAATTGCCCCTATGGCAATATCAACATGCATGGCTTCCCCAAGACCGAGATTGATCCCAAGACACAAAAGGAAGTGGGAGTATTCGAGTTAGTAGAGGGCAAACGATTGCCGGTCGTCCAACAGCGGGCCACTACCTGCGATCTTTGTAGCAGTCTCGATGGCAAGCCAAGTTGCGTCTACGCTTGTCCACACAACGCCGCTTTCCGCATGACGGGTGACGAACTCTTGCGGGCAGTGAAAAATGGTGCAACGGAGGGTTAAAGTCCCGTCGCATTTTTCCAGCGAATAAATACGCTCACGTGAACCGGCGAGGATTTCGGATCGATTGAGAACAATCGTTCTACAATAGCCCGAAAAAGCTCCGCAGGAACGCTGCACTCCCATTTATTGCTGTTCACACGGCAACAAAAAGGCCGGCATCTTGCGATACCGGCCTCTAGTTGTAAGCAACAACTCTTGTTCTAAAAGAAGCGAGAGTGTTCTGATGTCAATTAGTGGCAACCACAACCGCGAGCTGCTGAACCGCAACCGCTGCAGCCAGTGCTAACAGTTGCTCCGCAGTTCCCGCCGCAAGCGCTCACTGATCCGCCGCCACAGCCGTTGCTGACGGGAACAGTTACTTCTTGCGCAACCATTACACACTTTTGCACTTGAACTTCCTTTTGGGTCGTTACAGGAACGCAAACGGTGTAATTTTGGGTCATGGTTTCTGGAACCTGATCAACAACGGTAACAGTATACGACTGCTCTTCGTTTACAGTGTCATACTCAGTCACAGTCACTTCACGAGTCTTGGTCGTTGGGACCATAACGGTAACTTGACGCTCACGAGTTTCATTGTTCATGGTTGTTACAGGAACTGTACGAGTACGAGTTTCTGCAACCATTTTGCATACCTGAACTGTGCGAGTACGTTGCTCAGTGGTGAAGCTAACGCGTTGCTCAGTACGTGTACGAGTTTCTTGACGGCACAAGCTGACCGTGTAGTCGCGTGTACGACTCTCTGGACGCATCTTTTGAACCGTTACTGGACGCGTTTGGTTTTCGGTACGGTACTTAGTTACGTTGACCGAACGAGTCTTTGACTCGGTACGGCATTTGGTAACGTTGTAGGTATAAGGCTGTTCAACTTGTTGAGTGGTATAGGTTGTGTAAGGAACTTGTTCCTGAACTACGTTTGGCACCCAAACTTGACGGCTAACGAGTGTCGTGCCAGTCGAACCGCATCCACCAGCTGAACCGCATCCACCAGCTGAACCACATCCGCCAGCTGAACCGCAACCACTGTCTGATCCACAACCAGTCGCACAAGGTGTGGGGCAGCCACAACCAGCACCACCCCGATGGCCAAATAGTCGGCATCCACCAGCACGGTGTCCGCCAGCACTCTGTCCGCAGCCACTTTGTCCACCGGCACTCTGTCCACCGGCACCGCAACCACTGTTCGCAACTTCAACCATCTGGGTTTGATACGAACCCATGTCTCGGCTGACAGTACGGACCTGCGTCACAGGTACACGTTGACAAACAGTCCGCGTTCCGGTCATCGTTTCGGTGTAAGGAACCTGGACAGTGTAAGTCTGCTCGAGGGTTTCCGTGTAAGGAACGCTGACAGTAACGTTCTGATTTACTGTCTCAGTGTAGGGAACGTTAACGGTGTAAGTTTGTTGGCGAACTTCCGTGTACGGAACGTTCACAGTGTACGGAACTTCGACGGATGTCGTAACCGGAACTTGAACTGTGTAAGGAACTTCCTGGCTTTCCATCTTCTGAACGTTGACCGTGTAGGTCTGTTCTTGTTGAGTGGTTACAGGAACGGCAACCGTGTACGACTGGCTTTGAGTCGTGGGAACGTTTTCCGTGTAGGTTTGAGTCTTCGTCACTTGACGAGGAACCGATTTGCTTACGGTACGAGTTTTAGTCTCAGTTCGTGGAACACACTTCATCGCAGTGTAAGTGCGTTGACGAGTTTCTTGTTGCATCGATGTAACATTGACCATTTGGGTCTCAGTTACATACGAAGGAACCATTACAGTCTTGGTCATGTAGGTCATACCACAACCGCCGGCC
Source organism: Planctomycetia bacterium (assembly GCA_031367855.1). Lineage (GTDB taxonomy): Bacteria > Planctomycetota > Planctomycetia > Pirellulales > Pirellulaceae > Aureliella. The sequence continues at coordinate 3,991 of JANLQO010000546.1, read as the reverse complement.
ATACCGCCGCCGGCTACGCCGTTACCACAACCACCACCGCAACCAGTAGAACCAGTAGAAACTGCGGAACCACAGCCACTGCTGCATCCACAGCCATCAGCTTGAACAGTGCTTGCCGAATTCAATAACGCGGCTAGCCCCATCAAAGCAACAAACGGGCGAAACTTCATGAGGAACTCCTCCAGAGGAACCAATGGCCTATCAGGGCCAGCCCGGGACAAAACCCTCCACACGATGCGGAGGGTAACTTTTCATTTTCAATCTCTCGTGAGACGATTCAAGTAGAACGAGTCTCAATTCATACTACTAATGCGTTCTTAAGCTAGCAGTTCCTTTGGGGATTGCAAGCCTTAAACTCGACCCATTTGGCCCAATTAGTTGTTGTGCCTAGAGTTTAGCTGCCGATTAGAGGGTGTGTAGTCCCCCGTTAGTTTTTTTCAACCAATTCCCCCTGCTCTGCTTAATCAGTGCATCTTACGGTTGGGATTAGAGAGGATAGTCTAAACGTAGGGTAGTTTTTATCAATTGCTGAGTCACCCATTTAGCGGATAACCGAAGGTTGAACGATGTTTCTTGCTGTTACGTTGGAAATGCGGTATTTCAGCATCGAGCCCACGAAACACAGCAAAGGTTAGCAACAGAATCCGGCGAGCGATCTCGCACGTTTTCCCCAAGGTACAGTCACTCGGTGGAATACTTTAGGATATGACTGCAGCAGGGCGCTCATGTCCCCTTGACGGTTGTATGCTAGCCCAGGTAAATTTCTGAATTCTATAAGTGGCCTACGGGCTTTGGCTTAGGTCGCCAGCGTAGCTTCAATTGGCAGAGCACCGCATTCGTAATGCGGGGGTTGCGGGTTCGACTCCCGCCGCTGGCCTCTCAGCCGACGGTTTGCTATGCGATTAGCCTACAGCAACAATTCCTAAGGGAGTCATTTCAGGATGACGGAAGCGGCGGTTTTTGACGTGCGTGACATGGTTGTCTCGAACCATTCCTTTGGTCCCAGCGAAATACATCAGCTTTGCAAAACCATCTCCGATGACTACAGCCAGCTTGGCGTACTTCGCGATGCGGTTGGCGAATTGCAGCAGAATCAAGATCGCAGTCCGGCACAGTCGGTGCGATTAGGTGTAAGCCAATACCTGCTCGGTCGCTTCGAAGACGCTCGCAAGACGTTAACGCATGCCGATGGAGGTGCGTTGGCATTTTTCTACCTCGCCAAGTCGTGCTTCCAGCTTGAGATGTATGAGGAAGCAGTTAAGCATTTCGCGTCGGCCAAGACGGCAGGTTACGATCCTGATCACTGCCAAGTCTCCACTGCGGAAGTGTATCGTTACATGGGTCGCTTGCAAGAAGCGATGGACATCCTTGATAACACCTTTGGGCCGTATGAGCAGACAGCCGAATACAACTATCAACGCGGAGCAACAGTTGCTGCACGCGACGCCAATTTTGAGGAAGTCCTGCGACTGTACAATCGCGCCCTGCAGCATGATGATCGTCATCCGGGTGCATTGTTTGGTCTAGCGCTTGAGCATGACCGTAAAGGTAACGACGTTGAAGCCCTACGCTTGTATGAGCGCGCCGCATCGTGCTTTCCGGCTCATATCGGAACGCTGATTAACCTCGGAATCCTGTACGAAGATCGTAACGACTACGGCAAGTCGCAAGCTTGCTACAAACGCGTGCTGGATGTTTTCCCCGATCATCCCCGCGCGAAACTGTATTTAAAAGATGCTTCGGCTTCCGGCAGCGTGTATTACGACGAAGATTCGGCTCGACAGTCGGAACGCATCAGCCAAATGCTGAGCGTTTCAGTCAACGATTTCGAACTGTCGGTGCGCAGTCGAAATTGCCTGCAGAAGATGGGCATTTACACGATCGGCGATTTGACACGAACCACCGAACAACAGCTTTTGTCGAGCAAGAACTTTGGTGAAACGAGTCTCGTTGAAATTCGCGAGATGCTCTCCTCCAAAGGCTTGTCGTTGGGACAATTCTCCGATCAACAACGCGAACCGGACCCACCGCTCGACTTGTCGGGTATGTCCCCAGATCAACAGGCGATTTTGGAACGACCGATATCGGAATTGAATTTGTCAGTGCGAGCTCGCAAGTGCATGGTTCGCCTGGGTATCAACACGATTTCTGAACTGATTCGAAAGACTGGTGATGACCTACTGGAGTGTAAGAACTTCGGGGTCACCAGCTTGAACGAAGTCCGCGAGAAGCTTGAACTCATGAGCCTCAAACTGCGCGGTGATTGATCCCGATCCGATTCTGAATCTTAAGGCTCACCCTACTTCTGCGTGGTGAGCCTTTTGCGTAATTGCCGCGCTTGGGCGAACGAGTCACGTATATGGCTAGCGCATTCCGATTCACGCTTCTCACGAGTGATCCGCATTCAAGCGCGAGATTGGGTCGCATCGAAACGCGTCGAGGCGCCATTGATACGCCAGTTTTCATGCCCGTAGGGACGCAAGGTACGGTCAAAGGCATGTGCATTGACCAAGTACAATCCACCGGTGCGCAGATCATTCTCGGCAATACCTATCATCTCGCTTTGCGGCCCGGCAGTGAACGTGTGCAGCGACTGGGTGGCCTGCACAAATTTATGGGTTGGCCCGCACCGATTTTGACGGACAGCGGCGGCTTTCAGATTTTTAGCTTGGCAGGGCTCACTAAAATCACCGAGCACGGCGCCAATTTTCGCTCGCATGTCGACGGCAGCTTGCTGGAGTTGACCCCCGAAGAATCGATTGCGATTCAGGAACGACTGGGTAGCGACATTGCAATGGTGCTGGATCATGTCGTCGCGCTACCTGCCGAGCGATCCACGGTCGAAGAGGCCATGCAACGTTCGACACGATGGGCCGAGCGATGCTTGAAGGCAGCGCGAGTTGAAGAGCAAGCAAAGTTTGCCATCGTACAGGGCGGTTTGGATGCCGAGCTTCGAAGGCTAAGCGCGACGAGCCTTGCCGAAATGCCCTTCGATGGTTTCGCAGTTGGCGGACTGAGTGTGGGTGAAGAGCCCGCGGAAATGTATCGCGTCATCGGCGAGACCACACCGCACTTGCCAGCAGATAAACCCCGCTATCTGATGGGTGTAGGCCGACCGATTGACCTCTTGGAAGGCATCGCCCGCGGTATCGATATGTTCGATTGTGTTATGCCCACACGGAACGGCCGTAATGCGCTCGCGTTCACATGGGACGGAACTCTCCGACTGCGAAATGCTGTTCACTCAGACGACTCGCGTCCGATCGATGAAACGTGCCCATGCCTTGGATGCCGCCACAGCCGGGCTTACATTCGTCATCTTTTTATTGCCAAAGAGATGCTTGGCCCGATCTTGCTCACGCATCATAACTTGGTGTTTTATCAACGGCTAATGTCCGCCGCTCGCCAACAGATTGCCGCCGGCACTTTTCAACAGTGGCTAGACGTCCAACGCGTGAAATTGGCTGGCGCAACGGTCGACGAAGTGCTGGGTTTGGTAGAATGAAGGCCTACACTCCATTCGATGGTTGAAATTTTGCATAGGCACCAGGACAATAAAAACGTCCCACCGAACCCACCAATTGCTTAGGGTAGATAATCAGGCGGATGCTTGGCGGGCGAAGCGGCCACCATTGGTTGCAAACTCTATCCCGCGAAGCAGCTGACTGAATATCTACCCTACGCAATTCGTTTAGCTGTACGAGAATGTAGTTCGATCACACTTCCAAAAGGCGCAGATTCAGCTCAGTTGGTAAGGTGGCATCGCATCAGAATAGTTGACAACTAAGCTTCCCTAGGTCGTGGTGCCTGCGAGCGGTTCAATCTTAATGCTCCAATGTTCCAAACCCATGATCCGCTGTAGTCGCTCACTCCAACTCTTCATTTGGCTCTTGGTCAATTTCACGCCACGTTGATAATGATTGTCCACCTTCCAGACGATTGGATGGATCTGCTGCCAAACCATCGTCATAGCCCACTTTAACGACGTCTC
>JANLQO010000528.1:0-3329 GCA_031367855.1 Planctomycetia bacterium | reverse complement strand
AATGACTGACCAACTCTGCCGGTCTGAAATTGCATACATGAACGAAGCGGAATTCGTTTCCATGAATCGCGCTAGCGGCACGTACATCTCGGGTCGCATGACTCCCAAGGGTTGCTCGAGCGCCTCCATGGTGGCGGCAGGAAAGATCTTGTCGATCATTGGCGTCCGACCAGTCCCACGCATGACCGTCCAAGCGGTGTTCATTAGTTGAAATCGAGCGGCCCAATTGGATTTGTGGCGCGCCTCCGGATGGAGTCGCGCGAAGTAGATGGCGGCGATTCGGAACAAGATTTTTGAATAAGCCTTCGGCGCTTGCAGGTCATCAAAGAAGGGTTTAGATTCCTCGGGCACCAACTCCGCCAAAGTTCGCGCTAGTTCGACGATCTGCGCATCGCTCAAACGCTTTGTCTTGGCTGCTTGTAAGAGGCTTGCAAACTGCAGAGCGTGAACCAGCCTTCGCACCGGTGGATAGCGTACGTCTTGCAGAAGATTTCCAACCGACTCAAGAACGCTTCGCATCGTCCTCCAATCGCGAGCCTCCCCTATTTTCAAAAGCGGAGGCGACTTCGCCTGTGCTTCTAAACGATTGTCGCGTACCAACCCTTTTATGAATGCCAGCTGATTCGACACCCCTCTGCCAAGATCAGCAGCCGCTGAGGGGCAGGCGCGACGAATTGTCAACACTGCTTGATGCTCATGCGAAATCAACTGCAACGGAAAAGTCTGGCAGATGGTCGGTTTGGCTTCGATTCCGAATTTTGAATGAATGCGGCACAAGCCATCTTCATTGAGAAAAATGCAACTCCCATTGGCCCGATGTGCCAGCCGAAAGCCGCTTTCGGCTGATCGATCGCTCGTCATTATCCGCAGTCGCTGATACTCGGGTTGCTCGTTCCATTTTTGTTTTTTCAACCGCTCAGCATCGAGATTGCTCAATGGAATCAAGCTGCCGCGGCAACAGAATCCGCACTGGTGGCAATCCCATTTTTCTTCGTTTTCAAGTAAGACTATCGGAAGTGACATCGCTTCACAGTCAACAGTTCAGTGCTTCACACTCGCCATTGGATTGCAGAGTATAAGTACTAACACAAGCACTGCCTATCGCGCGAGGCTGTGCGCGGGCGTGAAGTAGCGTCCGGGTTAGGCATTATTGACAGCAGGTGTAGGCTGACAGGTTCCGCAACAGTTCGAAGAAACCATCGCTAAGTTGACGCAAGTCAACGCTGCGGTTCGGACTGAAGGCGACGACTTACGCGCTTCTAGCGAAGCAACTTTTAGCGAATACACGGCTCGCAACTCGCAGCAATGTCACTGGGGACAATCATCGTTTTCAGGTAGCATATAAGCACCATAAGTGAGGCTCAAGTTTTGCGTTTGCAGCGAAAAGCAAAACGCTAAGTTGTTAAATCTCGACTCATTTTGCGAGCCCAACCGCAGAATTCCGCGAAGCGTCGATTTGCCTTTTCCAAAGGCACGTTTTTCGACCCCAGAAAGGAGTAGCTGGTTCATTCGGACTGAGATTACAAGGGCAGACATCCGTTTATAGCGGTACTATCGGTCAATGGCTAACAGGCTTTCAGAATGAAAGCCGACACAATTGATAAGATAGGCTGCTGATGTGGTACATTCCTGCCACACTCACGAAAACGGTTATGGGAGACTGCTCTGATGCCCATCGGTATACGCCCAACGAACGATTTTGCTTTCAAGAAGACCTTTGGTTCGCCGGAAAACAAACTGGCGTTGATCAGCCTGCTCAATGCAATTCTTAGTCTTCCGTCATCAATCGTGGACGTGACGATTGAGAACCCGTACAACATGCAGGATTTTCATGACGACAAGCTGTCGATCCTGGATATCAAAGCAACGGATCAGTCGGGCGCAATCTACGATATCGAAATGCAACTGTCCATTTTCAAGGGGCTCGTCCAGCGGATCGTGTATTATGGATGCGAGGTCTATGCGGATCAGCTCAGAGCGGGCGAGGACTACTCGAGCTTGAAACCGGTGTATTCGATTTGCCTGGTCGACGGCATCGTTTGGCCAGATGCCAAGAAAGTCCACCATGCGTTTCGACTGACCGATTCCGAGAGCAACCGAACGCTCTCCGGCACCCTGGAGATACACACGTTGGAGCTTGGTAGGTATAATCGACAGTTGCATGAGTTGGCTGATACAAGATTTCTGGAGATATGGCTGTATTGGCTGTTGCACGCTCATGAGTACGAACCGGAAGAGCTGCTGCGGCTGTTTCCACAGGTAGCCATTCGGTTAGCAACGCAAACGATCGTTCGGATCGCTGAGATAACGGAGGACAAAACCATGTACGACGCGCGTGAGAAAGCTATTCGAGACCAACAATGGGCCCTGAACGCGTCTTTCCGCGAAGGCGAGATCAAGGGCGAGATCAAGGGCGAGATCAAGGGCGAGATCAAGGGCGAGATCAAGGGCGAGATCAAGGGCGAGATCAAGCTGATTCAAACCCTGCAAGAGATACTTCAGGAGTCGATAGTCGCAACATCGGATTTGGAGGGCAAGTCGTTGGAAGAGTTGCAAGCGATGACGGTCGATTTGCGAACGCGAATTGCTAAACGCGGATAAAAGCCACGTCCCTGGGCAAGCGGAGAACGGAATTAGCCACCATGCAGGATCGTTTGTTGAACGCCTACTTGGCGGGAACGATCGAAGATGTCGTCTACGGCGCCAAATCGAACGAACTCAAGGACGAGACGCTGAAGGGCGATGAAGCGCTCGCCAATTGGGCGAAGTGGACCCGGCTCGCCGCGAAACAGCTTTCGCTCTGTTCGACTGGACGCAACAAGATGCGGAAATGTGGCGAGGTTCAAACAATACGATCCTGCGTGAGATCCCGGATTTGGTTTGTTTGAACCGTACTTTAGGCGATGTAAGTCTAGAACTGGTAAAGAGAAAGCCGTTCGACGTTTTCGCCGAACGGCTTAATCTAAAGAATAGTCGGGACAACAAGACACCGTTAGAACTTTTCCTGGCTGGCGTCCGGGGCTGGGAAGCAGGGTCGAGGCGGCGAGTCGTCGAAGGAAGTAAGGATCCTGACTGTACTCGCGTCCTGAAATCGTAAAATCTTTTAAGGGGTCGCCTGGCTACGGCCCCGACGCGCCGTTTAAACGACCACAATTTGGTCGGTGATAAACTGGTCTACCCGTCAGTTCGCGATTGGTTCTCCAGAATTCTCAACAATTCGGTCAACACCCCGCAACAGAACCCTAAATCTTTTCAGTCACAATTCGGTCACAAATGCGACCACAATTCGGCCCGTAACTGTTACCGCTCTTCTTCGGTCACACCCGTTG
>JANLQO010000501.1:0-11076 GCA_031367855.1 Planctomycetia bacterium | reverse complement strand
GGCAGCGATGACGGGCAGCGAGATGGGGCTGATAAGGGTGACAAGTAACATGCTGGCGGCTGAGCTTGAAGCGATATGAATCAGCGAGCAACGCGTGGATGCGTTCTCGCTGTGTTGACGTTAGCACTATTGTTGCGAGTTGCGGCGGCCGCTTATTGGCATCGTGCGGCAGAACGGGAAGGACGTCTATTCCGGCTGGGAGATAGTCACAGCTACTGGATTCTTGCTGGCGAATTAGCTCGCGGTCTGCCTTACCAGTACGGTAGTCCGGATGCGAGCGTCTTTCGGGCTCCGGTGTACCCGCTTGTTCTGGCACCATGCACCTTGATCGCTGATGAACAAGCGGCGGTTTGGGCGGCGCGGTTGGTGGGCTGTGCGTTGGGTACAATTGCCGTCGGGCTGACCATGGTCCTCGCGCATCGCCTTGGCGGAAAATCACGGACAACCAGGATGCTGCTCACTGGCCTGCTGGCAGCCGTTTATCCAGGCGCGATTGGCATGAGCGTCGTAATTCTCAGCGAAGCAATCTTCTGTCCCCTGATGTTAGTTCACCTCTGGCTTTGGCAAGTAGCGTGGCAACGACCTACGCTTCGCAGCGCGATTGCGGTCGCTGTGGCTGCCGGCGGGGTAGCAGGTTTGGCTATCTTGGCGAGGCCCAGCTGGTTGTTGTTTGCGACGATGCCGTTCGCAACTGGAATGGTTTGGGGGCCACGGCGACCGCGGCATGCTACGATTTTTATCGGTACCCTGTTGGGCATCGTCATAGCCATGTGTCCCTGGTGGGTTCGAAATTCTAGCGTGACAGGCGAGTTCGTGTTGACAACCTTACAAGTGGGGCCAAGTCTTTACGATGGTTTGCATGCAGGCGCAACCGGCGGCAGCGACGAGGGAATGGCCTTCATGTCGCGGTTCGCCGAAGAGCAGCGAGCCCAAGATGACGCCAGTGATTCGTTGCGCAGCACGTTTGAGTTTCGCTTGAATCGCAGAGCCCAGCAGGCATCGCTCCAGTGGATCAAGTCGCATCCGGCGGATGTAGCTTTGCTAGCTTGGCGAAAATTCTTACGAACGTGGTCCCTTTGGCCTAACGGTGGAGATATCGGATCGGGTACTCTGCGAGCGCTCCTCACGGCGAGTTGTTTTGCCATCGTCGTGTTGGCTTGCATAGGTAGTTTTAATCCTGCGACGACCTTCGAAGCGAGCTGTTGGGGAGGCCGTTTTTATTGGTTGCCAGCGATTTACTTCACGTTGTTGCATATGATTTTCGTAGGATCGATTCGCTACCGTGAGCCGGCAGTGTTGGTGTTGACGGTGTTGGCAGGAGTGGGTTTTGTCGTCGGTCTAGATAAGTTAAGGGCGCATGGAAGTGCCTCGAGCGATCGCGCAGACATCTGAATTAAAACCACCAGCGGTTGATGGCCGAAGGGTTCCTGCTGCGCGGGATGCGCAGCATCCCGCCCCACGCTTTGGACTCGATTGCCCGCGACGCGGACCAGCACTGTTGTGGTTGGTAATTGTGCTGGCTGCAGTAGCGGGGATTCTCAGCTACCAAGCCCTGATTGGCAAATTCGACCGTCAATTGCATCTCGCGGTCACCGAACGGATGCAAGAATTCTTTCCCAAAGCCAGCGTTTACATTGGTCGCGTTGCCTATAACCACCGAGGCGATATTGTCGTCAACGATTTGCGTATGGCGATCACGAGCGATGAGACGAAGAAGTTGCGACAAGTAATGAACTGCGAGCGCGTGGTTTTGGCGGGAAATCTAGACATCGCGCACTTTGTTCAACAAACGATACTCGTCAAGCAGCTTGATTTGTACGGCGTTCACCTGGAGGCTTGGCCGCAGGCTACGGGCAGGTGGTCGATCGAGGAACTGAAGCCTGTTTCAACTAATAGTGCTATCCAGCCGGTGGTAGTAATTCATGACGCGATGTTGAAAATAAACCGAGACAGTTCGTCTCGTGCGCCGGTGACAGTTTTACACGACATAACGGGTCGCATCGCACCGATCGCAGGCACACAGGTAGCAACCAGCGCCACAGCCGCGCTGTCGATCAATCTTTCGGCCAGCAGTAGTGGCTTAATGGAACGCGTTTCGATGCAAGGCTGGATCGACACCCAGCAGCAAAGTTGGCACATCGCAGGCAAAGTCGATCAATTTTCATTCACACATGAGTTGGTTGAGAATTTGCCAGCCCAAGCCACGCAATATCTCAATCAATTGGCGGGCTTAGAGTGCGAGGCATCGTTTTCATACGAACTGTTTAGTCGTCCCCACCAAGTGCCGGGTTTCTCGATTCGTGATGGTCAGTTGACCGACGGTCGTTTGCAGGATGCGCGTTTGCCCTACCCGTTGGATCATTTGCATGGAAAGTTTTTCTGCAACAATTCGATGCTACAACTTCGCGATTTGAGTGCCACCAGCGGCAGTACAACCCTGGTGCTCGATACGGATATCGCGGGTTTTACCTTGGATGTCCCCATTTCAATTCAAGCCAAAGCAAAGAACCTCGAACTCGATCGTCGCCTCTACGATTCTCTGCCGCCGCACTGGCAAATGTATTGGGATCGTTTGAAACTGGAAGGCACTGTCGATGCGGGTGTCCATTTAGTGTTCGATGGAAAGAAATGGTCGACGACTGCAAGTTTCGATTGTCGCAAACTATCGATGACTCCATGGCTATTTCCTTATCCACTCGAAAACGTCACGGGCAAAGTTGACTTTGCTGACGGAAGCGTTACTAGTGAATCACTCGCTGGTTTCGCCGGCGGGCAACCAGTTCAAGGTAGCGTTTACTTGATCAATTCCAACGGGCAGTGGTTCGGCGAGATCAGCTGTAGCTCGCAAGGTGCGGTATCAGTTGATGAGAAACTGCTAGCTGCATTGACTCCGGTGGGATCAAGTCGTAGCCCGGCTGATTTATTCGTTCGAACTCTTCATCCAGCTGGAGTGGTTCAATTGTCCAGCGCAACCTTTTCTCGCAGCGCGGCGCCGGACGACTCTTGGCATCGCAAGATCGACGCCAGTGTGTACAACGGCACCATTCGCTCCGATGGATTTGCCTATCCCATTTATGACATTCGTGGACGCATTACGGCTGAGGATGATCTCTGGCGATTGGAGCAATTCGAGGGGCGAAACGATAGCGGTCGAATTCTGTGTACTGGCAGTTGGCTCGGCGTGAAATCTGGCCCAGTTCCGCTCGATTTGCAATTTCGAGCATTGGCCGTTCCGATGGAAGAAGAACTGCAACAGGCGTTGCCCAAGGATGCGCAGTACCTCTGGGGGCAGCTTCAACCGTCAGGCGCGATCGATGAGATTGATGTGCGAATTGTTCGGCGGGCTTCGGATAAACCGGTTGAGCTGGTAGTTGCGTTGCGCGAAGACAGTAAATCCAATGAAGCCAGTGGCCGTTCTTTGCGATTGTATCCACGCGAGTTTCCTTATTGGCTGACGGATGTGGCTTGCGATATCACCTATTCGCCGGGTCAGATTCAGATTGAATCCGCTTCGGCAGCGAACGGTGCTAGTCGCGTTTCACTGAAGGGGATTTGTGCCCGCGATACAGAAAAGCAACAGTGGGTTGCAAATATCAATTGGTTGCCGACCACGCGTTTGCTGGTGAACAATCAGTTGTTGCAGGCACTACCGGAGAGTATTCGGCATTCGCTGTTGAGCGTTGATTTGCGTGGCCCGATTAGTGTGATCGGCAATAGCGAAATTGTTCTGAGCCCGACCAGCAAAAATGGGATCACCAGCCGTTGGGATTGCGAACTCGATCTGGAGGACGTTCAGCTCGGTGAGGGTAACTATGTGGATGCGATACGCGGAACTCTGAGCATGCAAGGACAAAACGATGGTCAATCGATTACAGCATCGGGAGAGGCCGATATCGGCGCCCTGACGCTCAAGGGAGTGCCAGTGACCGGCTTGAAAGGCCCCTTTGCATTGCTCGGTAGTCAACTATTGTTTGGTCGGTCGCTCAGCGAGGCTTTGCCTCAAGCCTCGGGTAAGCCGTTCCCTGACATCACGGCGGAAGGCTTGGGCGGCAATTTGGCAGTCTCAGGTCAGGGGCGTCTTGATACGGGCAAATTCTATGTCAAAGCAAACTTGAAGGGGGCTGAACTGTCTGCATTGCTACAAGATGTCGGCATGAACCGTTCCAGCATTCAAGGTCTGTGCGATGCTGAAGTCGACTTCAATGGCGTGCCCTGGAATCCGCAAACGTTTAACGGCAACGGAAAAATACACTTGAGCAACGCCAAACTTTATCAATTACCGTTCATGGTTCGCTTGCTCAGCCTGACTCCTGCGGTCAGCAAAGATGATTCAGCGTTCAATTCAGCCGATATACAGTTTACGCTCGATGGGGATCGTATTCCGCTGAAGGTCGCATGCGATGGAGACGTTCTGCGTTTGGTTGGCAGCGGCTGGACAAACCTCCGCCGCGAAATCGAGCTCGAGCTTTACACGTTTGTAGGTCGCCGCACCGTAATTCGAAACGTAATCGATCCGCTGCTCTCCGAATCACCGTATGCATCGACCATGAAGATCGAGGTTGGCGGTACTCTCGACAATCTGAGTATGCAGCGCCGCCCCTTCCCGCACCTTGAATCCACCTTTCAGCAGATGTTCCCGGAAGTTGCTGAACGCCGCCAGCAGAATCCAATTCTGCCCTGGCGCCAATAGCACGCATTCTGGTTCATCCGGGAATAACGTGCGCATACGGGCGCATACGGGGCTGACTTTGATTTGGTGGATCGCTCATGCCGGGTGCGACCATCGCTGGTGGGAAAGCTCTTAAGTCAGCCGGCACCGCTAACTAAGGGTCAATCGCGTAAGCACAACTGCTACGACCAGCAAACTCCGTGACCGCCGCAACATTTATAAGCCGCGTTACATCTTAACGAGCGACCCGCCAGCGATCTGTATGCTACTTTTCCACGAAGGCCCCATACAAGCTTTGGCGGGTGGTTGGGCCTGTTGAACTCTGTCGCGGATCGATGGTTATGTCTGACGTGAAAACTGCAAAGAATCCTGCAATCCAATTGCTCGCCACCTCGCTTAAATGGAGTTGGCTGTGGATGGGCACAGCAATTGTGTTTGGCGGGCTTGGACTCGGCTATATCCTATTGCTGAAACAAGACGTCTGGGTCGCATCGCAAGGTTTGATGGTACGCGAAGAAGCCAGTGGAGCCGTTATGCGGTTGGGGCGATTCCAGAGTCAAGTGGATATGAAAGCAGCTCAAGAGACGATTATCGAATTGGCCCACAACCCACAGGTAATTCATTACGCCTTGGAAAAAATCGGCGCCGAACCAGCGCGACTCATGAAACTGGGCGACAGCAAGTGGCCTTCTTCAAAGGAAGTGGAGGCCACGGTCAAAAAAGTGGAAGTTCGCGCTCCACGTGGTGCTGAACTTGGCACGACTGAAGTAATCTACCTGGACGTCAGACACAGCTCACGTAAGCGGGCTTATGATTTGAACGTTGCCATCTGCGATACGTTAGTTGAGCGTCTGCAGCAAGTTCGCCAATCGCGCGCCGACGCCGTTTTGATCGAACTTACCTCGGCTCGCGACGTGGCTAGAAGAGAGTTGGCGGAGGTGACGGAAAAACTGCAAACGATCGAACGCAAAGCCGGTGAAGACCTTAGCGACTTACGAGGCATGACCGATTCCAACTCAAGTTCAAACAGTTCTCGAATTCAGCTTGATAATGTCAAATCGGAACTGCGTCAGGCTGAAACACAGCTTCAGCAAGTAAAGTTAGATCTCGAGTTAGCGGAGAAAGCCTTTGCCAGCCCCGAAGAACTGCTGAGCCCAAACAGTTTGGTCAATTCGCAACCCGGCTTGAAGAAGCTACGGGAAGGCTTGGCCGACGCACGTCTCAACGCATCGCAATTACAGGGGCGATTCACTGCCCAACATCCGCTAGTGCTGGCCGCTCTGAAAGCTGAGCAGGAGATCCAAGTCCGCATGCGCAGTGAGCTCGGCATGGCCCGCCAATCTCTCGTCAATGACGCATCGCTGATGAATCGACGGATCGTAGGTCTGCAAGCACAATGCGAGGAATTAGTCGAGCGTATGGACGTCTTGGCTGACATCCGCGCCGAGTACGCTAACCTGGGCGCCAATGTTCGTTCGCGCAGCCAAGTCTTGCAGGATACCGAGCGTCAACTATCGGAAGTCCAAGCCGCCCGCGATGCCGCTATTTCATGCAGCCTTGTGACTCGCATCGACCATCCGTTTGCAAGCGAAACGCCCGTTGGGCCGGGACGAACGACAATTCTAGCCTGTTCAACGATGGCGGGTTTGTTCTTTGGATTCGGCGCGCTCTTTTTGGTTGCTCCGCTGGAAGGCTCCGTCGTCGGTCGCCGCAGCAGCGACTTTGCGTCGGCGATCGGTCGTCGCTTAACGGATCGTTTTCCGGGAACGCGGGCAACAGATATCGCTCCGGTTGCGGAGCCGTCGCTGTCAGCGATCGCGTCGTCAGCGCCCACAGCCGTTAATCGTTCACAGCCACCGCTGGGTGCAACGCGTCTGCCTCCGCTGCGACGGTCCTCCGATTCCAGCCCAGCACCCATCCCAGTACTGCCAGCCCCAGCAGTAACAGCCGATGCAACGCCGAAAGCGACATCGTCCGAACAACCCCAGGGCGTGCAAAAACGTCGTCCACTGCCGCCGACTGTGCCGCGCCCCCGCTAGAAAAAGGTGTCAGGTACCTTTATCAATGACTGATTGCGTGGGTACACGCCATACTTGAAGCGCGTTTAAAGGAAACTGACCACGATGGTTGAAGTCGAGCAACTGACGAAGTCCTATCCAGATTTACTGACGGGGAAATTCGTGGCGCTAGACCATGTGAGCTTCTCTGTTCAACCTGGGCAAATATTTGGCCTGCTGGGACCGAATGGAGCTGGCAAGACCACCGCGCTACGCATACTCAGTACCGTTTTGCAACCGACCAGCGGCCTAGCCCGCGTCAATGGTTTCAACGTCAGCACGCATCCCTACGAAGTTAGGCATAGTATCGGCTTTGTTTCTAGCAACACCGCCATTTACGATCGCATGACTGCGTGGGAAATGGTTGAGTACTTTGGCAAACTCTATGGTATTCCCTCGGATCGCTTGACCGAGCGGATGGAGACCGTGTTTGCGGATCTACAAATGAATGAGATTCGGGATGTTGCTGGCGCGCGGATGTCGACTGGAATGCGACAAAAGGTTTCGATTGCCCGAGCGATCGTACATGACCCTCCTGTACTGATTTTTGACGAAGCCTCGCTCGGTTTAGATGTTATGGTCGCAAGGGCTCTGTTGGAAATCATCAGCGAATTGCGAGCCCAAGGCAAGTGCATCATTTTCTCGACACACATCATGCGTGAAGTCGAACGATTGTGCGATCGTGTCGCGATCCTGTATCGGGGACGCATCCTGGCTAGCGGCTCGTTGCCCGAATTAGCGGCAGAGTTTGAGGAGTCGGATTTTGAGGAGTTATTCTTCAAACTGCTCAAAGAATCCGATCGCCTGCGATTGGATGCGGCTGGGTCGCTGAACTCAATGATAGCGAGTGGCATCTAATATGAACTGGCGCCACATTCAACTGATTTATCACCGTGAGATGCGCGATCAATTGCGAGATCGCCGCACACTATTTACGATCGCCGTTCTGCCGATGTTGCTCTATCCGCTGATCGGCTTGCTGATGATGCAGGTAGCACAGTTCAATCGCGAATACAGTGTTCGCATTCGAATTGTAGGGCAGGAGAACTGGCCACAGAATCTGCCGCTAATTGACCACCAACGCCATCTTCTGTCCCGGCCTGGTGCAGAGGGTATCGGCCGCTTGATGGACTTCACGACTGAATCGTGGCCTACCGAATCTGACGAGCTGTCTAAGCTGCGCCTGACGTCGAGCGCGGCAGTGCAACTTGACTCAGTCGACGCAGTGCTGATTGTTAAGCCGGATTTCGCGCGACGCATGCGGGAGCGTCTAGCGGCGAGGTCGCAGTCCCACGCAGCGGTTGAAATGGACACAGTCCCGGAGCAAGCAATCACACCTGAGTTGAGCGATGGTCTCGAATTGGTCGCCAATTTGGCGCGAGACCATTCACAGTTGGCTCAGCAACGGTTGCAGCGAGCCCTAGATGCATGGCAGCAGGCATGGGTTTCACAGGAACTTGTTGCCGCAGGCATGAGTCCACGCTTGGTTGAGCCGCTAGCACTGGCACAAACGGACACCGCACCGGTCTCAGTGCGGCGAGCGATGCTCTGGTCCAAGGTGCTACCGTTCGTTATGTTAGTGTGGGCACTGACCGGTGCGTTCTATCCAGCTATCGACTTGTGTGCGGGTGAGAAAGAGCGAGGCACGCTGGAAACGCTCTTGAGCAGCCCTGCGCGACGCAACGAAATCGTTTGGGGGAAATTGTTAACGGTGGCCACCTTTAGTATTTCGAGCGCCTTGTTGAATCTACTGAGTATGCATGCGACGGCGGGATTGATTGTTAAGCAACTTGCGTCCGCCGGGTCGCCGCAAGTCGCCGAGGCGCTCGGGCCATTGCCGATCCATGCTCTCGGATGGCTTGTATTGCTGCTCTTACCCATGGCTGCATTTTTCAGTGCGCTTGCGCTGGCGGTGGCCGCATTGGCCCGCAGTACGAAAGAAGGGCAATACTATTTGATGCCGCTGTTGCTTGTTACACTGCCACTCGTTTCGTTGCCGATGATTCCTAGTCTATCGCTGAATCTCGGCACGAGCCTCGTTCCCGTTTCAGGTGCCGTGTTCCTCGTGCGTTCGTTGATCGAAGGCCGATACGCCGAAGCGATGATGCATTTGCCGGTAGTGGTCATGGTAACCGTTACCTGCTGCTTGCTGTCGATTCGGTGGGCGATCCGCCAATTCGAAAGCGAGTCTGTAATGTTCCGCGAATCGGACCGCTGGAACTTGCACGCGTGGTTGCATCAACTCTGGCGCGATCGCGGCATGACTGCTTCGCCTACGGAAGCGATCCTATGTGGTTTGATTATTTTAGTCGCGATGTTTTTTGCGCAATTCATGGCAGGTTCGAGCATCGCCGATTGGCCGTCGGTGGTAAGCATGACCGTGGCAGTGCAAATCGGCTTGATTCTCACACCTTGCTTATTGATGGCCATTTTTCTGACGCGCTCGATACGCACCGCGCTGCGTATTCATCATGTGCAACCATCCCATCTCGTCGCCGCTATTTTTCTGGGTGTGACCTTGCATCCGACATACACCGCTCTGGGGAATGGGATTCAACACGTATACAGCTTGGGCGATCAAATTCAAGCCGCTTTGGCGCACTTCAGTCAGCTGATCTACGCCCAGCCGCTCTGGGCCGTAATGCTCCTACTGGCTGTCCTGCCAGCGGTGTGCGAAGAATTGACGTTCCGAGGCTTCATTTTCGGGGGACTGATCAAACAAGGCGGAGCACTGCGGGCGATCCTGATAACTTCTCTGTTTTTTGGCTTTACGCACACCATTTTGCAGCAATCGATCGCGGCTTGCATCATGGGCTTAATGTTGGGACTAATTGCCTGGCGAACCGGCGGCGTGATGTGTTGTATATGCGTGCATGTCATCAACAACGTGCTGTCGATCGGACTGGCTTGGTTCCCAGCCAATCAGTATCAGCTGCCACCGAGTTTGAGTTGGTGTTTGCGAAACGAATCGGACGCGTGGCTTTATCAACCCCAGTGGCAAACGATCAGCGTCGGCATCGCGCTGGTGATGATTGCCGTACTCTTCCGCCGAAGTCCCGAAACTCAGCGCGTAGTTCAAGTCGAAGCGCTGTAGCGTAGAGCGATTGTCTCAATCGTTGGTCGACTCAATTGCGACAAATGCGCTACTCTCAAACCCAATTTTTCCATTGGATGACACAGGCCACGCTTTGAGAGAATGGTCAAGTTGCAAACTCGTTGGAGAACAGCATTGAGGCGATTTTGTATTTCGCAGGCTGCACAAGCGGCCAAAGCCTGGACTCTACCGCAAAGTAGCACTGTCCAATTAACGCGTAATAGTGAATGTGTTCACGCAGCCCGTCGCAGCTCTTTGTATGCCAACAACACTTGATAAAGGTCCGCAGAGATCTCAACCGTCTCGTCCGAAAAATCGCTGAGCCAATTGCGGTTGCTTCGGACCGCGTCAACTAGCAAGGGCAGCACTTGTTGCATGCTCACCGCCACTCGAGGGCTCTCCTTTTTGGTAAAGGAATCCAAGAAATTCTGATCGCTAACGAGTCGTAGGTGATTGGCCGCCATATTCGCTCCGCTGAATGCACAGTTCAGTATTAGTCGCATACTCCCAGCTAAATAGGGCCTGGGGCCTAGCTGAGACAGGTAGCTGTACTTTTACCTATCGGCAGTCGCGATTTGGTAGATTGAGTCGACTTTGTCGATTATTCAAAATCTGCGGCCTCGGCCCGTGCCTTGCTAGCGTATTCAAGTGGGCCATGATTGCCGAGTAGAACTTCTAAAGAGTCGCCATCAGCGGAAAGCCCGACGCCAAGACTACTCGCCAGTGCAGCCGATTGGCGACTTTTTGAATATGCGCCGAGCACGGAATCGAGACGTTGGTTGAGTAGCTCTAATTCGGCGAGTAACAAATCGTGGCGCCCGTCGAGTTCGTCAAGAAAATCGAGGGCATTGTCGCGTCGGGTTTGAGTTTCATCGGGCATAATGCGCTCGGCAACGGGATGGGTCGGCAAATCGCCGACTCTAAACGCTCAGATCGAACAGAATCAGCGCCGCGCATGAGATCCGCTTGCAGCGTTATGATTGAACAAAATGGGGTGATTGGCGAGTTCTGTAGGCTTGAGTCGTCTGCGCGGATGAATCCGTCACTGTGAATTTCCTGAACAGCAAGTGTGCCCCACCTGGCTGCACCTGGCTGCGGGGGTTGTATTCTGCCCATCCAGATAGGGTTACAAGGTTTGCGTCAGCCAGATTGCTCGCAAAAAACTGGAAATCTGCTCCCCTTCACCTAAGGAAACGCCTGGACGAAAGCGATACGGCTCGATAAACTGCGCTTTCCGCAAGAGGAAAATAGCTTTG
>JANLQO010000483.1:0-5232 GCA_031367855.1 Planctomycetia bacterium | reverse complement strand
GTCAATCAACTGAGCCGCTTGTCTTGCTGATTTGCGGGCACATTCAATCGATTCTCGCCGCTGATCGGGCAGTACGTTATCCAGGTGTGGATCATATTGCACTCCGAAGCAAATTCTAAGCTGCAACAATCCGGAAGGATCTACGAATGAAAATGGATTTGACCGTAGGAACAAAAATCCATTGCTTCCGCTCCTTAACCCGATAGGGTCTCTGGACGGAGAATTCCGCCGCTACGCGGTTCGTTTCCAATTGCAGGTCAACTACGCGCTGTCCGATTCATCGCGGACCAGTTGATGCGGTTCCGCCAGCAAGCCGTAGTGTTCGGGACGTCGGTCAGCGAACCGATCGATCAAGTGCTTGCCAGGCACTCGCACCAGTCGTTTATTGCGAGTGATGTGGGGCTGCACAGTCCCACTAACTACACACTCGTCGCCACTGCCACCACACGAGGGCGAACGCCCGGTAGGTAGACAGAATTTGCTGGTGCCGATGAATCGAAAGCCACGTTCTTCGCCAACGCGATTCACAGCCATAAAGTAAATGTGGTTTTCAAGTGCTCGCGCATTGGGCAGGTATTCCGCAAACGTATCGGCCCCAGGTGGCCAATTGGTCGGCAGAATCACCAGGTCCGCGCCCTTCAATGCCAACACCCGCGTCGCTTCGGGAAACGATCCGTCGTAACAGATATGCATACCCAGCCGCATACCGGCAACTTCGTAGACCTGCATCGATTCACTGCCACGTGTTACAAAGCGATCCACACCGAGGAATGGCAAGTGAATTTTGCGATACACGCCCACGATGCCCTCGGGACCGAGCAAAACGCAACTGTTGTAAAGGTCCGCACCCGAGCGCTCTAGCATGCCAAAAGCTAGGAATTTTTGATGTTGCTTGGCCGCTTCCAGCAATCGCTCTGTGCTTGGACCAGGAATCGGTTCCGCCACGAACATCGCTTCGCCTTTGCTCTCGAAGCAATAACCACTGACAGCGCATTCGGGAAACACAACTAGCTGTGCCGCTTCGGTTTGCGCGTCATCCAGCCACGCGAGCATGCGATCGACGTTCGTTTCGTTATCGCCAATTAGGACGTCCATCTGCACGCCCGCCACCGGAATTTGTAAATTCGCCATCTTCGATCCAACCTTGCTGATAAACTGAATTGCAACTTCGCAAACGAATTCTAGCCGATCCCGACAGCCGATCCAACGGAGCCAAATGATGACTTCAAGTCCTCAGCCACAAAATCAGGACGAACGCTATCAGGAAAGTGGCAAACGGCGATTGGCGGACGGTGCGATGTCGGGCGCTTGGTACCGCACGACGGACCGCGATCGGCTTGAGTGTTTTTTGTGCCCCCGCAAATGCAGTCTAAAACCCGGCGACCGGGGCTTCTGTTTTGTGCGCGAAAACCGAGCGGGCGAAGTGGTGTTGTCGACATACGGTAAGAGCACTGGCTTTTGCATTGATCCGATCGAAAAGAAACCACTGAATCATTTTTTTCCAGGCACGCCGGTTCTTTCGTTTGGTACAGCGGGTTGCAACTTGGGCTGCAAATTCTGCCAAAACTGGGATATTTCGAAATCTCGCGAGGTCGAACGTTTGAGCGCGATCGCTGAACCGATGACCGTGGCCCGCGCGGCCAGTGAACTGAATTGCACCAGCGTTGCTTTCACGTATAACGATCCAGTCATTTGGGCTGAGTATGCGATCGACACCGCGCGCGCCTGTCATGAACTGGGCATTAAGACGGTCGCAGTGACCGCCGGATACATCAGTCCCGAAGCGCGGGGAGAGTTCTTTGCGGATATGGATGCTGCCAACGTCGACCTGAAAGCGTTCACCGAAGAGTTTTATCAGAAGATCACCTATTCGCACTTGCAACCGGTGCTTGATACGTTGGTCTATTTGAAGCGAGAAACGTCGGTCTGGTTTGAAATCACAAACTTGATCATTCCGGACGCAAACGACAATCCAGGCGAACTGCGTAAGATGTGCGACTGGATCTTGGACTCGATCGGCGACGAAGTACCGCTCCACTTCACTGCGTTTCATCCCGATTTCAGGATGCAGGATCGCGATCGAACCCATCCTGAGACATTGCGATTGGCATACGATATCGCCAAGCAGACGGGATTGAAGTATGTTTACGTTGGCAACACGCATGATGTCCAGCGACAGAGTACGTATTGCCACGGCTGTGGGCGATTGATCGTTCAGCGGGATTGGTATCAACTGGGCGTTTATGAAATAGATGGCTCAGGTGGCTGTAATCACTGCCAGACACCGATTCCTGGACGGTTTGGGATGCAATGTGGTGATTGGGGAGCCAAGCGGCAACCGGTCCGCATCGATCAATACGCCAGCACAACACAGATTACTTCTCCGATTCAATCACTTGTTCAGCTACAGTCGAAGGGCGACAACATGTCCGGCTCAACCTCCTCCTCGCAGTCTTCAGCCACTGCCACAGCAACCCCTCCGGGTGCACTCAAGTTGACCAGCCTCACCAAAGCTCAGCGACATTCCCTGCTTGAGTTGGCAGCACGCGTGGTGCTGGGGTCCGTCGGCACACAGAATGGCCCCAATCAACTGCTTCCAAATCCGCAAGATTTACTTGGCGATTTGGCTCAAGCGGTGATCATGGGAGCTTTCGTAACGCTCAAACGCGGCAAGTTGCTGCGAGGCTGTTGCGGCGTGTTGGGGCAACCCATGCAGCTCGGGCCTGCTGTAGCCCGCGCTGCAGCCCGCACAGCCAAAGAGGATACTCGCATGGCCGCGATTTCACCCGTGGAATTGCCCTACCTTTCCATCGACGTCACTCTACTCGGACCTTTCAAACAGTTGACGGTATCGCCAGCGGAACGCCCCGCGCAGATCCAGATTGGCAAGCACGGCTTGATGATTCAATCAGGGGAAAAAAGCGGACTGTTGTTACCATCGGTTGCATCCGAGAACGGTTGGGATGTGACGCAGTTCCTACAAGCGGCCTGCCGTAAAGCCGGGTTGCCGACATCGGCGTGGGAGCAAGACGGCGTGCGCGTGAGCACATTTGATGGCGAAGCGATCGAAGGCGAAGTCGCTGATTTGCTTGGCGGAGCTACGTTAGAACTCGCTCCACCGCTCGACGCGGAACAACTGAACTTGTACTCACAGTTGGCGGGAACGAATATCGCCGCTGTTTCCGCTGGATCTACACCCACATACTATGCACCCGGTCTGCCTGATTTGACGGTCAATGCAATCGTGTTGTCCATGCAATGGGGTAACCAGAATGATGGCCTACGTCAGGCCAATGCTTTGCAGGTTTCATTCCGTCCAGGCGTGCCTTTGCAATCGACTCTGTTTCAAATGTGCCAAAGCGCAGCGGCCATGTTCCAGCAGCAGGGTTACGCGGGCGACTTGCAAGTGGGAATTACCGTCGGCGTGGATCCCTGTATGCATGGTAATGGCGATAAAGTAGATTTGGCCGGAGTCGATTCCGCGAACCGCGCCATCATTTTGTCTGACCCGGCTCACTGTGGGTTCGCATTCGATCCCAGCCAACCTGCTGAAGAATTGCTAAAGCTGCTACGTAGCGCGCTGCCGGTCGGCAGTCGCGAGGCACCGGTGCATTCTGTGCAAACGATGTCCTCAATGCCAGCCGTCATAAGCGTCTCGACACCGCCAGCTATGAACACCGCGGGTGTCAGGCCGCCGGCTGTCGCAGGTCGTTTCTATCCAGCCGAAGATGCCGCGCGTCGTGAACTGGTACAGTCCATTTGTAAGGGGCCGACGCCGACGCAATCGACTCCGTTAGCTGTGATGGTGCCCCATGCGGGGTTGAAATACAGCGGCCAGATCGCGGCGCATGTCTGGCGCAGTATCGCAGGTTTGGATGGACGCACCGTGATTGTGATTTCACCGAAACACACCGTGAATGGCGTGAATTGGTCTGTCAGTCCCTGCGAGAGTTGGCGTTTGTCGACTGGCACTTCTTTCGCTTCTGACACCGAGTTGGCTGCAAAACTCGTGGAAGGTGTGCAAGCGTTGCAGTTGGATGCGGGTGCCCATCAAAACGAACATGGTATTGAAGTTCAATTGCCTATCTTGGAGAAAATTGCACCCAACGTAAAAGTGGTTGGCGTCGCGCTGCACGGTGGTAGTTGGACAGATATTCAGCAAGCGGCTACGGAATTGGCCGAGGTGCTGCGTTCGCTCGACAAGCAACCGCTACTCGTGATTTCGAGTGACATGAATCATTATGCATCCGATGCTGAAAATCGCCGCCGCGATCGGCTGGCCCTGGATGCCTTCGCGACTTGCGACCCGCAGAGACTGCTGCAGACCTGTCGAGAGAAAGACATCAGCATGTGTGGTGTCATCCCCGCGGCGCTCGTGATGGAAACGCTGCACCAACTTGGACATGAATTTAAAGTGCAGGAACTCGAATACGGCACGAGTGGCGATGTATCGGGGGATCGCACCCAAGTTGTCGGTTATGCGGGAGCGCTACTTCTTCCGAAGTAAGCCCAGCGCTGCGCTCTGAGCGTGCCACCCAGGTCAAGTTGGGTTGCTTTTGAGTTTGGGTGGCACGCCCTGAGGCACAAAGGGCGTGGCGAAGGGCAAAGCACCCAACCTGACGCCGTCCAGCTTGAAAGAAACGCCAGTGAAGAATGCTGCTTGGTATGAAGTAACATCCCACGACCAACTGCTAACCCCGTGCCTGTTGGTCTACCCGGAGATTATTCGGCGAAACCTTGCGGAAACAATTCGTATCGCGGGTTCGGTCAAGCGTTTGCGGCCACACGTCAAAACGCATAAGACCCCGCAGATCGTCAAACTCGCTCTCGAAGCGGGCATAACCAAGCACAAATGTGCCACGCTACTAGAAGCCGCTATGCTGGCAGAGTGCGGTGTGCCAGATGTCTTAATCGCCTACCCGTTGGTTGGTCCAGCGATCGAAAAACTAGTGCACTTGATAGCTCAGTTTCCCAGTACGCAGTTTCGCTGTACTGTCGACAACCCCGTTTCGCTTAACCGTTTATCGGCCGCATTGGAGAGTTGCCAGCGTTCGATCGATGTCCTGGTCGATATCGACAGCGGCATGCACCGCACGGGCATTCCAGCAGGTGAAGCTGCGATCGCGCTTTTCGCTAAAATCGCAGACAGACCGAATGTGACCGCTGGTGGACTGCATATTTACGATGGACAAAATCATCAGCCCAGTGAGCTCGAGCGACACGCGGCTGTGG
>JANLQO010000457.1:0-11687 GCA_031367855.1 Planctomycetia bacterium | reverse complement strand
GTCACGATTTTTCTTTCCCTCCGACGCGCCGTCGGGCTTGGGAAACACCCATTGGCACAATCGGCCAACGATGGCAGCATGGGGAGTATCTAGCCACGGGCGGTCCCACCAAGAGTGAATGCCGGAGATCGGCGACGCAGCGATTTGTGAAGCCCGGTTAGCGATGCTCGTAAGCGCCGCGTGACCAGTCGCTTCGACCAAGCCTGGCAGTCTAAACCAAGGTACTGCGACGACGATTGCATCTGCAGTCCATGCTCCAGGTTGATCGGTTTCGATTGAAAAAACACTCTCGGTACTCTGAACAAGTCGTTGTACTCGCGTTTGCAATTGGATATTTACGCCCTGCTCACGCAACTTTTGTTCCGCCAACGTGCCAAACAGTTCTGCCAGTGGACGCTTGGGAACAAGCAGGTGAAACGCATCGCGGTGATTCAAGAATCCATCTTGAAGGACTTTCGCGACCGAAGACAAATTAACTCGCGATAGCTCTTCACCGAGGGCACTGACGATAATCGTACGCCAGAAGCGCTCGACGGCCGACGGCGTTTGATGTTGTGCAACCAACCAAGGTTCAGCGGCTTGCACATCGGTTTCGCCGCTGATAACCAATTTACGAATCGCCAGCATTCCGCGTGCAACCGCCAAGCGATCGGCGGTCTTCAATCCAGGCCAACGCAACAGCCAACCCGCCAAGTGGAGCGGAGCGGGCAGTAACGGCAGCGCTGAGAGCCGCTGATAGCGTCCATCTGGACCGTAGAAATGCAAGCTGCGATGTGTTTCCCATAGCTCGCGCTGATCGAGCCAATCGATCAACTGACGGAGATTGGTGCAGCAACCCATGCCGACGTGTTGGCAATAGTCGATTGTCTCATTTGAATCCGCATCGGTGAATGATCCAGTTCGACCGCCCAGTCTTCGCCGCGCTTCGAGCAGTTGCACTTGGATGCCTTGCTTGGCCAACGCCAGCGCCGCCGCGATCCCCGCCAATCCTCCTCCCACAACGATTGCAGTTTTCATAAGTGGCGTAAGCTTCCAGCTTGCGTTCTTCTACTCGCATGTCATGTGAATGTTAGCGCTTTAGGTTGTTCTTCGCAAGCTGGAAGCTTGCGCCACTTTATATATTGCTTGCCCAGGCTCAAGACCCAACCTGCCGCGTATGCGAGCGGATGACCAATTGTAATCCTCTGGTGTCGCAGCGAGCCCTGCCCGGACCGGGTTCATTTCGATATATCCTATAACCCGCAGCAATTCTGCTTCGTCTCTTACCCAATGGTCAAAAGTTTCGTGTTGCCAGTACTGGCCGCTTTCGTCACGGAGGCGGTTGCACATCGTTGCCGTGTAGCTTTGTATGCTATGCGATATGATCTCACGTGGTGACTTTGACTTTCCGTCTACGCCCCGAAATTTTTTAACGGCATTCACTGCCCAGGCTTCGTCGGGCAGGAACAACCAATGGTGATGACTTGGCATCACAACAAACGCATAGAGTTTGTAGCGATCATTTGCAAAATGCAGAAATGCGTTGTGAACGATTTCCGCTTGTGCGTCACTCTCAAGATATTTTACACTTGATTCACAATCCAATATCCGATCGACGAACGCAAACAAAAGCTTTTGCTTGTGGTGTTCCCAATCCGCTCGCTGCATGTTTGTGGGTATCGGTCGCAGTTCGAGTTCGTCCCGAAAGTTTTCAATCCGAGACAGGCCGGCAGCAGTCAAGCTGCCGTCAAGACATGCAGTGATAAAGATCGGATGTCCTTCGACATCCTGATGAGGAAGCCGGCGGCGCCGGAACAGCATATCAGGCATCTTGTAATCCAGTGGCGTAAGCTTCCAGCTTGTGTTCTTCTTAATCAACTTCTACGTTATCTACAACTACAACTACAACTACTTCTATTAATAATACTACTTTTCTACTCGCATGATAAGTGAATGTTAGCGCTTCAGGTTGTTCTTCGCAAGCTGGAAGCTTACGCCACTTAATGCACGGGACTGGGCAGTGACCAATAGAGCGGTGCGATGAAATGCTGTGCGGCCAACCTGGCGCGGACCATAGTCGGTATTCGAGTGCGCGGTGTTTGCCAGAGTCGGTCGAGATTGCGAAGGACTTCGAGCAGTAGCGCATGGTAGTATCGCCACATCAGCGAGAATAAGCGGCGACTCGGTGACGGCAAATACTTAATCGTATTCCAGCCGGACATGTAGAGGGTTTCAGCGCGTTGGGCGGCTGATCGGATGACATTCTGCCAATCACCATTGGGGGCTCCGCTGAGCCACTTGGATGTGTCAACGCCAAAGCGTGCGAGTTCGCTAGCGGGAAAGTAGAGACGTCCCATACTCGCATCGTTGGCTACATCTCGCAAAATGTTGGTTAATTGGAAAGCAATCCCACAATCGATCGCTACTTGCTCTGGCATGGTTTTGTCAGCTTGCCAAATGCGAGTGCAGGCTAATCCCACCGCCGACGCGACGTGATAACAGTAATGATCGAGCTGCGGCCAATCTTGGGGCTGAGCATGATCGAGATCCATGATTACGCCGCGCACTATGTCGGTTAGTAGGTTCTTCGGAATCTCGCAGGTCTGCGTCGTATGTTTGAGCGACGCCCATAATGGCGATGCGGCGCCGTGTATGTCGGTTGAATGGTGCGAGCCCCTGGGACTTTCGAGGGACTCTGTGAGCCTTAACCAAGCCGACAGCGCTGTACGTTTGTGGGCTAGGCTGCCTACGCCATCGGCCAAGTCATCGGTAATGCGCGCGAAGGCATAAAGCGAGTACATGGCGTCGCACTGTTCACGAGGTAAGAGCACAAAGGTCCAGCAAAAACTGCTGCCGCTTCGCCTGCAAAGCTGTCGACACCAACGATAACTGGCTACGGTTTGGTCATCCATGCCGTGTCTTTCTTGAAATTCGAAACACCAAGGACTGATACAGCAATTTGAACTTTGCAAACTTCGAGAGCGATGGGCGCCTGCTCCAAACATCGTAGCGCTGAGATTCGATCGCTCGCAGGATTCCTAGGCCACCCCTGATAAACAGATCCACATCTATTGCCAGCCACTTTGGAACTGAGTCAACGAGTTCGCGTCCGTCGCTGAAAAACTGCCGCGACGATCCCACCCAATCAGCCAACAGGGCTTGCAGTGGCGGTGTGCATTTGGCTTCAAGAATCATCGTTTCAGAAACGCCATGTTTCGCGGACAGATCGCGAGGGGCATAGATGCGATTGTTGGCAGCGTCGCGAGCCATGTCCTGACAAAAATTGGCAAGTTGCAAACCGGTGCAAATCGAATCGCTCAGTCCAACGTTCGTCGCATTGTCTGCTTTGGCAAACTTTAAGATGACTCGACCGACTGGGTTTGCGGACTTTCGGCAATAATCGAGCAGCTCGCGATCGTCGACATAACGCAGCTTTGACTGATCTTGTCTAAACGCACTTAGTAAATCTTCGAAAGGCTCGGCGGGAATTTGATGACGCTGAATCGTCTGTTGGAGGGCGAACATCACGGGATGCGCCGGGCGGCCCGAGTAGCAGAGCGACAATTGTTGGTGCCACCAATTCAGCAGCGGCAGGCGGCGATGGTCCTCCACTTCGTCGGCAAAATCATCGGACCAGCGACAATAGGCGTAAAAATTGTAAAAATCTTGCCTCAGGGCACGCGGTAAAAACCAGCTAACTACGGTGAAGTTCTCGTAGTGACTGCGGGCTATACGGCGGCAATGCTGGAGCGCGAAAGGCAAATCGCAAGCCGAAGGAGGCTTGTCGGGGCCCCATTTTGCCAAATCTGCCCAAAAAATGGCTTGGCCAGCATTCGAAGTCTTCGCGTTTTGCACCATAATTCAGTGAGCTACAGCTCGGTACGCGTTTCGCTCGCAACGCGATTGTGGAAGGTCAGGAGTTCGATCATGGAAATTATATTGGCCGCGCCAAGGGGCTTTTGCGCCGGCGTCAACATGGCCGTCACCAGTCTCGATTTGGCGATCCAGCATTTTGGCGTCCCGATCTACGTTTATCATGAAATCGTGCACAATTTGTACGTGGTGGAGACCTTCAAATCCAAAGGGGCGATCTTCGTCAATTCACTTGAAGAGGTCCCCGAAGGCCAAACGGTGCTCTTTTCGGCACATGGTGTTTCGCCAGAAATTCGACGAATCGCTGCTCAGCGAAAGCTATTCGCGATCGACGCTACCTGCCCGCTGGTGACCAAAGTTCACCTGGAGGCAATTAAGTACGCCAAAGGTGGCTACACGATCATCCTAATCGGCCATGACGGCCATGATGAGGTCATTGGCACCATGGGGGAAGCCCCCGAAGCCATTGTCTTGGTCGAATCTGAGGCAGACGTAGACCGGTTGGACTACACGCCGGATGTAAAGTTGGCCTATCTAACGCAAACAACCTTGAGTGTCGACGATGCCAATCGCATCATTGGGCGACTGAAGGCTAGATTTCCATGGATTGCGAGCCCGCCGAAGGATGATATTTGCTATGCGACTCAGAATCGACAAGAAGCGGTGCGCATGCTGACGGACCAGGCAGACGTCGTCTTAGTCCTAGGTAGCAAGAACAGCAGCAACAGTCTGCGTCTTCAAGAACTCGGGAGCGAACAGGGCAAGCAATCGTATTTAATCGACGGACCGCAGGATATCGACGAGGCTTGGTTGCACGTTGCCGACCGCGTGTTGGTGACCGCGGGAGCGAGCGCACCCGAATCCGTGGTCAACGAAACCATCGATTGGCTAAAGAATCGCTATGGTGCGAGCGTCCGGCTAGAAACCATTCGCGAAGAACAAGTGCATTTTCCGTTGCCGAAACCGCTGCGACATTTGGCCAAGCTGGAAGACGACGGTGCCGTCTCCCGATAGTTGGCAGCATCGTTTACAATCCGGCAGCGAAGGTTGGCACGTCTTGGGAAATGGAGCGTGGCAGCCGAAATTCTTGGACCGGAGCCTTCGATGGTTGTTGAACCTAAGTTTCCTCCTGCGTGGCGACATCGTCACTTGCTGGATTTAGAAAGTTTGACTGCCGCTGAGATTACGACGTTGCTCGATTGCGCCGAGCAACTAACGGCGGCTTATAACGCATCGTCTACCAAGCTGTCGCTGCTGAGTGGGCGGACGATTGCGAATTTGTTTTTTGAGAATAGCACACGCACGCGAAACAGTTTTTCGCTGGCCGCTAAACGCTTGGGTGCGGACACCATTGAGTTTTCATCCAGCGGCTCGTCGACGTCGAAGGGTGAAACGTTTATCGATACGGCGAAAACGATCGAGGCGATGGGAGTTGACGCAGTTGTCGTGCGGCACGCTACGCCAGGCACTTCCCATTTGCTTTCAACCCATTTGAATTGCTCGGTATTGAACGCCGGCGATGGACCTCACGAACATCCGACTCAAGGTCTGCTCGATATTTTAACGATCCGGCAAAAGCGTGGGCACATCGCAGGCTTAACGGTTGCTTTGGTTGGTGATATCGCGCACAGTCGAACGGCTCGATCGAACATCTGGGGGCTAAAGAAACTGGGCGCTCACGTTATCGTCTGCGGCCCGGCAACGTTGGTCTCGAAAAAGTGGGAGCAGTTTGGCGTCGAAGTTGCTTACAATCTCGATGAGATATTACCGCGCTGCGATGTATTGAACTTGCTGCGCATTCAATTCGAGCGACAAGCGACGCGTCCGTTCCCCTCGGTCCGAGAATACGCGCTGCTGTACGCAATGAACTCACAGCGGTTGCTCAAGAGCAAGCCGGATATTTTGATCATGGCACCTGGCCCCATCAATCGCGGTGTCGAATTGACGCCGGACGTAGCCGACGGACCACACTCAGTGATCTTGCAGCAAGTTAGCAATGGAATTTCGATCCGCATGGCTGCACTGTGGCTGTTGCTTGGTGCGGACGGAGGAGCGGGGTGATGGAGACGAATCGAAATACGAGTTGGCTGATCGAAAATGGACGCATCATTGATCCATCGCAGCGATTGGATCGCGTCGGTCGCTTGCTGCTGATCGGGGGTCGCATCGCTGCACACGACCCTTTAGACGGCGATGTTCCGGCGGATTGCTCCCGCGTCGACGCGGACGGTTGTATTGTCGCGCCCGGCTTGGTTGACATCGCCACAGAATTGGGCGAGCCAGGTTTGGAAGAAGACGAAACGATTGCGACCGGTACGATGGCAGCCCTGGCTGGCGGTTTCACTTCGCTGGCTTGTTCGGCAAGTACGGACCCTCCCATCGATACGGCCAGCGACGTGGAATTCGTGAGGCAGAAAGCCGCCAAGGCGGACAACGCCCGGGTTTATGTGATCGGCTGTGTGAGCAAAGGTCGCGGTGGTGAAGAGTTGGCCGAGATCGGTTCGCTGGTGGAAGCGGGAGCGATTGCACTCAGCGATTCGCCGCTGCCAATGGGCAATACTGCGCTGCTGCGTAAAGCGCTCGAGTATTGCCTGATGTTCAATCGACCGATCATCGATCGCCCCGAGGTCCGGAGCTTGACGCGCGACGGTGTGATGCACGAAGGCATGACCCAACTCGTGTTAGGGCTTGCGCCAATGCCTGCAGAGGCCGAGGATCTCGCCACCGCTCGCGACCTGCGGTTGCTGGAAAGCACCCGCGGTCGGTTACATCTCAATGGCATCTCCACAGCCGGCAGCATCGAGATTATTCGACGCGCGAAGGATCGGGGAACGATCGTCACGGTCGATACGCGCATCATGAATTTGTGTTTTGACGAAGAACGTCTGCGCACTTTTGATGCAAATTACAAAGTCAATCCGCCGCTGCGTTCTCGTCGGGATGTCGATTTGTGTTTAGAAGCGATTGCCGATGGCACGATTGATATGATCACCTCGGGGCATCAACCGAAATCGCTTGAAAAGAAAATGCAGGAACTGGATGCAGTCCCCTTCGGCGTAACGTCTTTGGATACCTGCTTGGCTCTGGCGATCACTTACTTAATATCGACCGGCAAGCTCGACTGGCCGAGAGCGATTGATTGCTTTTCGACGCAACCGGCGCGGATGCTCAGTATCGATGCCGGCACCTTAGCGATCGGTGCTCCGGCGGACGTAGTCGCGATTGATCCGCAAGTGTCTTGGACCGTCGCACCAAATCTATTGTATTCTCGAAACCGTAACACCCCGCTGCTCAACCAAACATTGCAAGGCAGAGCGCGTGAGGTATGGGTTGGCGGTGTCTTGAAATATCAACTTGCCGTGGCGTAAGCTTCCAGCTTGCGATCTCTTTAGTCAGCTGAATCGCGCCCGCTCGCTAGCAAATCGATCAGTTCTTCCTGCCGCTTGCGATCATCCAGTTGTTGCAGATAGTCCCAGCCAAAATACTGTCCAGCAGCGGATGAATCAGATTGCACTGTGGTGGGTGTGGAGCGTTCACCTTCGGGACTGCCACGCTTGTTCAACTCGTTGATCACCAGCAACGCGTCGAGAGGTGAGATGATGTTGTCTTTGCTGGTGTCCAGAAACCCAAGCGTTGGCGTAGAGCCCGGCGGTACATTTCGCGAAGCGCCCGAATTCAAATAATTGATCACCAACAACGCGTCCACCGGTGAAATCGAATCGTTGGCATTGGTGTCCAACGGTTTTGAAGCGTTGTGCCAGGGGAACAGGTTTGCATCGACGGTGACGGTGAATTTGGACGATGTCGAAGCTGCTCCTGAGTCAATTGCGATCAGCTTGAGTTCGATTGTACCGCCGTCGTTCACCGTCGGAGTGCCGCTGAGCACTTGTGTGGTGGCATTAAACTTCAGCCAAGCGGGAAGCGGGAATCCGGCGCCGTTGGTCATGGCGAAACGTAGCGAATCTCCAGCGTCTTGATCGACAAAAGTATTGGCGGGTATAGCGTAAGTAAAGAGTTTTTGCGCAGATGCTTTTGCATTTGCCAATGGATTTACCAACGTTGGTGGGTCATTGCGATCCAAAGCATGGATCAGTACATTGCGTTCGTCATGCAACCCACCGGCATCGGTGATGCGAACTTTAACAGTGTTGACGTTAAGTGTTTCGAAATCGATTGCTGCACCGGCTACAACCTTGAGGGTACCTGTCGTTGCATCAATCGACAGCCAATTGACGGACTGCTCAACTAATTCATAGGAAAATTTGTCGCCCGCATCAGGATCCGTAATGCTTAGGTCACCTAGGCTTGTACCGGGAGGGCTATTCTCTGGGATGTCAAAGTCGGTCGAAAGGATAGTCGGCGATTCATTCACATCAGTGATTTGCAGCGTGAGCGCTGTGGAGACTGATTCCGCAGGACTACCATTGTCGGTTGCTTTGACAGTGATTGAAAATGTGGGTTGGCTTTCAAAATCGAACTTGGCTCCGCTGGCTACTTTAATTTGCCCGGATATGGCGTCGATGGTGAACTTCGAGGCAGCGCTGCCTGAAATGCTGTAGCTTAGCTGTTGGCCAGCATCCGTGTCGGTCGCAGTTGCTACACCCACTACCGTTCCTTCGCCGGCATCTTCCTTTAACGTTACCGATGGGGGTGAGGTAAATACGGGAGCCTCATTCACATCCAGGAGCGTTACGCTATAGGTCCGAGTATCAGACAACGTGCCCGAATCGGTAACCTTGATGATCAAGTCGTATTGCTTGGTTTGCTCGTAGTCCAAATTCGCGCCGCTGGAGACGATAACTTTGGCGTCGGCTCCGATTTGGAACAGTGCAGCGCCGGTGCCTCCCATGATTTGCCACTGGAGGCTCTCATTCGCGTCTGGATCGATAGCATGGATCGTGCCCAGCAATGCTCCGGCTAAGCTGTTCTCCCGGATTAATAATCCCTGTGCAACCAGGATGGGAGCTTCGTTCACATTCAATAACGAGATTGCCAAGATAGCGTCGCCTGCCTGAGTGGGAATGCCGTGATCGGTGGCGCGTACCGTGAGATTGAATAGACGATTTGCTTCGTAATCAATTTTGGTTGCATCGTTGACCCGAACATCTCCCGTGTCTGCATCGATTGTGAAAGCGTTGCCAGTATTGCCTGCCGAGATGCTCCAAACAAATTGGCCAGGCAAGCCAGCATCCTGGTCCACGGCGGTCATCCTGGTGATGAGTGTTCCCGCTGCACTGTTTTCCGTCAGCGACTTCGAAGCGGCTTGCACCACGGGCGGCTCGTTCGCATCGTCGATCACTAGTTCGATAACGCCCGAATCGTTCAATGTTGCATTGAGGCTGTCAGCAAGTTTGATGGTTAATGAGAAACTTTGCTTGGTTTCAAAGTCTAGCTCGGCGCGATTGAGCGTAATATTCCCGTTCGTGGGGTCCACCGCAAATAATCCGGTCGGATCTCCTGCGGTGATTGCCGCGGACAGAACTTGGCTTGGGAAGCCTTTGTTGAATACCAGAGTCGCCACGACGTTGCCCGCGATATTCGATTCGCTCACGTGAAAAGTCTGATCGTTCAGCACGGGTGGCAAATTTCCTAGTAGACCAAAGTTGCGTCCGACGTAACTTTCATACTGGTTGATGCGAATCGGATGCGCGCCGCCATTGGGGAAGACCTGGTCATAGTTGGCGGGAGGAACAACGCGAATCGCATAGTCGCCGGGCGTCATGGGTTGCATGAAATACTTGCCCTGCGCGTCCGAAAGCGTACTCTGCTCGGCGAGCACGAATGACAGACTATCCAACATTCCAAACGGCGAAGAACTGAGGTACGAGTCTTCGGAATAGGCCACTGCCCAGGCAATGTCGTCGTTGGCAGAAGTCATTGAAAGACGCTGAACCTGATTGGCCCCCAGCGGACCCGATCGTACAAATCCGAGAGAAACGTTGGCGGCGTTGAAAATCTCTAACCTGCCGTAAGTGCTGGTTGAGGAACTATTGCCGATGACATCGATGGCGATGGTACGAGCCGGCCTATAAAAATCCGTTCGCAACCGGCGAACTTCGTTAAAAAAACCAACGCCTGCATGCGAAAAGATATGCTGCCCCGCAGGAGCCCCCGACTGTTGAACCGGCAGAACATTGAAACTAATTTGTAGGTTATCCGTTCCTGCGGTGGTCAAAGTCGCATTGTAGGAGATGTTCGTTAGATCGCGATTCACGAGGTAATTGTTCGGTTCAATCGTCTCTGAGTAGAGGTCCGGCAGACCATCGCCCGTCAAGTCCGAAACGACTCGGGCACCGACAATTGGACCTTCTCCAGGCTGTTGAATACCATCGGAGTTCAGATCGAGAAACACTGAGCCTGAAATGCTGCCAACCCAATTGGGACCGCCGATGTGATCCAAATGTCGCCCCGCGTAAGCCCGAGGTCGAGGCACTCCAAAGATTCCATCTTCTAACTGGAAATTCCACGTCGCGGTGCCGTCCTCGGTGGTGTTGCCAGCCAACCAATCATTGGGCGAATATCCCGTTGATTGGCCAATGCGCCCAACGTAAGCGAGGTCTTCGGTCCGAACCAGTGTCGCTCCTGGCATGCCTGACCCCACACCATCTTCCTGGAAAACAATCGGCGCATAGGCCTTCTGCGGCCACACGTTTTCTCCCCACGGAAATTCTGTGAAACCGTCGAGAATGGTCCAATTCAAGTACGCGCCGTCGGGCGTACCGTCATCATTGACATCGATATCGTCGCTCAGCGCCGGTGCCACATTCGATTGAATTAATAGAAAGGTATTCGAACCGGTACGAATCTGTTTACTGCTTGTGCCTGCGTCGGCTGAAAAAATGTTTCCTGGCATTCCTGCAAAACCGTCGGTGCCTTTAAGCACCCGAGCTGCTGGGTCAACCGTGAAGTTCGAGGCTGATTCGAGCAACACTAACATGCCATTGGAGCCAAATTGCTGATTGCTCAAATTAAAGATCGTGTGAATGTCACCCAGTTCGAACACGCCATCCGAACTACCGATTACAACCAGATAGGTGCCAGCGCTCATGCTCGAAAGTGAGTCGCCTCGCAATTCAACGTACTGATGTTTTGCGGTATCGCCAAATAGCGGATTGAAATGAACTTCGTTGATGTATGCCGCCATTAAGTGCCGTGGTTCCAGCGACTCAGCGAGCAGCTTGCGGCGAATTTGCGTTCCAAGTTTTGACCTACCGCAACTTCGTGGCGATTTGGCTGTACTGAGTGCGCGAATTCGTCGCAGCATCGTAAACTCCATAAGGTCAGGCGGGCGGCTAGCGGTGCGTTGGTCAAAGCGGTTGTGCGTAAAGATTATGCAGCGAGGTGTTTTTAGAGTAAAGCTTATGGCAACAAAAACTCATAATCAAAAGGGGGGGTGGTACATGCCGCGTTTCCAATCGCTCAAACTAACGACAATTGGGGGTCGTTGCAGACTTTGACAGCTTGGCGCCAAGCGGTTAGAATATAGCCGAGCAATCGGAGCCGATTTCGGCCAATCCTGATTGTCCCCTCCCAATCCTCCCACCTTATACCGATTGCGGAACGCTGTCGTTTCATCACGATACGTTAAAAGATCTGCTTCGACCAACTCCTTTTAATGTAATAACTAGATGTTGGGCAATCATTTCGACAATCCCCGGCGCAGTATTTGCTGCCGTCTGTTGCTTCTTACTTACTAGCTTTCCCTAGCAATTTCAAACACCGATGGAGTGATTCAGCATGCGATGTTTCGGAAATCCATATTCCCGTCGAAACTTCATGACCGTGGGCGCGCTGGGCGGCCTTGGTCTGACACTAGGTGATTTTTTCCGGATGCG
>JANLQO010000213.1:0-2496 GCA_031367855.1 Planctomycetia bacterium | reverse complement strand
GAACATCCGTGGCCCTAAGAAACCGCAACCACCAAAAATAAGCGGCAACCGCGGAAACCATGTTGCTACGCAACGAATTCTCGACGAAAGTAGGACGTAATGCTGGCTTGAAAGGGCTCGGCTAACGCCTTCCGGCTGATAGGAGCAAAGTTCTCCTGGAGGCGCTACTTGCTTGGGGGGGGACAGATTCTGGATACAATGTAAGAGTCAACCAATAAAGAAAAGACTTTCCAAAAATCTGCGCCCGGATGAGACGAGTCGCGGCACTAAAGAGACAACATGCGCGATCAACTCACAACCACCGACCCGATTTCTGCCCTACAGCGACTCACTGAGCCCGCTGTGCAGGGGGCGCTGCAGTCGGACGCGGAACTGTTGACGTTGTTTGTGGAATCGGGCAGTCGAACAGCGATTGAAACGTTGATTCAGCGGTACGCGGGCATGGTAGCTAGCGTCTGTCGGTGTACCGTGTCGGATCCAGCCAGTGCAGAAGACGCCTTCCAAGCGACTTTTCTGGTCCTGTTGAAATCCGCCAAGAAGATACAGAATCGGCGTTCGGTGGCTGCCTGGTTACATGGTGTTGCATACCGTACCGCTTGTCGATTGCGAAAACAGCGGTTGGCTAACGTCTCTGAGCAGAGTCCAGATGAAGTGATTGCACTCAACCAAGCTGACGAAGATCCGATCAATGTCCTGGCGCGAAAACTAGAGCTTGAGGCGCTTGACCAAGAGCTCGAAAAATTGCCGCAAGGACTGCGCGAGATCTTGGTCGAGCATTATTTGCTGGGCTATACAGCACCGCAAATCGCCCAGCGGACGGCGCTCAGCGTTTCAGCCATCGAAGGTCGCATTCGACGCGGGCGCTATGCCTTACTAAGGCAATTGGCCAGACGCGGCATCAGCCTCACCGTTCTTGTCGCGGCCTCGACCTGGTTTCAGCAGCATTTGCAAGCGGCTGAAGCCAACGCATGGACAGATAACTTTTTAGACTCGTATCTTCCCGAAGATGCCAGCCCAATGGATACGGAAATCGAACCGAATTCCGACACAATCTCATCTCTAGTACGCGGGGAAATGAACATGTTCAATACAATCCTACTGAAAACCGCTTATACGGTCGGCACAACGCTGCTGGTCGGTGGCTTGATCAGTTTCAATTTGTTTGGCGACGGCAACCGACCATCTGTCGGCATGCAAAAATCGAGCGACGTTGGCTTTACGATGCAAACATTGCCTGAAGAAACCACCACTGTTGTGGCTCAGTTTGGTACCGGCGGCAAGCCTACCATTGCGGGAAGCTCGGGCGAAGCAACCGTGGCTTCGGCCAGCGCTGGTGCGGTGGATCCAAGTGTCGCCGTTAAGCCGAATGACCGCGCTGCCGCGTCGGCTGGCATGCTGGCTCCGAAGGAAGCTGCCAAGCCCAAACCTCGCGAACCGATTCAATGGCAAGTTGCGGACGGTGAACCACCCGCGTGGCTGCGGTCGGCAGACTTCGATCAAACCGAGCGCGAAATGCGCGAACAAGTACGTACGCTCCTTCGTGCTAAGATTGAAGTGGATTTTGGAGATGTCCCCATACGTCAGGCGATGCAGGAAGTCGGAGATATGACGGGTCTAACAATTCTGATCGACAGCGTTGCGTTGAGCGAAATGGGACTTGATCCAGAATCGTTGCTTTCAGTCCATGGGGAAATGTCCGTTCGCGAATTCCTGCGACGCGCGTTCAAGAGCGTCGAAAATGCCAGTGTGGGTTTGGCCTATACCGTTCATGAAAGCAGTATCGAGATCACTTCGCGAGCGGCCGCTAACGCGGATCCAGCAATTCGCTACTACGATCTAGCATACGTGCTGCCTAACGATTCGCACTTGCAGTCCATAGTGAACGCCATTGAACAAACCGTTTCGCCCGATTCGTGGTCGGTAGGGGGTGGTACCTTTACCATTTCACCCGTCGGTTCGATGCTGATTATCTCCTGCGATGAACCTTCGCATCAGAAAATCGAAGTGATGCTGTCACGAATTGCAGCGATGAACAAAGCAAACTTGGAAAGAGAATCGGAACCGCCCCAAACTGTCACAGGTGGTGGCATGGGAATGATGGGTGGTGGTGGTGGACAGGGCGGGATGTTCTAGCACACTTTCCGTTTGACGGTAGCATTCTTCCGTACCTGGTCGCAACCTCTAGCAGTGAACGATCACGTCCGCATCTCCGAGACTGTGATCTTTTGTAGTCGAGTCGCTCCGCGACTCGGCCGCATTTGCCAAAAAAATCACAGTCTCTCCGAGGCGGACAGGTCACATTACCCTGCGGGCGTGCGCACGATTTTCAGCCGCAAGTGACAGCACCAGAGCAATTGCCCCTAGTATCTAACGTGCCGTCACCTTTAGCAATTACAGTTGGCACTGCTGGAAGCCGGTTGCAACGGATTCTGGCACAGCTATGCAGGTCCTAAATGCCCCCGGAGACATTACGAACTCGTGGGTGAGCATGACCGT
>JANLQO010000397.1:0-4215 GCA_031367855.1 Planctomycetia bacterium | reverse complement strand
TCCCGCCTCAATGTGGCAGTACGCACAATTCGAATGCAGAAAGGCCCTCGCACGTCGCTCCAGAGCCTCCGTCGCATCATAGGGATTACTGAGTTTCCCATAGGCTTCCGGAGCCGCACCTAGCAGCTGATTTGAGCGTTGTTTCAACTGGCCATCCAAGAGTGTGACGAATGATGCGGCTGCGATTCTTTTCGCATTCTATTTTCCCGTTACTGCCGATATACATATAGCCGTTTTCAGTGAACTTGGGATGGAAGGCTATCGAATAGGCGACACCCTTCGTATCAACCAATGTTTCGAACACCGGTGCCTGGCTTTGGTCTTTAGGTGCATCGATCGCAACACGCTTAATAACGGTCGGACCATACGAACCGGCCTCGGCAATCACCATCAAATTGCGAGTACCCGGCTCGACTTGCACGTCGATCGGCCAATTCAATGTCAGAGGTGTGAACGCGGGCACAGGCCGATAGGGCAACGGCGGTTCCGGCGAACCGATTACTTTCGAATCTACAAAACTCAGACGCGATCCAAAGGACTCTGCGTCGGCATCATGTTCACCAGGACCTGCAAATCGCAGCTTGGCATAGTCTTCTACCCAATGGAAATTCACTTTGCTCAGCGGTGCACAACTGCTCAATTCCGGTTGCTGACCCAACGTGTAGTCGTAGCGACAGAGCGCGATTGACCATAGCTCGTTAATATCCGGCCGGCCGCCGGTCGGCATGAAATCCACCCACGGAATACGTCCTTCCACAGACCAACCTTCATCGCGGTCGCTACGATTCTCCAGCGTCCCGCGACGCACCACCGCCGTCTTCATTTGAAACGCGTTGGCGGATTTCAGCGCTCCATACCCGCCGCTTTTCTGATCCGGCAAAAACAAATCCATCTCAGTGCCAGCTGCATTGACTTGGAATTCATAGTAACCAGGCTCCTTGGCACTAGGCTTCAAAAAAATCTCAAACACATCGTTATTCCAAGTCATGGCGTCGCGTTCAGTCACATCACCAAACAGATCGTGATCTTCCAGGTTCGCGAAAAAGTAGATGAATTGCCTATCCCAAAGCAATCGAGCGCGCGTCTTGGTGGTCGGCCGTAGTCCACCACTAGCCGGAATTTGAAAGTCGTCGATCAACTGTGCTCGCTGCCACGCAGATTCATCCTCCACCCCATCAATCACGATCTTTCCTGAGGTCCAATGGCAAACAAATTCCGTGGCCTGTGCTACGGATGTAACTAACAAGATTGGTAACCAAATAGAAATCCCTACCAACCAGCTTCTCGGAAAAAAAATGCGGTTCAATTTTGCGTCCCTCCACGCAACGCTGTGAAGCATTTCGAAGTGCCCATTTCGGAGAAATCGGCCTACGTAGAACGATTTCTCCGAAATCGATACGCGCATGATGCATGAATACCAACAGTTTCCTAGCACAAAATACTTCACAGCGTTGCCCTCCACGCCGGGCGATGCCCAGGCGGTTAAACGAACAAACGTTCTCGGTACTGGCGATAAGCGGGCGTTCGGCCAGGAGTAAAGCAACTACTGTTGTTTTTCACTATGACTCTTGCGAATACTGTACAGACGCGTATCCGCGCGGATGAGTAAGCGGTCGCCAGCAATCGACGGTGTCGACAAGCAGATGTCGTCGACAGCCAATGTGTTGGTGTGCAATATCTCCATCGAATCGCCTTCTTTAACAACGCTGCAAACCCCATCTTCATCCAAGCAAAAAAGCTTGCCATCATACGACCAGGGTGATGCGGAATAGCCCGCTCCGCGCTTAATTACCTGTTTCTCATAAATCATTTCGCCCGACTTTGCGTTGAAGCAGTTGATGTAGCCACGGTCATAG
This sequence comes from Planctomycetia bacterium, assembly GCA_031367855.1. Taxonomy (GTDB): domain Bacteria; phylum Planctomycetota; class Planctomycetia; order Pirellulales; family Pirellulaceae; genus Aureliella. The sequence goes on along the minus strand of JANLQO010000397.1, from coordinate 2,359 downwards.
AGAATGTACAACCGCTCATTCGAAACTAAGGTGCTTGGGTTGTAGGGGGCAATTCCCATATTCGACCAAACTATGAACTCATTGCTCGACTGCTCCTTTGGCAACGTCAGATCGCCTGACGCGCCGGGCTTGATCACGTACATCGCTTTGGTCCGATCCAGTACATATCCGGAGCTAATGTAAAGTAGCCCATCCACCACGTAGGGGGTCGCAATCGTTATGCTCGACATTCCCTTGAGTGACCATAGCAGCTGGCCATGCAGATCGTAACTGCGCACCGCCTTCGATCCCACAGTCACAATTTCAGTCCGCGCGGGGTGTACCCAAACAAACGGTGTCGACCAGTTGCTCTTCTCTTCACGCTCGACCGACCATACTTTAGCGCCTGTTCGTTTGTCCAACGCAATCAACTCCGATTGTTGATCGTTGTCATTCTGGTAGTAAAGCACTTCACCATGCAGAACGGGTGAAGCAGCGGTGCCCCAACCATACCTCATTGGCCGTACAGGCAACTCCATTTTCCAGACTTCGTTTCCCATCATGTCCAGGCAAAAAATGCCGACGTTGCCAAAGCACGCATACACGTGCTCACCATCTGTAACCGGAGTCTCCGACGCATAACTGTTTTTCAAATGAATCGGCGCGGTCGGCGTTCCTTCCCGAACAGATTTCTCCCACCGCTGTTTACCCGTCGCGAGATCAAGGCATATGACTTTCCACTGGTGCATTGTTTTTGGAATGTCAGGACGCTCGCCGCCCATATACAGACCCTTTTTCAATCGCTCGGTGGTGCCCGTATTGACAACCGTTGTTAGAAAAACACGATCGCCCCAAACGATTGGTGAACCCCAACCACGCCCCACAATCTCCGCTACCCACTCGACGTTCTCGGTGGCTGACCATTGATCCGGCAAATTCTTGTTCGTCGAAATTCCTCTAGCATCAGCACCGCGGAACTGTGGCCAGTTGGAGAGGGCGTCGTCGGCATGTGACTTCGAAAGGGGGCTCGCAAATACCGACCACAAGCCAGCCATGAATAATAAAAACAAGTATCGTTTCATAATTGAATCTCAATTATTGAGCTGCCAACTGCCGCTGCTAGGAAATGCAGTTTTTTCTTTGTATGTTAGCATAACGTATTGACTGCAGGATTCACCCGCAGAGGGCTCATCTTTACCGGCGCACGACAATTTTTGATGGCTCACTCAAAAAAAAGAAATAAAAAATCCATCGCCCAAGTCTTCAGCGGAAATCACCAGCGGAGCTGGCTTTGGGGACACCATGCGGTACTCGAAACATTGCAATCGGGTTTGTGGCCAGTCATCGAAGTCTACGCCAGTCAAGAAGCGTTCAACGCATCTGCCGAGTTGTTGAGCGTCAAACAGCAAGCGGGGATTCCAGTAGAAGTCGTCACACCCGCACGCTTATTCGAATTGTCGAAGTCGACCGAACATCAAGGCTTGGTCGCGAGGCTCGGTCGGTATCCCTACCGCTCGCTGCAGAGTTTTGAAAGCCAACTGCGCAACGCCGTTACGGCTGCTGACTCGCTAGCTTCGATGCCGCCCATGGTTGTCATCTGCGACCAGATTCAAGACACGTTTAATTTCGGCGCGATCTTGCGTTGCTGCGACGGAGCGGGCGTGCTCGGTGTCGTTGTCGGCCAACGCTCGCAAGCCGAAGTGACTCCCCACGTCGCGCGATCGTCAGTCGGCGCTGTAAACTATGTGCCAGTCATCCAAGTCGATGATCTAGTAAATGCGGCAAAGGTCATCAAGTCGATTGGTTTTCAGTTAGTGGGCGCAGACGGCAATACGCAGCGAAGCGCTTGGACCTCACCATTAAATTCGCTCACGGCACTTGTCATCGGCAGCGAAGCCACTGGCATCAACCCCGAACTGCTGGCTGTGTGCGACCAACGTCTGTGCATTCCCATGCAAGGCCATGTCACCTCGCTCAACGCCGCCGTCGCCGCCGGCATCCTCCTCTACGAAATCCGCCGCCAACAACACGCCCTGTGACCTGAACTGTCGGGAGTGGTAGAACGATTGTCCTCAATCGTTCCGCAGAGCTCGCTGGCTCACTTGCACGGTTTCTTCCGCTGGAAAAATGCGGGTTGACTGCGGTCCGCGGCCCTTCGGCAGAACGGTTGGGGACAACCGTTCTACACTTTAAGCTTTACGCAACTTTAAGCTCTACGCAACTTTAAGCTTTACGCAACTTTAAGCTTTACGCATTAGTGATTCCGTAGTAACGGAAACAGAATCACGTCGCGGATGCTCTTCGAATTGGTCAGCAACATCACGAGGCGGTCGATGCCGATGCCGAGCCCCCCGGCTGGGGGCATGCCGTTGCGGAGGGC
>JANLQO010000316.1:0-24144 GCA_031367855.1 Planctomycetia bacterium | reverse complement strand
ACCTGTTAGTGATGCTTTGCATCACCTAACGAGAGTCGCGGACCAATTGATAGGGCTGACGACTGAGTTGGCAGATGTGAAGAGTAATCTTGGCTCGCTGGAGCGCATCGTTTCGGAGAATCTCGCCTCAACCAACGAACTGCGAACTACGACGCAACCTGATAACGGCGAAACACTGCAGCACCTGACGTCGGTCGCGAATCAGATGCAAGGTTTGACGACGCAATTGGATCAGGTGAAAAGCCACCTCGGTTCACTGGAGCGCGTGGTTTCAGAAAACCTCGTCTCGACTAATGAACTGCGAACTGCGCCGCAACCTGATAACGGCGAGACACTGCAAAACCTGACATCGGTCGCGAATCAGATGCAAGGTTTGACGACGCAATTGGATCAGGTGAAAAGCCACCTCTTTTCGCTGGAGCGAGTGGTCTCAGAAAACCTCGTCTCGACCAATGAACTGCGAACTGCGCCACAGAATGATAACGGCGAGACACTGCAGCACCTGACATCGGTCGCGAATCAGATGCAAGGTTTGACGACGCAATTGGATCAGGTGAAAAGCCACCTCGGTTCACTGGAGCGAGTGGTTTCAGAAAACCTCGCCTCGACCAACGAACTGCGAACTTCGCCACGGGCTGATAACGGCGAAGCTCTGCAGCACCTGACGTCGGTTGCGGATCAGATGCAAGGTTTGACGACGCAATTGGACGAAGTGAAAATTCACCTCGGTTCACTGGAGCGAGTGGTTTCAGAAAACCTCGCCTCGACCAACGAACTGCGAACTTCGCCGCAGCCCGATAACGGCGAGACACTGCATCGCCTAACGGAAGTGGCGAATCAACTCAACCTACTACTGCAAGATATGATCGCGCGGCGGATCTCAACAGAAGATACTGACCAGGTTTGGCGACAGCAACTTCAGACGCAAATCGGGGAACTGAGGGATTCAGTTGCAGCCAGCGAATCATCAATCCTCAGGGCGACTGAGATCCGGCAGTTTCAACCAAACGAAATAACCGCCGAAATTCCGCCCAGGATTTCCGAACAATTCGCTTCTCCGCACGCAATCGCAATCGATGGATTCGATCAACGGTCAATCGAGCCCGAAATAATTGAGCTTGAGGCCCAGTCAGAGGCCCAGTCAACTGCTTGCGCAGCGCAAGTTGACAATGAAGAAGTTGCCGAAGAAATTCCAATTCCTGAATCGACTGGTACCGCATCCTCTGATGCGGTTGTCAATCTTTTCAATCATTACGCTTGGAATGCAGAGTCATCCGAAGACCCTGCTTTCGCCCCTGCAATCGAATCGGCGCCAGCCCCAAACACCTTTGCCTCGGCCAGCGGTTGGGAGGTGCAGGAATCGCCAATCACACCCCCAGCCATCGACTTTGGTGCAACCTCCGTGAACTTCATCGAAGAGACGATGGAAGAGACTTCGTTGGCAGAGGAATCTGCTGCCGATAACTTACCCTCGTGGTGGACTGACGATGATAGAACTCAATTCAATGATGACGCTCGGGCGGCGGATATTCCTGAACCAGTTGCAATCCCTGACGAAGCAGCCGGCTTTCAAACTTCTTCAGTTTGGGAAGTTCAGGTGGATGTCGAACCAACACCGTTTGAGGTTGAAGCTCGCGTAGACAGCGATAGCGCGCCCTTACCAGCTGCCCTTATCGCGAACTTTTCGACTCAAGACACTTCCATTGGCGAAGAGTCACTGGGCGAAGAGTCACTAGACAGTGATGAATCTCAAGAACTGTCATCATTGTTAGAACGCTTTGGCTTTGCGAGCGAGCCGATTTCAAATGACCTCTTTAGCCCGGGCGGCGATCACAAGTCAAACTCTGAACCACTGAATGAGGCGATTGCTGCCGACATTCCAACTCAAGACTTTGCAGGTTTCGTGCTTCAGGCGGAACAAGACGAAGTTGAGATGATTGATCATTTGGAGGCCGAGCATGTTCGCGCTGAAAGACTGGTAACAGCCGACCCGGTCTCGGTCCAGCCTGATATGGGTGCGGCGCTTAAACCTAAAGACGATGATGAAGAAGAGAGTGTTGAAGACTACATGAAGCGATTGATGGCTCGGATGCGAGGTGGAAGCCTGGAGGAGGAGCCGAAACTAAGTTCGCCCCCGCCTGTCGCGCTGGCGCCTGTCACATCCGCACCACTTGTGGATTCAACGAGTCCGTCAAAGATCAGCTTGCCCGCGCCAGTAACGGAACGAGTACCCAGCAGCACGACAAGCCCGTTCAATCCAGAGGACTATGTTCCGAAAGCGCTCGCGCCGGAGAAGAATCGCAATATGGCTGCGATGCGCGAGTTGGCCAATACATCCGCTCGCTCAGCAATTCAAGTAAGCGCCCGCCGTCGCTACGGAACAGCGATCGCATTGAAACTGGCGATTGCTTTAATTGGCCTCGGTGTCGGTGTGACGCTTGTGATGATCAATGGATTCAATGTCAACATCGGATTGGTTGCAGCGATTGCGTCTTTCTTGGTAGCCTTGATTTGGGGCTTCGATGCGTTTACCACTCTCAAACCGTTGCTTCGTACCGCCGGAGAAACGATTGAATCAGCTAAACCGACCGAGCCTGAAGGTGGGCAATAAAAACATTGTAGAGCGATTGTCCTGATGCTAATATGTGAAGCATCACGAATCGTTTGACAGGCTGAGACATTCTCGTCCAGCAGCAACCCACCTCATTCACTTCAGGTCGAACCATGATTTTCAATCTAGCAAAGCCAGGTTGGCTTGCATGTGGACTGCTTATGGTCTGCTTCAGTTATGCGAATGCACAATCACAAGAATTCCAGTTGAAAGAACATGCAGGCGGAATACAAGTGCTACGTGGCGACAGGATAGTGGCGGACTATCTGACCAAAAGCTTTAGTAAGCCAATCATTTGGCCAATCTTGGGACCTACCGGTGCCAAAATGACTCGCGACTATCCCATGGTTGCTGATTCGAAAGGTGAAGAGCATGATCATCCCCATCATCGATCACTTTGGTTCACTCATGGAGAAGTGAACGGTATTGATTTTTGGTTGGAAGGCGAGGGCAAAGGCGGCATTACAGAACACCTCGAATTCACCGAAAAATCTGCGGGAAAAACTGCGGTCATTGGTTCGCGAAATCTATGGAAATCGCCAGCGGGCGAAATAGTGCTCAGCGACAGTCGTCGGTTTACTTTCGGAGCTGACAATTCCGCGAACTGGATTGATTGCGAAATCGAGTTGCGGGCGAGCGAAGGAGACGTGCATTTTGGTGACACGAAGGAAGGTACGTTTGGTATTCGCGTAGCCGAATCGATGAAGGTCAAAGCCAAGACTGGAGGCAAGATCATCAATAGCGCCGGCCAAACCGATTTAGCCGCTTGGGGTCAACCCGCGGATTGGGTCGATTACTTCGGACCTGTTGGCAATGAAACTCTGGGTGCTGCGATCCTGTGCCATCCCTCCACATTCCACCACCCCAATCGCTGGCACGTCCGCGACTACGGACTATTTGCAGCCAATCCATTTGGCGTCTATCACTTCACTGGCGAGAAAGAAAAAACCGCAGGCGTGCATTTGAAGAAGGGCGACAAGCTGCTCTTTCGATACCGCGTCTTGCTCCACTCCGGCGATGAGAAGTCCGGGAAAATCGCCGAGCGCTATGCTGAGTTTGCCAAGACTGAGTTCGCGGCGCTCAAATGATCTGACGTCTCTCCGAGACTGTGATTTTTTGTAGGCGAGTCGCTCCGCGACTCGTCGAAACCAGCGAAAATGAACGCCTTTGATCAAGCAATGATGCCGAGTCGCAGAGCGACTCGGCCACGTGATATCACGCAAAGTGAGTGCCATTGGCCGTTAAGCGTCAGGTCGGTGGGCCTGCCATCGCAAACGCAAGCTGGAAGCTTACGCCACTTACAAAGTATCGAGCGGGTCAATGTCGATGACGTACTGCACGTCCTTGGGCGTTTTGATTTCGGCAACAGTGCGGACCAGCAAGCGGTTGAGCGGTTCGGCCTGAGTGGTCATCATCAACGCGTGAAAACGATATTTGCCACGCAGTTTTGCGAGCGGTGGCGGTGCGGGGCCAAGGATCCGGCAGTCGATGCCTTGTTGCTTACGAGTCGCTTGAAGTCGCTTGACGAACGACTCGGCGAACTCTTCAACTTCGGCGAGATCGGGTCCGCGCATGATGACTCGAGCCAGGCAACCGAACGGTGGATAGCCGAATTGTTCGCGTTTGACGAGTTCGTCGACAGCGAAGCCCGTAAAGTCATGCGTCGAAGCCGCGATAATGGACGGATGATCGGGCGAGAAGGTCTGCACCATCACATGACCAGACTTCTCGCCGCGTCCCGTGCGACCCGCAACTTGCGTCACCAGTTGAAAGGTGCGTTCACTCGCTCGGAAGTCAGGAAAGTGCAAGGCGCTATCGGCATTGATGACTCCAACCAACAATACATTTGGAAAATCCAGGCCTTTGGCGATCATTTGCGTTCCGAGCAGAATGTCGACTCGACCTTCGCGAAACTCGGTGAAGACACGCTCGTGGCTGCCCGGCTTGCGCATCGTGTCGCTATCCATGCGCGCCAGCGTTGCTTTGGGGAAACGCTGCTGCACCTCAACCTCTAAGCGCTGAGTCCCCAATCCGCTAAAACGAATCCCAGCGAAACTGCATTTGGGGCAGGTTGACGGGGTTGCGATCTGGTAGTCGCAGTAATGACAAATCGCTTTGCCGCCGTCGCGATGGTGCGTCAGCGGCAAATCGCAATCGGGGCACGACACCACATCGCCACACGCTGGGCATTGAATCGTGGTCGCGAATCCGCGTCGGTTAAGCAACAGAATCACTTGACCCTTGGCCTTAAGTGTTTCATGAATGCCTTGCTGCAATTGCCGCGAGAGTGAACCTCGTGAGGGTTCGCTAGAACCTTGACGCAAGTCGATGATGGTTACGTGCGGCAAGGGCCGGTTATGAATGCGCCGCGGTAGTGTCGCGAGTCGATATTGTCCGAGTTGAGCGCGCCGCCAGCTTTCAAGTGAAGGAGTTGCCGAGCCTAAGACGAGTGGAATCTGTTCTAGGAAAGAACGGTGCAGGGCGACATCGCGAGCGTGATAGCGCGGCAAGGTGTCTTGCTTGAACGATTGCTCATGTTCCTCGTCGATCACGATTAAGCCCAATCGCGGCACTGGGGCAAAGATCGCACTGCGTGGGCCGATGACCACTGGCACTTGGCCGGAAGCGATCATACGCCATTGATGATGCCGTTCAACAGGGCTCATGTTACTGTGCAGCAGGGCGACTTGACCAAATCGCTGCACAAAGCGTTGTCGCGTTTGCGGCGTGAGACTGATCTCGGGCACGAGCACGATGGCTTGCCGGCGGTAGGCTAGCACTTCGTGAATCGCTTGCATGTAGACTTCGGTCTTGCCACTGCCCGTAATGCCATACAGCAACACCGTCTGCTGTTTCCCTGAATTGAGGGCATCCAAAACATGTGCCAGCGCTTGACGTTGATCGACGCTGAGTGCCAGCGGTGGTCCTTGTGGGCGCGGAGGGCGGTTGCCGAGTTCATCAAAAACGCGCTCATTTTTTGCTTCGATGTAGCCTTGCTCGCGCAGCGAATTGATCGGACCGGTCGAACATTCGGCCAGCTTTTGCAGTTGGTCGATCGTCACGCCTCCGCCGGCTAGAATCAACTGACGCAAAACGCTCTGTTGCTTGGCGGAAAGGTTCTTCAGTTTCTCGTCGTTGTTGGCTGCGGCGGTGGGATAGAGCATGACGCGCTCGCGGCTGCCCGCTGAGGCGCGCACGCCGGCTGGGACGGCAGCCTCGAAGACTTGTCCGAGCGGAGCGATGTAATAGCGACTCATCCACTGGAACAATTCCAGCAACTTGGGCGTACACAACGGTTCCGGATCCAGCACAGTTGCAATCGGCTTGAAAGCGTTCGCAGACTGGCGAACCATTTCAACCGCAACCACGTAACCGAGCATCTCGCGATTACCGCGTCCAAGCGGAACTTTGACCCGCACACCCAGGCGAACTTCTTGGGCAAGACTATCCGGGACGAGATAATCGAGCGGCCCGTGCGGCTGTTCCGCGAAAACGATCTTCGCCACACGACACTCGCCTTGCAGATCCAGCTCCCATGGAGGAATATCTGTGGGGAACAGTTCTGGTTGCTGCTTGGTCATGAATATCCTGTTCGTTGTCCGCTTCGACCCATCATGTCGATCTTGTTGAGGCACTATTTATATGTCGGAACAGTTATATGCGGAACAGGCGATTCGTCAGCGCGTTGGGAGGCAGCGACTAGGTATATTGGGTGGCTCTTTCGATCCGATTCACCTTGGACACTTGCTGATCGCCGAATTAGCCTGCGAGCAACTACAACTAAGTGAAGTCCGCTTTATCCCCGCCGCCATCTCGCCACTCAAGCAGGATAGGCAGCCTACTGACGCCAAGCATCGCGTGGAGATGATTCGACTGGCGATTGGTGGCAACACTTATTTTAAGCTCGACGAACGCGAGCTGCGGCGTGTGGGCCCGTCGTACACGGTCGATACACTCGCTGAGCTGAAGTCTGAGCTCCCGGAGGCGGAGTTGGTATTTATTATGGGTGCCGATTCGCTCGCCGAGTTGCCAGCCTGGCGCGAGCCAGCCCGAATTTGCGAGTTGGCGTTTCTAGCCATAGCGGCACGCGGCGGTCAACCGGCCCCCAATCTCGAACCGCTGCGCCGATACCTTCCACACGATCAAGTGGTTAGCGCCGAAGAGCACCTCCTCAGGCTACCCCAACTGGAGATTAGCAGCACGGATATTCGCCAGCGAGTTCGCAGCGGCAAGAGCATTCGCTACCAAGTTCCCGCTGCAGTCGAAGCTTACATTTCAGCGACGAAGTTGTATCTCGGCTAGTATCAATCATTGGGACTGCGCCCCAGTAATTTTCTCAGTTCAAAAGCGTCGGCGATGTCCTTTGCGCGACCAGCCGCAATCTTGTTCTTCAAGAGTAGTGCGGGCGAGATTACAGGAACCAATAGGCCATCGAGTTCTACGCGTTGGCAAGTTTCTATAACTTCCTCGAATGACACTCCATCGATCTTCGTTAGTAAATCGATTCGCATTGGAGAGCGGCCAAGCATAAGCACTCGGCCTTCGACAAGAACACGCTCATTTTCCGAGGGTAAGGTTGATCCAAATCCAAAATCCGTGAGGACTCTCCGAACCAATGCCTCGTTTGCTGGGTCAGCGGAAACTAGAAAATCGATGTCACCCGTCGCTCGTGGATCCAGGTAGAGATTGTATGCGTACCCCCCAATCATCACGAACTTTACGTTGGTGGAGATCATCAACGCGATAAACTCTCTGAAGTCTTGAGGAAGCTGCATAGTAAGGGGCCATTAGAAGCATGAAGGCGTCAAAGCGTTGCTGATAAGTTAGTTGCATATTATCCTCGCGGTTCGCCTCGTCCGCGGCTTGATGATTCTCGAATACTCGCAAGATCTTTTCCATCGGTCACTGCTTATCAGTATGTCACATCCACCAACGCAAGCTGGAAGCTTACGCCACTAGGGCGCCAACCGCGAAATCGCCCAAGATTCTGCCTGTTGATCCGCGTCATTCCTTGAGTAGAGAAAACGATCGTGTAGCCGGTTCGGTCGGCCTTGCCAAAATTCGACGCGACTGGGTTTCAGCCGATAGCCGCCCCAATATTCAGGACGCGGGATCACTTGATCGCCGGCGTAGGTTTCTGCCAACTGTGCGGCGCTTTGTTCCAACTGATTTCGGTCTTGCAGCGGTTGAGATTGCGGACTGATTACGGCGCCGATTTGACTGCCGCGAGGTCGAGCGTGGAAGTACTTGTCACTGGTGGTTGAATCGGTATAAGCGACACGACCTTCGACGCGAACTTGTCGTTCGATATGTGGCCAATAAAACACCAATGCGGCAAGGGGATTGGCCAACAACTGCTGAGCCTTATCCGAGCGATAGTTGGTGAAGAACGTGAATCCCGTGGCGTCAACCGTTTTCAACAAAACGATGCGGGCCGAGACGCGCCCGGAACTATCGGACGTCGCCAGCGTCATAGCCGTGATTTCGAGCCAATGGGGCGCAGGTGCAGCGTGGGCAAACTCCAACCATTTCAGAAATTCAGCGGTTGGGTTGGGCTCTAGAAGTGCCTGATCTAATGAATTTTGCTCGTAGTTCCGGCGAAAGTCCTGAATTTCCACTTGAGTTTGCATCCAAGATTCGAGAATAGACGAATAACAACATATTGTATGATAGTTTTTTAAATGGGGCACAGGTTGGCTCCGGTGGAGTCTGGGATTTGCACATATTTTGGCACAGCAATTGCACCTCTCACCACGGGCTAGTGGGCTTGCCAGCTTGACAACATCTAATTGCTGAGGGAGATGATGACCAATCGATTGGAATTCACTGACGAACATTTTGAAGGGTGCATCTTAGTTGCTTCCCCGAACTGGAGCAGTGAAATGTACGGTCGAAGCGTGTGTCTATTGGTGCATCACGGCAAGGAGGGTTCTGTCGGCGTTTTTTTGAATCGTAGTATTGCTGAGCCTCCCGCCGAGTTGTGGAAGCATCTGGCTGGAGAGCACGCAACTGCGCGATCACAGCGCCGATTGCACTTTGGCGGACCAATGTCGGGACCAGTCATTGCGTTGCATAATCAACCAGAACTGGCCGAGTACACGCCCGTCGATGGCGTTTACGTGGCTGCTCAGTTGGAGAGTCTCCAGCAATTGATTCAGTCGCAGGACGCAGTCGAAGTGCGGATCATTGTCGGTCAAGCAACTTGGAGGCCTGGAGAGCTCGAAAACGAATTACGCGACGGAAAATGGCTGCCGATATCGGCGACGCCCCAGTTAGTGTTCTGCAGCGAAGACGAAATGTGGACACGTGCCCTACGCCAAATTGGGAACCACTTTGTGGTCGCTATTTCCGGAGCCAGCGGACAGCCAGCCAGCTTATTGCTGAACTAGCGCTACGCCTTCGAGTGGCATATCCCTAAGAGGCGAGTACTGCGAGCCTGAGTTGATAAAGCGTCGCAACCCGTTTGAGGCGGCACAGGTCAAGCTCGGCAAGAGTGACCCACGGCAGGTCGCATCTGCCGGATGCTACTTCCACCCTTACCGGCTGCGTCGCTTGCGATCTTGTTCAAGACTTGTGAACGCGTCAAACCAGGTTTGCGGTTTTGACAAGTCCGCATTGCGCGACTCAGCCTCCCCAGATGCATTGGTAATCGCGCTGATCACCAGCGCCGCATCCAGTGGCGAAAGCACATTGTCGCCGCTGGTATCGACATCGAACAACGTCAGGTCCGCCAACTCACGGGGCACTCGCAAGTTGCCTCGAGCCAAGTTGGCTGTCGAACCGTTGATTGCATTGATCACAATGAGCGCATCCAGAGCCGAAACTTCGCCGTTTCGATTCACGTCCAGTCGATTCAGGTTATTCTGCCAAGGCAGCGGATTGGCAATAATGTTGAATGTTAGCGGCAACAGTTTTGAGCTGGTTGAATCCAATGCATCCGTAACAGTCACGTCAACTGTCGAAGTAGTACCCGCCAGCGAACTTGCAAAAAAGACGCTCGGTTTCAATGCTAAAGTACCGCCGCGAATTTCGAATCTAGCATCCGTGGTCGCAAAGATATATTGTGCCGCAGGATCCTCGTCGGTAACGCTGATTTGTGAAAGTTGAAAGCCTTTTTGTTGCGCAGGTACACCGGGAGTAACCAATGAAATTGACGTCGGAGGATCGTTGACATTGGTCAAAGTGATCGTGATCGGCAAGGAACTGCTGCGCGAGGGTATTCCACTGTCGGCAACATGAATCGGCACTGCGTAACTTGCAATCGATTCGTAGTTCAAGTTTGCACCTGCTGCAACGCTAACCACGCCGGTGATCGGGTTGATCGTGAACGGGCCCGAGCCGACCGAAAAGCGAAGGTTGTTATCTCCGTCTTGGTCTTGGGCAAGCACTTTACCTACGACTGTTCCAGGAGTCGAGTTTTCAGCAAGCGAGAACCTTTGGCCTGGCAGCACTTGGGGAGCGAATTGATTGGGAATTTCTACGTCGACGTTGAATAGTACCACTCGCGAGTTCGAAGGCGAACCGTCATCGTATGCCGAAATGAAAACCCGATAACTGCTATCGCTTACCTGAGCACTCGGCTTCAATCGCACTTGGCCAGATGTTTCACCGACTTCAAAAATACCCGCTTCATCCTGCTGGATTTTGAACTTGACGGCCTGGAAAATATCCGCATCGCGCGCCGAGACGGTGCCCAGCAGCTGGTTATTGGCACGATTGAAAGGAATCAAGTATCTGGTGGGATTTAAGTCTGGGAAGAACTCATTGCTATCCTGGACATCGATTACAAACGACGCCGAGGTCGAACGATTCGGCGTGCCACTATCGGTGGCAGTGACCGTTATGTTTACTTTCGGTTCTGCTTCATAGTCAATAATCGAGGTAGCTTGGAGGTAGAGAATTCCATCCCGAATCGTAAAACGATTGTCGGACACGGCATAAGTCATTATGTCTTGGGAATCGGGGTCATATACCGTTACAGCTCCGATTTTTGCTCCTGGATCATTTTCAGAAACCGATTGACCACGGAGGTCCAATTGCTCCGGCGCATCGTTGACGTTGGCGACGGAAATCCTCAGCGGAATTACGACCGAATCGCCAGAACTATCCGTGGCACGCAACTGAAACTCAAAGGCACCCACGTCAGCGTTGCGGGGCACACCTTTGAGCGTATGCTTCACAATGTCGAAATTGATCCAAGTTGGAACCGACTGAATCCCCACTGGCGTTATGCTCCACGTGAGATTTGCTGAATCTATATCCATGAACAAGTCCGAGGGGAATGCAAAATCCACGGGTATATCCTGGACTGCCGAAATCGACACTTGTGGCTGCGTTGCAGTCGGCGCGTCATTGATGTTTCGGACTCGCACTTGCAATTTTCCGGCGTTGGTTGAAACAGGTCCATTGACCGTGCGCGCGCCAGGATCCAGGTACCGCAATGCGTTTCCTACCGAACTAGAAAAAATGCCTGTAAAGGTCTCATCGAGCACGCGAACCAGCAACGGATTCGGACTGCCGAAGTAATCCGGCGTCGGCTTGAATCCAATCCAGCTGGTAGGTGAGATTAACAGACTCTTCGAAGCGTCGTCGACGACGGCGATCTCAACCCAATTGGCACCCTGATTGCTACTGAAGTACCAAGTACCTTGGTTGCTGGCGGTCGTGTTAGAAATGATGGCGAGGCCGCTCATGCGAGCCCCCGCATCGGGGTCGATAAAGCTGTTCGTAAACAACGCGTCGACAGCCCGCCCAGAAGGTTGAAGCGAGTCCTCGTCGATCACTGGCAAAGTTACATCCACCAGGGTAGGCGAGTCGTTGACCGGCGTTACTTGAATGTCACGCGTAGCGTTCAGTCCAGCGCCCATCGAAACTTGGAAAGTACGAATGAGAGTGCTGGGTGATTCGCTGGTCGAGTAGTAAGCGAGCTGGCGAATCAAGGCAGTTAACGCTTCGGGTGTGGCTGCCGAATTCAAATTCACGGTAATCAAATTTGGCAGTCTCGTCCAACCACCGATGTCAACGCCACCAAAGCGAATTCGGGTCGGCGTGGTCGAAATTTGCCCAAGTCCATTACCTACAGAAACGATGGTTAACACGTCCGCTGACTCGCGATTCAAAATGATGCTGGCTGTCATCGATAGCCCCGCATAATTCGTATTGAAGAGATCGACGACCGTCGCATTGGGACTGACGATAACGGGAGCTTCGTTTTCGACGTAGGAGGCTGCACCTGCACCGAGGTTGATTTCGATAGGCGTTGGGACGATGGTAAAGTTCGCGGTATTAATATTGAAGAAAACATTGTTGTCACCCCTAACCATCAAGCGGGCCCGCGCCGTTGCTAAGTTTGGAACAACAATATCCTCGGCGCCATCGTTGGGAGTATTAGCCAGCACCAGCGTCGGAAAAGTCAGGCCGCCATCGGTCGATAAGTAAATCGATACGGTTGCAGCATTGATCGCGCCGGTGTTGGTGCCCGCGACGTCCCAAGCAACTGACTTGGACGTCAAACCATCCCATGAGACCGCAGTGCTAGGAGCGGTGACTCGAAAGGTTGTGCCTGTGTCAACAACATTGAGACGCACGTCGTCTGTGTTAACGCCTGATCCGCCGGCGCGATTATCTCTCACGGTGACGCGAAAATTGAGCGCGCGATTCGTGGTCGGAGTGATTTCACCGATCGAAGTGGTTTGATTGATAATGCTGGACAGGCGCGGGAAGTAACGCGTGGGTGAAGTCGTAGGCACCACTGCGCGGAACAATGGGCTCGAACCGTTATCGGCATCCGTGACAGTGGTCGACGGTCCCAAGTCGCGCTCATCCCAATTGTAGGTTAGCTGATCCGCAACGTCTGCGTCTGCGCCCGTCGCAGTCAGCAAGAACGGGGTGCGCGCAGGAATCGTGTAATCGGCTCCGCCGCTGACGGTTGGAACGCTGTTACCCGTGGGTACTCTCGAGCCAACCGAAGGAATTACGTTATCAACGTGTTTCAGAATCTCATCAAAGCTGATCGAATGGAAATACGGGTCGCTGTTGGGTTGCAAGTCATCCGTGCCACAGATGCCTGCGTAGGCTTGAATCGTCGAGCCGCTGCCGGGCTCATAGGCCGTACTTGCATTGCGGTTGCCGCTGCAACTGGAGGTATTGCTGTTAAAGGTATGATTGCCACCGAATTGATGACCTATTTCGTGAGCCACGTAGTCGACGTAAAACGCGTCGTTGATAGGCGTTGGGAGACCGGTCTCGCCCTGCGCCTTGCGTCCGTTAATCCCCACGACACCTAGGCCCGCCAAGCCACCACCACCGGTAGTGAACACATGCCCCAAGTCGTAATTCGCGCTGCCAATGACTGAGTCCAGGTTCGATTGATTTTCTCCAAGCAACGCGCTGGCACTGTTATTGGAATAAGGATCGGTGCCCGCATTGGTGTAAATGATCGTGTTGTTATTCGCGACCAACTGTAGCCGAATCGTGAGTTCCGACTCATAGATACCCGAAACGCGATTCATGGCCGTTACCACTGCGGCTTGACCCAAACCAACGGTTCCTCCATGGAAGGCCGTGTATTCCCCTGTTGCGGCGACAGCAGTCCGATAGATACGTAATTCCGTTCCGGTACGACCTTGTGCGTTCCCGCCGGTTGAGGGACCTTCGCCTGTCACGCCCGAGCTATCTCGATTGCTTATTACGTCAACGGTTGCATTGCTGTCGGATGAACCGATAGCCTTGGCTTCTGGTATGCGGAAGTTGCCTGTCGCAAAGTAACTTGCGTACAGACTCGTATCCAAATGGTAATAGGGATCGACATAGTACGCTCCCTTTGGCGACAGCACTTGCGCATGAAAGCCTGCCGGTGTAAGATCGAACCGAATCTTGGCGGCAGGATTGTCAATACCTTGGCCAGCGAAAGTCTGTATCTCTGGGAACTGAGCTGCTAACTCAGCAGCCATGATCGGCGAAGCGAATACGGTGAATCGCTCAAGCGCACCGTCAGGGCGAGGCAGCGCAAGGACTACATTCGAGTTGATGGCTGCTTCCGTAAACTCTAGCGGCGCATGCGACAACTGCGCACGTAGACTCGCTTCACTCAACGAGAATAGTTCATACTCCGTCGCGCGAATCTCGGGGACGCGAGTGGTATCCGTCGGCTGGGCTGGAATCCACAAATCGTCGCTCGTTTGTAAACCCAGCGAAGCCGCCATCAACCAACGGCTCTCAAGCATTTCTGCATTCAGTACACGACGTCGTGCATGTTGAATTTGCCGAAGTTTCGAAAGTCCGAGGTTAGTTTTAGGGGTTAATGAACTGCGATTCATGATGATTTCCCAAACAAAAAGACGTTCCGATCGAGCATGATTACCCTGAACACTTTAGCTACGGCTACCTCCTACGGCAACGCAGTCTCAAGAATCTGGGTGGATATCGCAAGAATTATTGCAAATCAGTCAATTCAGCCGCAGGCTCACAAACTTGCGAATCTGCTCGGTGAGTGCCCTTTCGGTCGGCAAACGCTCCATGCTGCTCGCGCCGTAAAAACCCGCCAGACAGGGCACTTTTTCTAAGATAAAAGCCGCGTCGACGGGTTCGGCGATGGGTCCCCCGTGACAGAGAACAAGCACGTCCTCGCGAACCGTTTTGGCTGCGTCGGTGATTTGGCGTATTTCAGGAACGCAATCTTCCAAGGTTTTTGCCGTCTGCGCGCCAATCGAGCCGCTCGTGGTCAGTCCCATGTGGACGACAATAACATCCGCCCCCGCCGCCGTAAGAAGCCTCGCCTGCTCAGCATCAAACGCGTAGGGAGTCGTCAGCATTCCCAGTTGATGTGCGGCCGCTATGCAGTCGATCTCAAGTCCAAAACCCATGCCGGTTTCTTCCAAGTTCGCGCGGAAGACGCCATCGATCAAGCCGACCGTCGGAAAGTTCTGAATGCCCGCAAAACCCATGCATTGCAGTTCGCGCAAAAAGGAATCTCGCAACATAAACGGATCCGTCGCACAGACTCCAGCCAGTACCGGTGTTTGCTTCACGACCGTGAGCACTTCGAATCCCATCTCGCGGACTATCTGGTTGGCATTACCATAGGGCATTAATCCGGCGAGCGACCCGCGACCAGCCATGCGGTAACGGCCCGAATTGTAGATCACAATCAAGTCAATGCCGCCTGCTTCCTCACACTTCGCACTAATGCCTGTGCCCGCACCGCCGCCAATAATCGCTTCACCCCGCGCAACTTTTTCGCGAAGCTTCTTCAATATGGATTCACGATTCATGTCGCCGCCTAAAACTTCAAAGTTACTTTTAGCGGCCCAATGAATGGACTACTGGTGTTGATTCGTCGGGCTCGGATCTCAATCGCCGCAATTGGCCACAGGCCGCTTGAATGCGATCCCCTTTTCTTTGGCGAAACAACACGTTGATCCCGCCTTCCACCAGGATTTTGCGGAAACGGTGAATCGCATCTGCGCTCGGTGTTTCATAGGGCAAGCCTTCAACGGGATTGTAGGGAATTACATTGAGCATGCTCGTGCGTCCACCCAACAACTCGACCAACTCGCGCGCACAAGCGGGTGTGTCATTGATCTTGCTCAGCAAGACGTACTCAAATGTCAGTCGTCGTCCCGTCGCGTTAAAGTAATTCTCGGCAGCCCGCAATATATCCTTAATACCGATGCGCACGTTGACCGGTACAAGTTGATTGCGCAACTTGTCATTGGGCGCATGCAGGCTGATGGCTAGATGAAAAGGAGTCGCATGTTTTGCGAGTCGCTCAATGGCGGCCGGCAAACCCACAGTACTGATCGTGATCTTGCGTGGGCTAATCCCCAGCCCCTGAGGATCTTTGGCGACTTCGAGGGCCGCCAGCACACGATCAAGGTTAGCGAGCGGTTCACCCATGCCCATCATCACAATATGGCTCAAGCGTTCTTCGTCAGGCAATAGACGTTGCAAGCGCAGCATCTGTTCGAGAATTTCGCCGCGAGTCAAATTGCGTTCGACACCGTCCAATCCACTGGCACAGAACACGCACCCCATTGCACAACCGACCTGGCTGCTTACGCAGATCGATCGACGTGTTTCCTCTCGCAGTAAAACGCATTCAATTCTACCGCCATCCGCCAAACGCAACAGCAGTTTTTCCGTCCCGTCGTCGGCTTGCTGATGCACGGCAACTTCTGCGGTCCACAATTGAAACGATTGCTCGAGTTCGCCGCGCATCGCTTTGGGCAAGTCGCTCATCGCTTCAAACGATTCTGCCCGACGCTGATAGATCCAGCCCAGCAACTGGCCGACGCGAAATGCAGGATAGCCATGCTCTTTAAGCCACTCGCGCAGCTGCGCGGCGTCGAGGTTCAGAATGTGGGGTCGTGAATCGATGGCGACTTCTGGAGTATTCATGCGTAATTATTCATGTAACTTTCGGTTGCCATGCAACCCTATTGGGCAATGCTGTGCAGCATTTTTTGCTCAACTCACAGCGTCAGGTCACTCTCGGAGTAAGGTCACTCTCGGCAAGGGTGACCCACGATGGTCGCATCTGCCGAATCTGCCGGAGGCGACCGGGTAGTACAAATAATGTTGCCAGCCTACTCGGCGAGCAACTCTTCGATTTTGGCTTCGATTGACTTAGCGTTGGCTTCGCCGGAACCGACGCGAATCAATTGAATTTTGCCTTCTTTGTCCAGCAATACCGCTTGTGGGATACCAGAAACTGCGAACGACTTAGCATAGTTGCTGCCCTTGGGATTTACGAAAAATCCGTGGTGCAGCTTGTGCGATTCGCGAAACTTTTCCAGCATCGCCAGCTCGTCTTCAGCTGCCACGACTTCATCCTTCGCGGCGCTCACCGCCTTGCCCGCTGAATCGTCCCATTTGTAATTGTAGTAATTTGTCGATCCAAGAATCACGAGCCCCTTGTCCGCAAACTTTTCATGCCATTCGATCAAGTGCGGGAAAGTCGCGATGCATGGACCACACCAAACCGCCCAGAAATCCAACAGCACGACTTTACCTCGCAACTCTTCTATCGTCACGGGCTGGGTGGCGACGAAGTGTTCGGCGGCGATCGGTGGCGCTGGCTTGCCGATTAATTCCTCGCGCTCCAGCGCAGCTTCGATGCGCGACTGCGTTGACTTCAAGCTGCGTTCCAGCGCATGGAGTGTTTGAAGATCTTTATCTGCAAAACTCGCTTTGGCCGCTTCCAGCTTCTTTTCGATATCGGCAAGGATCGCTGCCGCTTGCTTGGCGTCGGAGTAAACTAGCGACGATGCCATCGACATTTTCATATTTACATACGCAACATAATCCTGTGCAGTCGCTTTTTCTCCCTCTAAGCGAGCTTGAAAAAGTCCCTCGGCTTGGTCAACGATCGCCTTGGCTTCCGTTGGGTAAGCATCGCTTAGCGAACTATTGTAAAGCATCACCAGCGATGAATACGCCGAAATACTTGCCGGTTTTTCCGGATCAATGGCCGCGTGAGCTTCACCAACGAGCGTGTCAAGCAGCGATTTAGCTTCGGCTTGTTTGTCCGCCGACAGCATCGTGCGAACTTTGAATTGCATCATCGACTGGACCGCTGACGCTGGTGCACCGGCAGCTCTATTCAGCTTGGCGATCGTCTCGTCAATGAGCGTCAGGCGATCTTCGTACTTCAGATCGCGATCTGCTTGGATTCGCATCATCGCCGTTTGCATGAGCAACATGCCAGACATCGCGTCCAGTTCCTCCCTGGCCATCAGCTTTTCGACCAACGCTGCAATACGTTGCTTGGATTCTTCCGGCTTCGATCGATTCAACATCGCGGCCAGTTGATACTCCATATTCAATAACTGAGCATCATCGGGTGCCAGCGCAATCGCTGCGTCCAATTTGATAGCGGCTTCGTCCAGCTTGCCTGCGGAGAGGAGTTTGCTGAAGAATTCACGATTGAATACCTCGGAAGACTCTTTTTCTTGTTTGTCTCCGTTTTTCTCTGTAGTTGCGGGATCATCGTATCCCCAAGCCGCAGAGGGTTGCAAGCTAACCGCTGCGGTAGTCGACAAGGCTCCCATTACCGCCAAACTCCAAGCCGCAAACCGCCGCTTAATTTGCGTCGCCGTGGTGAAATTGACAGAATCAACTAGTTCTTTGCGAGTGCTCATCTTCAAACTCTCCAACGGAAAATTGACTTCCATAAACCACCGCCATCCACCCGACGCATTGTTCAATGTAACACCACCCTTGGGCCAAGCCTATGCGCGCCATGGATTTTTGTCTCAATTGATCTTGACGCCCGCGCCAGCTTTTGACTAATCCCAACAGCGAACTCCCCTTTTTGTTGGTTGAGGTGTTTCCATGTTAATTCGTCGAAGTTGGGTAAAGGCGGCATTTGCTCTTCTGGCTGGCTCTAGCGTCAGCAGCGGCCTCGTTGCGGAACGCGCGGAAGCGCAAGAGGGTTTTGGCAACAATTTCGCCAACTCCATCGACAACATGCATCTCGTTAGGCTCGAAGACCAATTACGGTATGGTCTGCGCTGTGCGAGACCCGGGCAAATTGAATATGTTCAGAAGGTTTCGCGGGCCGTCGATGAAGGTCGACTTCCGCGAGCCATGGTCAACTTGGTTTACCGCTGGGCGACCCAACGCGACACCAACGTGCCTTTTCCCTACTTCCAATTTGCTCTCGAAGAATTGGCCCGCCGTCGAGGCATCAACATCAGCAGTTAATAACTGTTGGTACACGCAGCGAGGTGTTTGTAGGGTGGGTCGAGACCCACCTCTTCACAAACACTCTCCGACAAAGCGGCGCACGATAAGTTCATGGTGGGTTTCGTGCCCCAACCCATCTTAAGCACTATGACAAGTCGCGTTCTTCAAACAACAATAGCGCTAGAAACATCGCCAACCCCACATACAACAAGCAATACACCAAACTGCCCGACAACAGCGACATGGTAATGGGATTGCCAGCATCAATGGCCGCTTGCATCGAGAAGTGCTCAAGGATAGGAATGATGGTCGCCACCAATTGTGCGATGAAGCGCACGATCTCAAAGCCTTCTTGCGTACTACTGACCAATTGAGTTGTCAGATTGCCTACGACATAGATCGCAAAACAGACCGATAGATTGGCCAATTGTGGCAGACGCGTCGCCAGCGCCACACTGATCGCACTCAATACGACGGTTTGCATGAACGCCATCGCCAATCCGGGAATTGTGGTAATCATTTCCTGGTGACACATCTGCCAAATCAAGTCTTGAGTCGAGGCCTCGCGAGCATCGTAAATCGGTTTGTAAGCTACAGCGCCTAATTCAAATGTGGCCAGCACGACAAACATCAAGAATAACAACCAAAAGATACCCAGGAACTTTCCGATCACAAAACTGCGTCGCTGAATCGGCTTGCTGAGTACCGTCAATGCTGTGCGACCTTCAATTTCTTCGCTGATCGAACTGCTGGCCGACCAAATACCCTGAAATGCTGCCAGCAACATGATCGTTGTAATGCCGCAGTCCTTCAACAGTTTGATGTCTTCACCAAAAGTATTAAAAGGTAAAAACACGAACAGCAAGATCGCCAATACTCCTAACAACATCATCACCAGGAACAGTGGCTGAGCCAATTCGTTCTTCACGGTTGCCAAAGCAACCGCACTCACTCGCGGTGCAACAGCTTGTTGCAACAAGATTGTTAGTCCGACCAAGAACACACCCAGCGCCGCGAACAAAAACGTTCTCGATTCAGGGACTGCCGGACGCGTGACGATTTTGAAGTCAATCGTGGCTTCGTCCACTTCGCGATTTTGAATAAAAAGCTGCTGCCCTTCTCCGAACGGAATCGGAGTTTCGCCCGACTTCTGGGTTCGACTCCAACTGATTGTTTCATCAGCATCCATCTGACGTGGTGCTCGCATGAATTCCAAACTGTTCGGAGCGTCTGCCAATACGACGATCCGATTGGATTTGATCTCGATGCTCTCCACCAACTCTGGATTTACCCGTGTTTCGACCGCCACGAACGGCGCGTCTGTGCCCTTCTCCGAACCCTCGATTTTTCGCGAGAAGGAGTCCAGGCCCGTTTGGAACAACTGTGGCACGCTCGCAAAGGCATTCTGAGGCTTTTCAACCACCACGGTGCTGATGAGTCCAATGACAATCACTATCACCGTGGTCAGCCACAGATATCCCGAAACTCCCTCACTCATCGTTGCAAACGCGTTGCTGGCCGCTTGCTTTGAGCAGCAGAAGACAACCGCCCAGCCCACGATCGCGCTCAGCAGAGTCAGGGCTATGCCCAGCATCAATTTTTCAGTACCCACCATCTCGCTATTGTCGATCGCTGGGTGAATCAAAAAGTAGTACCCTGATCCAGCGATAGCAGCCGTAATCACAAAGGCAACCACATGCCCCGCCACCGAGTGAGAAAGCCGTTCCCAAGCGGGGATGCCGGACAAAATGCGGGACAACAAGATGAACAAACCGATCGCCACCATACCGATCGCTAACCCAACCCCTAAAAACCAAACTGGCGTCAACCATTTCGTCAGCCAAGAATCATTAGGTCCAGCAGCCAAAATGGTCAGTGCGGAAAAATGGGTGGCCAAGCCCGAGAACGATGCAGCGTCGAACATAATGCGGTTTATCGTGAGGGAATTAGGAAGGTCCGGATTAGGAGCAGCTCTTGAGAGCAACATTCTGAACTAGAAAAGCAATCCAGTCGACACGGCTGCCAATTTTTGAGCCATGTGCATGCGCCTTGTTCAAGAGTACCTAAATCGCTTTGGGTACAGTCGAACTCGAAACTGTGCACTGGGGTTACGTTTCCTAATCGCCGTCCGTTCATCGAAATTGCACGAACCAGCCAAAACCCGCCAAAAACTGGCAGGCATGCCGTCCACTATGCGCCAAACCCTAAGGTAAACCAAACCCGCCAACCACTTCGAACAATTCCGCCGAATCCGCATCAATGGGCCAGTCCACGCGTCGCAGTACTCCGTTTTCCACCAGATTCGCCAGATCCTCTCGGCTCGGCCAGTCGCTAAAGCCGTAGTTTCCTGGGCCGCGATAACGCTCAATCTCAGACCAATTGACCAGCAAGTGCGTCCCCCCGACCGCCAGGAGATTTGCCCGCTGCTGCTCCGGAGCCTGTCCGCGCAACCATGTTTCCACCGGCGAATGATCAAAGCATGTGCTGTAGACAATGCTCATACGAAAATCGAACGCCCGAGCCTCGCCGACCATGAGCAGTTTCGTGTCCGCACGCCTCAAATTCTCGTTGCACCACGCGATCGACCGACTAAGTCGACCTACATTCTCCGCGTCGCCGCCGTCTGCTCGCAACGCCTCCAGCGAAACGAAGTAACGGTTGTCACCCATCGTCGGCGAGGCGTTGACCACAATTCCATAAAACAAACCGAACAACACCAACGCCGTCGCCATACCATGCGAAACCCGTCCTACCATCCAAGCCAATCCGGCACCCGCCACCGCCGCCCAAATTGAAACCGCTGGCAACCAAAAGCGGTCGATCCGATGCGTGGCCAACCACCAAACCAGCAAAATCCACATCGAACCAGCCAACCAACCCAGCGGCCAACTTTTCAACCCCAGCCTTGACTCACGACTACCGATTACCAACGGTCCCGCTATTCCGCAGACTACGAAAATCAACAAACTCGGTTGTGTGAACTCCGACGCGACGACAATTCGCTTAGCCGAACTCAGCCATGCAGTGACTGAATAGCCCGACTCAATAGCACTCTCGATCGGCACACGATGAGCCTGAGACCACTGGAATGCCCGTGCCGCATCCAAGTCCTTGCCGCCAAAGATTGAGTAAGCCAACGGATAAACTGGGTTGCCAGTCAGCACCGCGTTCTTCACATACCATGGCACGCAAGTTAGCGACAAACCGCATACTACAGGCATAACCCACTGCGTCGCCAACGCCATTCGGCCCGCTCTTGGTACAACCCACAGCGCCGCAACCACCGCTGCGATGCATGGCACCACTGCAAAAATCAAACCTGGATATTTGGCCGCCGCCGCCGCCCCGGCATAAACGAAGATGAGCAGCACCAGCCATTTTGCATGCCTTGACTCGGTTGCTGATCCAATCGCAAGCCTCTGCCATAACTCCGTCACCGCAACAAGACTCGCCACGATATAAGTGCTTAGGGCCGCATCGACAAGCCCCGAGGTCGCCACGTGCGCATTGCCCGGAACCGATAACCACAATCCCGCTGAGCACCACCCCATCCAACGCGAATCTGTTTTCCTGGCGACAAAGCCGCCAATCAACAGCGCCGCAATCAAGGCATAAGCTCCTATGATTGCTTTGCCGATCAACCCACCCAGCCACCACCCGTCGGGCGAGTTCACATTGGCCCCACCCACGAGGCTCATCGCCGCCAAGCTATGCATCTCCAAACCCAGCGGCATGTTCACATAGATATTGTGGTCGTTGAACCCGATGTACCCAAGCTGATAGAACTCTTTGGCAGACTGCAAATGGTATTCAACCACATCGAACTCAAATGGCGGCATCATCGCGCCCAACCCATAAATCACCGTCAACACGATCGTCAGCACCACTACCAACCTTCCCGCCAATTGACCGAATACTCCCGCTGGCGCGACACCCTGCGGCAACCAATCCACACGCTCCACACCTGAGACTTTTGAGTCCGTATTCTGCGCGACCTTATCCTGAGCATCCTGAGCATTTCCCAATCGCCAATTCGCAAACCCTGCCACTGCCAACATCGCGGCCACTGCCAAGCCTATCCCCCAGCGACTCGAGCTTCCCCCCGCCAATCCAATCAGCAAGGTCGCCGTCGACAGCAGCGCCAATCCAGCCAACATCGCGAGCGCCACCGCTTCCACCCGGTTTATACTCCCCAACCTAGACTTACTTTGCCCTTCCTTTCGAAACCCCAGCCGAACCCAAGGCCATCCCACGGCAAACCCGATACCAAGCCAAATCACCACCCCCAAAGCCACCGGCCACCGATCCACGATCCCTTGCGGCAGTCGCCCACCTCCGGTCATTTCATTCCACCACAATTCTGGCAACATGACGCGCGACAAGAACAGCAACCGCGACATCGCCTCCCCATCCGCCCCCAGCAACCCCGCCAGCACCGGATACGACAGAAACCAACCCAAATACACCGCCGCAGCCAACCCCACAGCCATCGCTCCAAGCACGCGCACCCCACCAGGCCGCTGCTCGCTGCGTTGACTAGAATTCGATAGCGAATTTCGAGATTTTGAGCGCATGAGCAGTGACAACCCGACCCCCCTCGGAGTTTCAAATTCGGTCGCTTTCCCCAGTCGACCACAAGGTCAAACCGGCGGTCTACAATGGTCTACAATACAGAGTAAAAGACCAAACGCGAAGGTCCCGCCACCAATAACACACCTACCACGCTTATCACATACAATTACGACGCGGATCATTTGCTGCTGCGCACGACAACTCGATTGACTATTGCCGCCAATGTCACGAGCGACCCGTTCATCGACAAGACTTATGACTCAGCTCGGGTTTCACGCAGTGCCACCAGCTCATCGGGACAGACTCTGTTCTCAGCCGTGCGAATGTCGAACTTGGATTCGCCAGATGGCATCCAAAGCACTTCGCTGCTCGATCCAGGTTTTGTGATCCAGTCCCGTAACACGTTTGACAAGTTTGGTAACTTGCTGACGACCAGCGTCCCGGTTGGCGGCGCTGACCCCAATGCGTGAAAGCATAAAGGTGTCCGCGGCGGTCTTAATTTTGGTCAATAGCTGATTTCAAAATACATTTTAAATTGCTTGCAGGGCGGGCAGTTACGGACAGGGGCGTTGGATTTTTTGAGGCATGGCTCGGGTGTTCAATGACTACTCATCTTGATGCCCCTTAGAAAATCCATTTTTTGCGAAAGTTCGTGAACGACCTGGTTTATTCAGCCAGCGTTTCCGGCGTGTCGGCAAATAGGTAGCAATTCAGCTGTCGATCCTTCTCCACTTTGATCGTCCCGTTGCGGATTCGATGATGAATCCAAGCCACACTGACGCCCAGTTTTTTTGCCATTTCAGAGACGCTCAGGAACTGTCATCGGTTTTCATGCCGCTTACTAGAATTCGCATCTCAGACTCCGAGTGATGAATTTGCTTCATCTACTACGACTGAATTTGCGGCTGAACGTGTCGCGAGAATTAGAAGTGAGCCTGCCAAGGAACCACCCGCCAATGCCTGGTTGCAAACTCAAGGTGTTTTGAGCTTGGAGAGTCTGTGGGCCGAAATTGCTCATGTTCGTTGAACCGCCGGATACGGACCCGAATGTCCGATGGTGTGGGGAGGACGGTCAGCAATAACCGTCCTTACCCGATTTCGGCGTCCTATTTTGTCTCTTAAGCCTCGATTGGCGGGGCACCAAGTTTCCAAAGCACCTTCATTCGGGTTTGTGAGTTACTGGGTAATTCCTCGGCGTCGTTAGGCGTTGCTGGGTTCTTCTTTTGCCTCGCTCGACAGGGATGGCTTGCGCCCGAATGCAGATTTTAATGTGT
>JANLQO010000315.1:0-5410 GCA_031367855.1 Planctomycetia bacterium | reverse complement strand
ACCGGTGGCGAGTATTACCCAAAATGGCGTAGCCCAACTGCGGTCATCCACAGCCACCGCGAGATGAAAATCGCATTTTGCTCGAAGCGTCGGATCTTGCGGTGGGAGCATTTACGCTCGAGAGCAAAAGTTTAGCCTAAGCGACAGCTCCCGGTTAAATTGAACGATTTATTTCCTGGGCACATCATTGGGCTGGATGCGAAATGTCCGACTACTTTTCAAGTTTCACGCGCACGAGCTTCATGATGCGGCCCGAGACGTTCCAATCTTGAACGTAGAGGTTGCCATCCTTGTCCCAGTAAGACCCGTGAGTTCCACTGAAGACCCCTTCAACCCATTGTTCTTGAGGGATGTTGTAATTACCGCCGAGTTTCGGATCGGGATTATGGCCGAGCACTGCCATGATGGTGTTGGACTTGTCGAGAATGACGAGGCGACCTTGTAGATCGGGAACTGAAACGTAATCGCCTTGTACGGCTGCCGAAGTTGGCATACCTAGACCCGTAATGACTTCTCCGATGTATTCGCCTTCCAAGGAGTAATGCAGCAAGCGACCTTTGGGTTGATGGTTGCGGTCACAAATGAGCAAGCGATTTGGCTCGTAGCGGGTGTCAAGTGTCATGCCGTGAGCCGTGTTGAATTCCTTCTCGCCGTTCCCCTTTTTGCCGAAATGCATGAGGTACTTGCCGGTCTTGTCGAACTTGAAAATGTAATTGCTTGCGTAACCATCTGCCAATATGATGTCGCCGTTAGCTGCGACGGTGATCGCAGTCGGATTGAATTTGTCCAGGTTCAAGCCAGATTCTTTGGGAAAGCCCAAGTGTAAAACGATCTCACCGCTGCGCGCGTTGAACTTGATCCCTTCGGCGTTTGCATTGCGGGCTCCATAGATGAACTCGGTGCCACCTTCGTCGCGGATCTCCATGTCGTGGATGTTAGAGTACTCGTTACCGAGGTACGACTGGACAACCTTGCCCTCGGGCGAGAACACGAAAACACCTGCGGCAGCGCTCGTGTAAATGTTTCCGGCTTTGTCGACGACCACCGAACCGTGGCATGGTCCGATGGCTGATTTTCCGTCGGGACGTAGGCCCCAACCCGGCACGGTATCAAAGGTCATCAATCCGCAGCCCATGCGGACCGGATGGGGTTTTTCTTGAGCGCTCGCGGGCACGATCGCGAAAAATGCATAGGCCAGCGCCAGACAAATCGTGAGGGTTTTCACAAGCAAATCTCCAGGTTGGGATTGTTCGGTGGGAAAAGCGGCCAAATGCCGAGGTCGGAACAGTATACGCTCAAAAGTTCACCTGCCAACAATTTTCCCCTTGGTGCAGATACCATGTGGTGCAGATACAAACTGTCCAATGTCAATTCTGCCCGTCCTAAAACGCCGGATTTGACTGGGAATTAGTGTTCTGCTACCATTAGACGTGAACTAGGCTGTTCCAGGAACCCTCGCCTATTCCTTCGCTCCATTCTTATTTCGCCGAATTCTAATGCATTTCGTCACCAACTACTACCGAACCGCATATCGGTTGGTCTCGCACTGTATGGTGTGGGCGGTAGCATTTGTGGCTTTAAACATGGGGCTGGGTACGGGAATTTTCGGTACAGGGCTTCAAGCAGCCGGTTGTGCACATCGAACTGAAAACGCCTCGATTGGGTTGGACCCATTCGGCAACCCGCTCGACAGCAATATTCTCAAGGTGTATAGCGGAGGCGAGTTCCATTACTACGTTTTGCCGCAGGGTAAGCCATGTAATGGGCCGAATTGCAAAAGTGCGCCGCCCTCCGAAATGACTTCGGTACCACCGGTCATTACTTCCGAACGTTGTGACTTGACGTTTCTTACCAACGCTTTGAGTGTAAGTAGGTCACATTATGATTGTGATCGATTTGTGTTCTGGCCGACGACTCGGCCAACTTCTCCGGTGCTTGATGGTCTTTTGAGGCCGCCGACTGTTTAGTTGCTACTTGCTTGATCGTCAGGGAATTCCTCGGTCAGGCGTTCTTCTGTCACGTTGCGTTTGAAAGCTATTTTCATCGCGCAGCGACATTTCTCGGACCGAGCAACACTTTTGCTCCTTTCCGTGACGAACGCAGCAATTCTCCCCTAGCAGCTTTTTTTGTTCTTGAATGGAACGATTCCGTCGCCCGTTCAATCGGACTTTTTCTAACAGTCATCCATTACATTTGGGACACCTATCATGAAACGTCAGGCCTTTACTCTTGTCGAACTGCTGGTTGTGATCGCGATCATCGGCATTTTGGTTTCGCTGCTATTGCCAGCCGTGCAAGCTGCTCGCGAAGCCGCTCGACGCATGCAATGCACTAACAATCTGAAGCAACTTGGTTTGGCAACGCATAACTACTTAGCGGCTCATTCGCGATTGCCTCTGTGCTTGAACGGTACAACTAAGCCGCTTTCGGTGCATGCTTACCTATTGCCCTTCATTGAGCAAACAGCGTTGTACAACCAAGTCGACTTCAAAACGTCTTGGAATTCAGCCACAAACGTGATCGCCATGGGCACCCCTGTGCCAACTTTCAATTGCCCATCCGAACCGAACAGTACCTTGCCAGTGGGTCGGGCTGCAACCAACTACCGTGCGAATCAAGGTAGTCAGTTGATGTACAACAAGCCACCGACCGTCAGCTCAGATCCCAACTTCGGCATGCCAGCTCCCAACGGTGTGTTCATATCGGACAAGAGTCTAAAAGTCGCCGAAATTCTCGACGGCTTGAGCAACACTGCAGCCTTTAGTGAACATCCGCTAGCTGACTTCAACAACGCTGCGGTTAGCAAGTACGATACGTTCCGTCCCGGTACTTATCCCAACACGCCTGACGAAGCGATTCTGCAGTGCAAGGCGGTCGATACGACGAACTTGGCAATGCAGGGAGTTTCCGATGTCGGTGCGCCTTGGTTGCAATCGTATCATTCGACGACTCAGTACTTCCACGTTGCGGCACCCAATTCGCGTTCATGTATGTTTCCGCCTGGACGCATCTCGACGACAGCTGCCAGTTATCACTCCGGTGGCGTAGTAGTTTCGATGTGCGATGGTTCTGTTGATTTCTTCACTGACTCTACCGAGCTAGCAATTTGGCGAGCCGTAGGTTCGAGGGATGGCGGAGAAGTTTTTTCGCGAAACTAGTGCTTTCTGCGAGGCTTCAGATTTGCGGCTTAGGTAGAGCAATTGTCCCAATGCACATGCAAACGATTGGGACAATCGTTCTACACTCAAGCCGTGAACCCCAAAATCAAATCGGATAAAGCACACGGCGACCGACTGGCTCGTGGTGCCATCACTTTAAATAAAACACGAAATCTATACGATAGGAATCGATGATGAAACGTAGTTGGCTATGCACACTGTTGTTATTGCCACAGCTATACGGTGGCTCAATCGCAGCTGCAGGTCCCGATGAGACCGCGCGACCGATTCCGGCGACTCGACCTGAGATGAAGCAACTGTTGGAAGACATGAAGTCACGTGCCGTGCGCTTGCCGCTTCCGGAGCAAACGGCAGCAGAGAAAGAGCAATTGGGCGACCGGGCGGATGACTACGAAAGTCGGCTGCGCTATCACTACTTGATTGAGAGCGAAGGTTCCGCATTTGGCAGTAGACCGCGGACTACAGCAAGCGGCAATGCAACCACCGCTGCTGCAACACGCGATTTTCGGCGCAATGCAGACGAAAACATGTCGTTATCCTATGAATTCAAAACGGAATTGTTTTGGATAGTATCGAGAACGAATAACTGCCAATACTGTCTCGGCCATCAAGAGCAGAAGTTATCGGCCGCAGGTCTTCCGGAGGACCGGATTGCCGCTCTTGATATGGAATGGGAATCGTTCACACCTGCCGAACAAGCGGCTTATGGCTGGGCGCGCAAGTTGACTTGGTCGCCACATGCAATCAACGATGCGGACATCGATGCGCTTCGTAAGCAATACACAGACCTTCAAATCCTCGAAATGACACTTTCAGTGGCTGGTAATAACGCGATCAATCGATGGAAAGAAGGGACCGCAGTTGCTCAATCACAACATGGCACGCGTTTTTTTGAGAATTCTTCAACCACGGCACCGCGAGAGAGCCTTCCCATCGATACTTTCGTCACGCCAACTTCTGGCAAGTTTCAAAAGAAACGATCCGTCGTTGCTGCTCTAGCAGCTGACGCGAACGGAACCACTACACGAGCTGTGGTCGGCGTGCCGCCGGTTACTGAGACGCGTTTGGAGGTCGAGGCACAACTTGCGGCGATGGCTAATCGCCATGCTCGATTGCCCTTGCTGAGCAGTGAAAAGACGTTCAAAGCGTTCGGGAAATCGATCGGCACAACGCCGCCCTCAGCTTGGATGCGGCTTTTGGCCAACTTTCCGAACGAAAGTCAGCGACGTATCGATAGTCTAGTAGATCGACCGGTGGGCTCTGAAGATCTTTCTTCCCTCGACCGAGCACGCATAAGTTGGGTGGTCGCGCGTCAAGATCGAGCTTGGTATGCTGTCGCGCACGCATTGAAACGATTGCAGGACCTCGGGCAAACCACGGAACAGATTTACGCACTTGATGGAGACTTAAAATCATTGAGCGAGGGTGAGCGTGCGATCTTAGTTATGGCTCGAAAACTGGCGACGTCACCGATTACCCTCGCAGATGAAGATGTTGCGACCGTAGTAAAACAGTCGGGACCGCGACGCGCAACGCAGTTGATCAACTACGTTACCAGCCGCGCATACTTTGACCGTGTGACCGAAGCTGCAGGCCTGTCCACTTCCGAAGACCAACTCTCGAAATAGGATGCCAGCTATGCGATTAAACAACGGACGTGTACTGAATGCGAGTTGGGCGATGTGCTGGCTCGCGGCTATCATTGCGTTGGTAGGCTGCAGAAGCGGCGGTAGCGTAAAAGCCTCCGGCAGTGAGGACCAAGTTAAGCAGGCGGTGCAGCAGATGCTCGACGCGTGGAAGTCGGGCTCGCAGTTGTCCGAGTTTGCTGCCTCGCATCCGGAGATTGTAGTGGCCGATGAAGACTGGCAAGGCGGGGCTGTTCTATCGGCTTACAAGCTGATTGAACCAGCGACATTGAACGGAAGCCATTGGAGACAGAAAGCTGAGCTACAATTGAAAGGTAAGGGCAAGTCCCAAAAGACGGGTGCCATTTACGCAGTAACGCTTGGCGAAAAGACAAGTATCCTGCGCAGCGATTTTCAGTATTAACCGACCAGCTCCGTCGTGCTGGATTTGACGGTATTGGAACGTTTAACCCGGATTATTCATGGCGCGTAGCTACGTTCGCCAGAACGTCGTGAATCGTTTTGAGTTACAGCCACGTTCTGGCGAACGTAGCTACGACAGTATGTTTTTCAAATTTCGACGTAACTCGTCGCGTGATATTCGTT
>JANLQO010000211.1:0-14469 GCA_031367855.1 Planctomycetia bacterium | reverse complement strand
GTGCAAGTGCTTTTCGGGATCTATTCCCAACGCCTCGTAAACTGTCCAGGCAACATCAGCTGGTCGAACGGGACGATCGGTTACGAATGCACCATTCTTGTCTGTCGCGCCGATCACATTTCCTCTTGCAACACCAGCACCGGCCCAAAGCATGGAACCAGCCCGGCCCCAATGATCGCGTCCTGCTTTGTCATTGACCTTGGGTGTACGGCCAAACTCTCCCATCGCCAGCACCAACGTATCCTGCAACATTCCACGCTGGTCTAAGTCGCCAATCAGCGAACCGAAACCCTGATCGAATTCCGGTAGTTTCTTGTCCAGTCCTTTAAAAATTTCTGCGTGATGGTCCCAGCCACCAAAGTTAACAGTCACAAAGCGTACGCCACTTTCAACCAGTCGGCGAGCCAGCAAAGCGCTTTGCCCGAACTCGTTTCGGCCATACTCGTCACGCGTCTTTGCATCCTCCTTGTCGATTGCAAAAGCGGACTGGGCCTGGGGCGAAAGAACCATCTCGGCAGCCTTACGACTGAACTCGTCGTAGGTGGCGATTTGGTCATTTCCCTTAACATGTTCAGCGAGGTGGTCTACGGCCGCCAGGAGTGTCCTTCGCCTCTCGAGCGACTGAAGGGTTTGACCTGAGGGAGCCGCCAAGTCGCGAACCCGGTAGTTGGTGTCATTTGGATTACCCGCTTTGAATGACTCGCAGCGTCCTCCCAACCAAACGCTCTTGCCAAGTTCCCATGTGAAGGATGGATTCTTGGGAATAGCTACATACGGTGGAACTGCACCGGAAAAGCCCGTCTCATGCGCTACAATCGCACCCATGGCCGGATGGTCACCAAAGGGCGTACCGAATCGACCTGACAATACCCAATTGGTTGCCGTCTCATGATGGTCATTCTCATGCGTGCCACTGCGGACGAGTGTCAGCTTGTCCATAACCTGGGCCGTTTTCGGTAACAGTTCGCAGATGCTTAGGCCGGACACATTGGTCGGGATACTTTTGTACTTGCCGCGAATCTGCTCCACTGATTCCGGCTTCATATCGAACGAATCGTGATGCGACAAGCCGCCACCGAGATAGATGAGGATCACCGACTTGGCTCGTGTGTTTCCACCGCCCGCCCCAGCGGCTAATAACTGCGGAAGCGAAAGCCCCAACGGTGCAAGTGCGCCAATGCGGATGAAATCTCGGCGCGAAACGCCATTGCAAAGTCGATGTCGCGATCTGGAAAGCGAAAAATCGATCATAATTGGTTACCTATAGTTATCGCTTGTTTGCGTTAAGTGATGGATCGTGTCAGGCTGACTTAGTGTGGAATATATTTCTTGTCAGTTTTGGTTAGGAGTATCGTTGGGTCAGTGATTGAAAGTGAACTCTTTCGAATTGAGCAGAGCCCAAAAGAGATCCGCGATTGCCCAATCGGTGCTGTCAGTTGAAAGCGTCGCAGTGATCGTTGAACGCTCGACTTCCGTTGGCAGTCGACTCAGGGTTGATAGGAAGATTTCGTTCGTGATGTTTACCGTGTCTGAATCCTGGATCAATCTAGCAAGTCTTCCATCGGCGTTGCGGATGCTTGCAACAAGATCCTCACTGTTGCTTAAATGCAATAGTTGCGGCAGCGTGACCTCTTGCTTCCGCTCGCAAGCGCAAGCTGTCACGCGATCGCTTCGACCGAACAAAGTTAGGAAATAGGAATCCGCACTCGAATCAGCGAGTTGCATCGCACGAAGTCCAACGGGGTAACCTGTGAAACGGTTCGGTACGTCCATGGCTGCGGCAAGTGCATCGAGCAAGACCTCTGCCGGGAGCCGTTTGGCATTGTAGTGCGAGTAGAATCTCGCGTCGTTTTCATTTTCCGATGTGGTCGTTGAGTCAAGTTGCCAGGCTCTAGAATTGAGGATGAGGCGGACAATATGTTTGAGATCGTAATTATGGCTGCGGAACTCATCATTCAGCACTTTCCATAACGCAGGGTTCGAAGGGGGATTACTGGCTCGCAAATCATCGACAGGCTCAACAAGCCCCACCGCAAAGAAATGTTTCCACAGACGATTCACCATGGCACCGGAAAAATTCTCGCTGGCCAACATCCACGTAACAAAGGGCACACGCGGGTCTTCGCCAACTTCGAACCTTAGCGCGGAACGATCTAGCGGTTGGGCAATCATGAACTTATTGGTGCGCGGTTGGTTTACACCCGGTGCCCTATCCTGAATTTCCTTCAAGCGCTTCGTTTGTTCGTCGAGTTCGCGTTTTTGATCCGCAATCCGCTTTGTTTTTTCTTCATCGGATGTGCTGGCCAGGCATGCCTCTGCAAGCTTGGTCGCAGCTTCCGCAACTCGCTTTTGTTGCTCGCGTTCATCGCGGCTCGTTTGCGTGACCGAAGTCGCACCAGCTTGCGGGTTATGGCGATCCAGATTTACCTTCGAAAAACAGGCGGCAAAATGATAGAAGTCATCCTGCGTGTATCTTTCGAGGGGGTGATTGTGGCAGCGTGCACATCCAATGCGAACACCCAGGAATGACTGTGCGACGCTATCCGGCAGTTCACTCTCTTCCACTTTGTTGAATTCACCGATTGTTGTAACAAAGTAGCCAGCTTGAGGCTGTTTGACGACATCTCCTTTGGCTAGCAGCACGTCGCGCGCGATGTCGCTCCAGGAGCGGTTGGCTGCCACCTGCTCACGCAACCACAGATGAAACGCTTTTACACCCTTGGGACCTCGCACATCGTGGTCCCGCTCTTTTCGATTCTGTAAAAGATCTGCAAGTTGAAGCGTCCAGTAGTCTACGAACTCTGGTCGTTGCAGGAGTGCTTCGATAATCTTCGCGCGTTTATCGATGCTGGGATCTGCTTGGAATGCCGCAACTTCCTTGGGCGTCGGCAATATTCCAGCTGCATCCAGGAAAACTCTTCGCAAAAAAGTTTCGTCGTTACATGGGCCTGCGGGCGGCAATCGAAGCACTTGAAGTTTTTGAAACAATGGACCGTCCAGCACGTTCTGTTGAGCGGCATAGAGCTCGGAAGAGACCGTGTTAGTAAATGGAATAGTAATTCTCACTACAGACACCAAGCCTTGGAAGTGAACTCGTATCGCTCCTTCGCCGCATCGTAGGGGTTTCACTAACCCCGAGGGTTTCACGGAAATCATCACATCGTCGTTCGAAAAAAACTGCGCTAGCCAAGTTACATCTCGAACCCGTCCGTCGGCGTACTTTGCACGCACCAGCAATTGTTGTGTTTCGCCAAGCGCCATAACTCGCTCTCCTGGAAGAACCTCCAGGCTCGCAGCATCCAACTCATCTGACTTGGGACCGGGCGCTCGAGCCGCAATCCATTCTCGAAGCACATGCCACATACGCGAATCTGGACGAAACCGAACGCCTCCTTCGTGAGGCACTCCGCCGGATGGCTTCGTGAGCAGAAGACTGCTCTCGGGGAAACCAAAATCCAACCTTCGTCCATTCACTTCACGCGCAATCCAAGCGTAATCCCACTCTGGGGCATAGCCTCGCAACGACAGCCGAAACCCATTTTGGCCAGCGAGTTTGCCATGGCATCCACCCATGTTGCAACCATTCCGCGTCAGGATCGGCAACACATCTTGTTGGAAGGAGGGGACAGGCCGTACGGAAAGGTTTGCCACCCTAATGGGAACCTCTGCCGAGAGGTTACCAACTCTTACGGTCAGAGTCGCTTGACCATCAGACACTGCACACAGGATACCTTTGGCTTCAACGGAGGCGGTGCCAGAGTTATCCATGTCATACGACGCTTGCCGGGTCACATCGGTTACTTTGCCGTTATCGTCAGTCAACGAAACAATCACACCTTGGATTGGATCATGCCCCGTAAGTTCGAGCTTCTCGGGCGTGACGCTCAATTGGGATGCACGGGCGGGCGGAACCCACAGCAGGCAGGCTATAACTCCCAGTATTAAACGCGGCAAGCAATCCGTAACTGAATGAATCATTGGCGTTGTCCTGGGGCTGGATAGTTTTTGGCGGCGTCGTCAAGAACCAAAACCCAGTCAAGCATCTCCCCTGGATTGGGTGGCATGAATTCTTTTTCGCCAGTGTTGGGAAACTCGCCGATGGCGTTTGCTTGACCATCGCGAGGATTGAACCACCAAGCTTTGACTTTCGCCCCTTGGATCGTAGCCATTTTAACCTTGAAAGCCCGACCAATCGGAGCGTACACCATGGCATAGGTTCGATCGGTGTCACGTGTTGCCACGAACTGGTAGCGACCTGCACCTGGGACGCTGGTAGGCACGCGATCGACAATCAGTATTTCTTGATCCGGAATGCGGTTAAAGAATGGGCGTGATTCGATGAGTGCCTTGCCATGCTTCATCTGCAAAGCACCATTCTGCACGATCGCTTCCGGCCAAGGGAGTAGCGGGTTGTTGATGCCTGCTTGATCGCTTTTCCACATCTGCCAGACCGAGTGGTGGCCATAGGTATGGCCAAACGCCCCAGTAAAAAGATCCCAGTACAGCGGTCTACGCACGTCACTGGCGATCGAATGCCCGAATTTCTTCGCATCAAAGGAGACGGGGTGGTCTTCGTAAATCGGCTCGCCATCCAAGACTGGCTTGATGGGCATTCGGTCATAGTCCACTTTGGTGGCATCGTAGCGGCCTGTGAATTCGGCTGTATGGCCATTCTGACGCATGTTGAAGTCGAGCCAATCGTCGTTATGAAAATGCTGGCTTGAACCGGATCCACCCGTCGGGTGAAAGGTAATGAGATGCTTGCCTTGGTCGCCAGCACGAACCCCGTGAGCCATCGCGCGGATGATTTCTTTGTGCGAATCACTTTCGACAGGTCGGTCGCCTCCTAATATCCAAACCACTCCTGCGTTTTGGTACCGCTTGCCTATCCATTCACCATAGACAGCAGCGTTCGCTGGCTGGAATATCTCCGGCCCTTCGCCCCATTTTTTATTCCATTTGTCACCCCAGGTTGGCAGGAATCCAATGTAC
Organism: Planctomycetia bacterium; assembly: GCA_031367855.1. Classification (GTDB taxonomy): domain Bacteria; phylum Planctomycetota; class Planctomycetia; order Pirellulales; family Pirellulaceae; genus Aureliella. The sequence goes on along the minus strand of JANLQO010000211.1, from coordinate 9,477 downwards.
ATTCCGCGCCTATTGGCTTCCGCGACGATAAAGTCGACATGATCCCAATAGTCGTTGTTTGGTCCGTCTTTAACCGCGGGCTTGGTTGGATCGTTATTGATTAATGGCAAGTGGCCGTAAGGATTGGGAGTCCTTAAGCCCTCGAACTCAGCCAGCGCAACAGTTTGAATGACGGTATATCCATGGGCGGCTCGGTTATCCAAATATCGAATCGCGTCTTCGCGATTGAGTCGATGAAAAAGCTCCCAAGCGGTATCTCCGAGCCAAAAGAAAGGTTTGCCATCTTCGGTTTGAAGATAGCGATGATTGTCACTTACCTTCAAACGCGGCAATTCTGCCGCCCTTAGCAGTGTCGTTGAGGTAATGAGCAGTGTTAACACCAGTAGTGAATTCAACCAACGCATCTTGGATACTCCGTGAGAGGGTGGTTTCACCTGTGAGTGACAGTGGTACGAATGGGGCGCTGATCGGAGGTTTTCTCGGTGTCGGGAAAATCTCTATCGCGAACAATGATCTCAGACTGTATCCCCCAGGTTCGAGCAGGGCCGGCGGCGAATGAAAAGTCGAGCATTGAGTCTGGATAGTCATCTTTGCCATCGCGGTTGCGATCAGCCCAGTTGGTATCGATCAGTCGCTGGGGTTCGATCCATTTCCAAGTGCCGCCGTTGAGGAATGTGTCAAACGCTTCATTGCCTTTCTTGGTAGGGATGTCGTAGTCAAAATTGTATCCCCCAACGGCAATGATCGGCAGCGATTGTTTCTTGGCCCATTCGACGAGAATTAATGCTTGCCGTTTGCGGAGTTCAGCGCTGCCGCGGGCGAGATGGTTCATCACTACGATGAATTCCATTTTGCTTTGCTTGTGGCGCAGTTGTGCGACAAGCGGCGCAGCTTGAATGCCGGGAGCAAATTCCTGGTCTTCAAACTTTGTCAGCTCGTCGACGTTGATTTTGTCGAACTTGGTAGTATCCCAAGCGAGTAGCAAGCGGGCTTCGCCACCTTTTTCGCCAACTATGAAAGCATCTTGACTCCATTGGTTGGCAAATTCGTTGACTGACTTCTTTGGCACTTCGCTCAGGGCAAGAATATCGAACGGCTCGAGTTCCTTCAGTTGATCTTTGATGGTGGCAATTTCGCTACCGCCGATTTCGATGTTCCAAGCTAAAATCGAGAACGATTCGGGATTCGTCGACTTCGGTTCTTGCGAGTTCGTTTGTACGCTCGTGGATAGGTTTGCAAGCAGCATCGAAAGGCTGCCAAGCAGACAGGCAATTCGCATTGTGTTCTTTCGTTTTCGGACGGGGACAGGTAAACGCGGAGCGAAACCGCATTTTGGACATGATACTTGGTGTTTCGCAAGTTTGCTGCTCAACTTAGAGACGGTGGGCATAATCGCGGTAATGGCGGAACTAGGCTTCAGAATGATCGGATTGAATTGCATTTGGGTAACCACTCACGCTATGATCAACTAAGTAGATTACTCGCAACTCGATTGAGAATGTCACATGCAAGCGCCTGTTTTATGGAAGCACCCCAAAATCGCTCGGCGGACGGCCATTCAAGCTGGGGCGATTGGGATTCTGGGTCTAGGGATGAATCACTTAACGGGCTTGCGGCAAGCTACTGCGGCGACCGGAGGTGTGTTGCCGTCTGGGAAAGCTAAGTCTTGCATCTTCATTTTTCTCTCGGGCGGCTTGGCTCAACATGAGAGCTTTGATATGAAGCCCAACGCGCCCGAGAATGTGCGCGGCGAGTTCAAACCGATCGCAACTCGCACGCCGGGACTTCAGATTTGTGAGCATTTGCCAATGTTGGCGGAGCGGAGTGAGCTATGGTCGCTTTGTCGGTCACTGACCCATAGTTCCAACGATCACTCGGCGGCTCATCACATCATGTTGACTGGTCAGTCGCAGATGCCAGCGGGTTTCAATCCGAGCGCGCCAAGCCGAACAGATAGGCCGTCCATCGCTTCGGTGGTTGGTCGCGCATTGCCAGGTCGCAATAACTTGCCGCCTTCCGTGATGTTGCCGGAACGGTTAGTCCATTACTCGGGGCGTTTGATTCCTGGTCAACATGCCGGCGAGATGGGTTCTCAGTATGATCCATGGCTAGTGGAAGCCTCGCCGTTTCACAGCACCTCGTATGGTGCCTTTCCGCAATACGGCTTCGACCATCAAGATCGCGGCAAGCCCGACCAAAGAGTCTTTCAAGCACCCCAATTAACCCTGCCTGAAGGCTTGGGAATGAAGGAGGTCGCAGGTCGCTTGCAGTTGCTCGAGTCGCTAAAGTCACAGCGACGGGCGTTATCGCATTATGCGGGTACGGAGTCCTTCGATCGACTGAGGCAAGGTGCAATCTCATTGCTGATCGAACAGAAGATTCAACAGGCCCTGGATGTCACTCGGGCGGATGAGAAGACTCAGGATCAGTATGGTCGCAATGCGTTTGGTTGGTCGCTGTTGATGGCGCGTCGTTTAGTGGCAGCGGGCGTTAACCTAGTGCAAGTTAATTTGGGCAACGATGAAACTTGGGACACCCACGGAAATGCGTTTCCGCACTTGAAGGATGCACTGTTGCCGCCCACGGATCGCGCGTTATCGGCGCTGTTGGATGATTTACAGGCGAGCGGCCAACTGGATGAGACACTGATTGTGATGGCGGGCGAATTCGGTCGGACGCCAAAAATCACCTTGCTGGCCGAGCACTATAAATTGCCGGGTCGCGATCACTGGGGAGCGATCCAGTCGGTGTTCTTCGCTGGTGGCGGCGTACGTGGCGGCAATGTCATAGGCAAGTCCGATGCTCATGGTGCTTTTCCGGCTGAAACTCCCGTAAAGCCCGAGAATTTCGCCGCCACGATTTACCACGCGCTCGGTATCCCAGCGACAGCTGTTTGGCACGATGCAGCCAACCGGCCGCATCAGATCTATTACGGCGAACCGATTCCAGGGTTGGCTTAGTTTGAAGAGATTGAAACACAGAGACGCAGAGATCACAGAGGATTTACTACATGTAGGATTTTCTCTGTGCCCGCTGTGACTCTGTGTTAAAGAAACTTGGTAGTTTGGCGTGAAACATCGAGAGTTCCATGAAGTTCTTGAAGCCGATTTTGTTGACAGCGCTGTTTGCGAGCAATAGTTTACTCCTTGCGCAGGAGGCGATTTATTTTCGACATGATTTTGGCGTTGCAAAAGATGCGGCGCGTCTGCCGTCGAATTTTGAGGACGATGCGCAACGACTCTGGCGTACACCGTTGCCACCGGGGCATTCGACACCTTGCGTTTGCGGTGATGCAATTTACTTGACAACCTTTCAAGCTGAGGAACAAGAGTTGGCAACGGTCGCTTTGGACCGAGCGACGGGTAAGCTTCGATGGCGGCAGGTTGTGCCGACGAAGAGCTTTGAGCCTGTGCATGCGACGGGCAGTACGGCCACGTCAAGTCCCGCCTGCAATGGCACGCAAGTGTTTGTATTCTTCGGCAGCTATGGCATGTTGTGCTACGACTTAGATGGCAAACTGCTCTGGGAAAGAAAGCTCGGACCGTTTCAAGATGAGTTCGGAGCGGCCAGTTCTCCGATATTGGTCGACGATAAAGTGATCTTGAATGAGGACCATGACATCGATAGTTTTTTGATCGCTTTGGATCAGAAAAACGGAGAGGTGGCTTGGAAAGTCATGCGCAGTGAGGCGACGCGCAGTTACTCAACGCCTTTTGTTCTTCAGCGCGATGGCAAAAAACAGATATTGGTCGCGGGTTCATTGCAGTTGGCCGCTTATGATTCGGCGACGGGTGAGAAATTGTGGTGGTTCAACGGCATTTCGAGGATCGTGGATTCGACACCGGTGATTCACCAGGGAATGGTCTATGTCGCGACTTGGACGCCAGGTGGCGATCCCGGCGAACGCATTTTGATGGAGCCGTTCGCAGAAGCGCTCAGTAAGTTCGACAAAAATCAAGACAGCATGATCTCACAGGCAGAGTTGCCGAAAGACAGTCCCGTGTTGGATCGTTTCTTTAGAATCGACTTGAATCAGAACCAGCAATTGGAGCAAGATGAATGGAAGCGACACGCAGTGGTCTTCGAGCGAGCTCAAAATGTTGCAGTCGCTTTGGAGCCCGGCTCGCGAGGCGCCTTGACGCCTCAATACGTTCGCTGGACTTATACCCGCGGCTTGCCGACGGTGCCCAGTTCGGTGGTCGCAGACGGCGTGTTGACGATGGTCAAGGACAGCGGGATCGTTACGATCTTGGACATAACCGACGGCACGATGCTGCACCAGATGCGGGCGGAAGGCCGCGGCAATTATTACGCATCGTTGGTCTCCGGCGACGGTAAGGTCTATTTGACCAGTGAAAGCGGCGTGATGACGATTTTGGAGTCGGGAAAGTCCGGCAAAATCCTCGCTGCGCACGATTTTGAGGAACGCATCATGGCTTCGCCGGTCATCTCAGACGGTGTTCTGTACATCCGTACTGAAGCGGGGTTGTACGCCTACCGAAAGCCGTAAGCACTGCTGAAAAAAGTCTAACCCTTTGAAAAAACCGCAGTTTGGAGTCTGGGCCGCTTATCAATTTTCACGAAGAGAGGCTGGTGGATGGAGTACATCGAATCATGAATGGCTTTAAAGTTGCTTTGAACTAGCGCGGTTTGAAACACAGTGGCACAGAGAGCACAGAGGTCATAGTGCGGACCGTATTCTCGATGCCCACTGTGCCTCTGTGTTTTGTTAAAAGCAGCAGCTGACCTGCATTTGTTGGGGATTTCGATTAGACTAAGCGTTCCCACCTTGGTGCAAACTACGCACAAATCGTCCCTCCCTCCTAGGTAAAGAACAATGTCGACTTTCGGTCTACTTCGTTCGATGTTTTTGCTTTGTTCTGGTTTGACATGTCTTGTGTCGTTAACCAGCTCGGTTCGTGGTGAAGCTACATTGGTGTCGGCGACGCCACTAGCAATTGAACCTGCTAAAACAACCCGGGTGGTTTTGAACGGTACGGCGTTTTCGACGCCGCTACGAGTTTGGACCAGTTGCTCAGCCCAAGTTGCGGTGGTGAGTGTTGAAGCAACGCAAGCAACGCTTGACATTACGCCAGCGGCAGGCGTTAGTGTCGGCCCACTTGGATTGTGGGTCGCCACGGCGGAAGGGCCAACTGACGCGATCAGTATGTTGGTCGACGACTTGGTGAGTGTCGTCGATAATGCCGCGAATCATCAACGAGAACAAGCTCAAGTAATAAGCGCCTTGTGTGGAGTGGATGGAAATAGTGACGGGCCGCTGAGCGACTTTTATCGCATTCATGCGCAAGCTGGACAGCGGATCGCTTTCGAGGTACAGGCACAAAGACTGGGATCCGCTATGGATCCTGTGGTTCGTTTGCTTGACACTGCAGGCAAGCCACTATTAACGATCGATGATGAGGAGGGTTGCCCCGATAGTCGCTTTGCATTTGAGTTCAAACACGAAGGAGACTATTTTGTTGAAGTCTTTGATAGTCGCTTCGCAGCGGGTGGACGTTATCGCTTGCGCGTCGGCGACTTTCCGATCGTGAGTGCTCCGATGCCCATGGCGGCCCAGTTGGGAAGTCGCATTCAATGTTCGTTCGTGGGCCAAGATACAGCGCTGTTGCCAGCGCGTGAAGTTGAGATTCCGACCGCTTACGCGTATGAGACGATGAACATCTCAGTTCGCTTGCCGGATGGTAAATCTTCAGCTTGGGTGCCGATGTTACTGCGTTCCGCAGCGCAGACGACGGAAGCGAACGCGGAAGGGCAGGGCAGGGGACCGCTAACGATGCCCGTTGGCATCAGCGGTCGATTAACCTCGGCCAACGAAAGCGATAGTTTTCAATTGACAGGTATGAAAGGGCAGGGGGGGCAGTTCGCGGCACGCACTCGCAGTCTGGGGATGCCGACGATGCTGCAAATGCAGTTGTTTAATGCGTCGGGTGCAAAAGTTGCTGAGTCAGCGGTGAACGATGCGGACGAATGGAGCTTCAACTTTACGTTTCCTGAAGATGGCGTTTATCGGTTGACGGTCAATGATCTGCTCCATCGTGGCGGCGCGGAGTTTGGTTACTGGGTTGAAGTCGGTCCCATCGCCCCTTTTACTGTAGCGCTCAAAGCCGACGCTAAGGTCAAAGAGCGGTTTGCGATTGAACTAGATCAGGGTGCCGCTGCAATCGATTTGCAGGTTGGTCGATCAGGTTACGAAGGCGCGATTGATATTGCATTTGCTGTACCCGTGGTGGGACTGGAGATTTTGAATCCGAGAATTGATGCCAAGGCCAAGGAAGCACGCATCTATCTTGCGTCGGGTAAGGACTGGAACGCAGAGCTCTTCAGCAATTTGCGATTTTTGGCGACAGCCGTCGATACACCCGAAATGAAAGTTTTAGTGGATAGCACGGCTTTGCATCGCGCCAAACGGCCAACAATGCCGTATCCAGCGGCGTGGATGGATGGTGGGATGGCAATAGCCGGTGTAGTCGCCTCGCCAGCTTACTTTACATTTGAACCCGCCTCGCCGCTTGCGTTCGCGCGGGCGCAGACTACCCATAGCGCGTCTTTGACACTTAAGCGAACTCAAGAGGCCTTCAAAGAAGCGGTGACGGTGCTGCCGTATCGGCAAGCGAATCAGTGGGCGGCTGCCGCGAAACCGGATAAAGACACCTATACCATTACTTGGACGAGAGCCGCTGAGGCAGGGCAGTCAGAACAAGTTAGCCTGCTGACCTATGCTGAGTTCAATGGCCGCGGACGGCTGCAGCCGCAATCGCTTCCCGTGGCTTGGATTGATCCGTTGAAGGTCACACTCAAGCCGGTCGGGGTGATGATCGTTGGCCAATCGCAGCGTGTGCAAGTGGATTTCGAATGGTCTCCTCAGGCGGCACCACAACCTGTGAAGTTGTCTTGGCAGAATTTGCCCGCTGGTTGGAATGGAGCGGCCGTGGATGTAGCGGCGGATCAAAAATCGGCGACGATTGAACTAGCGGCAAGTGCAGATTTCACCGCGACAAGTGCTTCGATGCAGTTGCAGGCCACGACGCAGTTTGCTGGTCAGCCACTTATTGCAACCAGCCAACTGGCCATAACCAATGTGATCGCGGCTCCGGCAAAGCTGGAAGTGTTTCCCACTGCCCTGCAGCTGAACGATGCGCATGATACCCGGCGGCTAGTGGTGACCGGTGCTGATGCTGCCGGCAACCTGCGCGATTGGACTCGCGATTGCAAGATCACTTCATCGAATCCCGCAGTGGTCCGCGTTGAATCGAATAAAGCCTTCCCAGTCGCCGATGGAACGTCGGAGTTGGTCGTCGAAATTGGCGCGATCAAGCAATCGGTGAGTGTACAAGTTGCCAATATCGCCAAACCGCACGCGACTCAGTTTGAAAATGATGTGTTGGTTGCGCTCTCCAAACAAGGCTGTAACTCGGGTGCGTGCCACGGCTCGCCGAGCGGCAAAGGCGGATTTCGCCTTTCCCTGCGCGCGTTCGACAAGCAACTGGACCAAGTGACGTTGTTACGTGAAGAATTTGGGCGGCGTATCAATCCGCTAGAACCTGAGAAAAGCCTGCTGCTGCAAAAGCCGCTGATGAAAGTCGGTCACGGAGGCGGTATGCAACTGCATAAGCATGATCCCGCCTATGAAGTACTGCGAGCCTGGATCGCTGAAGGCGCAAAGCTGGATCCGCCAGACACGGCACGTTGCGTGAAACTCGAATTGTATCCGTCGACGAAACGTGTGCTCAATCGCGTGGTCTCGCCGACGCAGCAGTTGATTGCGATCGCTCATTATTCCGATGGCAGCACTCGCGACATGACGCAACTGGTGGCTTATGAGACCTCAAACACGAGTGTCGCCGAAGTAAACGCGAGCGGACTGGTGACTTCTCGCGGTCGCGGTGAAGCGGCGATCTTGGTGCGGTATTTGGAGCACATCGAGTCGGTACCGATCATGTTTGTTGAAGATGTTCCTGGTTTCCAGTGGCAAGCGCCGACACCGAACAACTTTGTGGATGAATTGGTCAACGCAAAGTTGCAACAACTGCAATATTTGCCTTCAGCGACGGCAGATGATTCGGAGTTTTTGCGTCGTATCTATTTGGATGTGATTGGCTTGCTGCCAAGTTTGGATGAGTCCAAGGCATTCTTGGCGGATTCGAATGCTGAGAAACGCAAAGTGGTGATCGATCAGTTGCTTGAACGGCCTGAGCATGCAAAATTTTGGGCTCTGAAGTGGGGCGATCTCTTGCGCATGACAGGCAAGAGTGTCGGCGATGAGGGGGTCTACAAATACAATCGCTGGGTCGAGGAAGCGATTCGCGAGAACATGCCGTACGACGAATTTGCCAAGGCGCTAGTGACCGCATCCGGTAGCACGCTGTCGAATCCACCAGCAAATTTCTATCGCACAGCGACGGATACCAACGATTGTGTTGAAACGATTTCGCAAGTCTTCCTTGGAGCAAGGTTGCAGTGCGCGAAGTGCCACAATCATCCGTTTGAACGCTGGACACAAGACAACTATTACGGTCTCGGGGCATTCTTCAATCGTATTCAGCGCAAGAAGACGCAGCGACCCGGCGAACTATTTGTCTACGCTTCGACAAGCGGCGATGTTACGCAGCCTCGTACCGGTCAATTGATGAAGCCATGGTTGCCACAAGTCGGCAGTATCGATGCAGCCAACGAAAATGATCGCCGCACCGATTTCGCGGCTTGGCTGGTCAGCCCGGAAAACCCGTACTTTGCCAGGATCGAAGCTAATCGTATTTGGAGTCAACTGTTCTCGCGCGGTATCGTTGATCCGATCGATGACTTTCGCGATTCGAATCCTCCGTCGAATGCACCTCTGCTAGACGCTTTGGCCAAAGAGTTGGTTTCGAACAAGTTTGATCGACGCCACCTGTTGCGCGTGATTTTGAACAGTCGCACCTATCAAGCCAGCTATCGTACCAATTCATTTAATCAGGATGACACGCGGTACTTCTCGCATCAGGAGCCGCGTTTGCTATCGGCTGAGCAGTTGCTAGACGCCGTGAATCAGACGACTGGAACTCAACAGACTTTTGGAACACTTCCGCCGGGCACGAAAGCGACTCAGTTGCCCGCGCCGGATTTGGTGAAGGTCGACTTTTTGAAAGTCTTCGGGCAACCCGAACGTTCGACAGTATGTGCTTGCGAACGCGCCGAGGATTCGAACTTGGCAATGGCCATTGAGTTGTTCAATGGACCGATGATCTACGAGCGACTGCGCGATGCCAACAATCGCTTCAGGAAGTCATTGGCGGCAGGTGTGTCGCTCGAAGATACCGTGCGGGAATTGTACCTCGCTGCACTTTGTCGTCATCCTTCCGAGGCTGAGTTAACGACGGCGGTGGAACACAGCAAGACGCGCGGCGATGCCGCTTCGGCGCTGGAAGACATCTGCTGGGCATTGCTCAATACGGATGAGTTTCTGTTTCAGCATTGATC
>JANLQO010000200.1:0-5899 GCA_031367855.1 Planctomycetia bacterium | reverse complement strand
AGCGCCCGCACCCACCATGATCTGAGCAATCAAGTCGATTTGCGAAGCATCGCCGCCGCCACTGCCAGCCCGCTGCCCGGCTTGCAGCAAGCCGCCAGGTTGTACCTCGCGGATTGAATAAGTCCCAATCGGCAGATCATCGAAGCGATAGTTGCCACCGGCGTCAGTTTTCGTCGTCCGAATTGCAACGCCATTCGAATCGAGCAATTGAACCGTAACGCCTTCCAAATAACGATCCCCAACGGCGTCCACAATGCAATTACCATCGGTATCGACCATCACGTGACCCGCAAGGCTGCCTGGAAGCAATTCACCAAAATCGTAGTCGATCCCGTTGCGACCTGCTGGCAAACGAATCTGTGTCAACACATCACCGGTAGGATCATTCGCTCCTGTCGTCGTTCCGCCGATCGTCCCCACGGCAGCTTTGCCGGGCAGATAACCCGTCGGCGTGACTTCAGTAACTCGATAGGTTCCTGGTGGCAACGACACGAATTGGTAAAAGCCCTGTGAATCCGAACGAGTCTCTGCGACCTTCTGGCCTTGCTCATTCCATAACGTGACTAGCACATTGGCCAGCGGCAATTCGCCGTTATCGCGTCGCCCATTGTTGTTTTGATCGAAGTACGTATGACCACTGAGTTCGCTCGGCATCAGTTCGCAGAAGTCGTATCCTGTAGCCGTAACTCCACCGTTTAGAACAATCTGCTTAATCTCGCTTGGGTTCGCAACCTGACCACTGATCGAACCGACTTGAGCAACACCCTCTAGCAAACCTGTCGGCGTGAACTCGACGATCGAGTAAGTACCAGGGCGGAGGTCTGTGAACTTGTAGCTGCCATCGTTGGCGGAAACTTGTGTCGCAACTAATTGACCATTCCCATCGCGCAGTTGAACCGTCACACCGGACAGCGGTCGCTTGACCGCGCTTGCATCAAAGCATGAGAAACCACCTTCTGAAACGCAGACCGTGCCACCGATCGATGATGGACGTATTTCGCCGAAATTCAACTCCGTTGCGTGTTGATCGCCTAGCGGTATGGTGATCTCAGTCAACCAATCCAAATTGCCGCTGACCGTTTGACCCACATTTCCTGCACCACTCAGCATGCCGGGTTTAGAACCCACACTGAAGTAGCCCGCTGGTTGTGTTTCGCGGACTTGATAGATACCTGGTGGCAACGCCAATTCAAGTCCGAATTTGTAATTACCTTGTGCGTCGGTGGTGGTTGAGTGTCCAGTGGAAACGTAGTTGCCACTCTCGAGCCGGAACAGCTCGATTCGCACATTAGCCAACCGCGTTTCATTCGATTGAATCATCAAGTCTTGGTTGTTGTCTTCGAAGACGATTCCAGCCAGCGAGACGGGCTTCGGCACTTGCTGCAACTTGAGGATTGCACCCGCCGAGCGATCGCGTTTTCCGTCCGCATTATCAGCGGGCAATGACAAGCCACCCGGAGAGAATTTCGCGTCGTAAACGTTGAGGTATTGGTCTTGTCCAGCAACGTTCTCGTAATGCGCGGCCGTGAACTCCGCCTTGAACTGCGAATGCTGAAACTCGACGCCCGAGGTAATCGGGTCGAAATTTGAATTGAGTACCGCTAGATCTTTTTCATTGGGATCAAACGACTGCACTTCGTCAACATCGATCGAGAAGATCAAGGTATCTCCCGCCACGAAGTTGGTGAAATCAAGCACGAGCAGGGTACCACCGTCTTGCACCGTGGCCTTCACCGAAGCGTTCGTATTGGCAGATTTTAGCTCTTCCACTTGAAAAGCAAACGAATGGTCGGCGCCATATCCCGTGTCGGCAGTATCAAAAAACAAATCGCCGAGCCCGAAACCCGGTGTGTTTAAATCAGTGTTGATTGTCACGCGTGTCAGTTGGGTACCAGGCGCTCCACCTTTAAACGAAATGTGGAAAGTATCGCCGTGAAGGTCGCTGCCGACGTCGCTTTCGATGTATACGCCGCCAACCCAAATCGGATCAGCCGCCATCAAGCAGCGTTTTTCCATCGGTTCCAGGCTGTGCATCCGCGCAGAGGCTCGACGAGCGCTCGCCGGCGCCGTCAGAGCACTCGCAGGGAGACAAGCAGTAGAAGGCTGAGCCGAGTTGAACCAACGAGTCCATTGACGAACTTTGCTTTTTAGAAACAACAGACACCTCCGTGTCATTTTCAAGGCGGTACTTGTCGGCGTCCCGTTCAAATGCCTACCTAATCCGCATCTTCGCGTCCACATCAAGCGGAGCAAGTCCAACCGGCATCGACTGCTTGGGTTGTTGCTCAACTTCTGCTTTTAGATCCCAAATCCGTACCGAAGTATCAAACGAACCGCTTGCCAGCAATTCCCCACAGGGGCACATGATCGCCACTGTTCCAAAATGGCCGTTCAACTTTGCAATAACATCATCGACAACCATGTCGTACAAACGAATCGAATTATCCGAACCGGCGACTGCGACCAATTGGTCATTGATTAAGCACATAGACATTAGTTTTGTAGTCGCCAACTCGCGATCCATCATTACTGCGTTTGACTTCAAATCGAAACGAACCAAATGTCGGTCCTCGCCTGCACTGGTGATCGTGTCGCCACTACCGGAAAACGCAGCGGTAAAGATTCGTGATTTGTGTAAGTGTCTGTCGACAATCAGTTCGCCGGTATCGACATCCCACACGCGAATTCCGCCGTCCCGACCGCCGCACAGCAATTTGTCACCACTAGGACTAAATCGAACGCAACGTTGATCGGCGCATTCGCATTTGAACTGATGTTTCCAATGGTTGTTGGCAAGATCCCAAATCTTGACGTCGTCCGAAAAGCCACCTATTGCCAGCAGTTGTCGTTTTGAGGCGAGGCTGAGCGAGCGCACTGCGAAGGGCAGTTTCAAAATCTCTGTCGGCGCATCGGTATTACTGGGCTCCCAACGAAGCAAACGGCCATCATTGCCACCAGAGTAAAGCACCTGCGAGTCCGCCGAGAAGGCAAGGGACTGAATCCAATCGGTATGGCTCGACAATTCACGCACGGTTTTTTTTAAGGCGACGTCGAATAAACGAATGACATGATCATCACCAGCCATAGCGAGGTATTTTCCATCATAGGAAGCACTCATGGCGGTCACAACCGGCGGCGAGCGATGTTGCTCCAAAGGCTCTATGCGGATTTCTAGAGAACTGGAACTACCTTCGGTAGCGGCAACGGTACTGGTAAGTTGAGTAGTAGCTAAACGGTCAATGGCTTTGCGATCGGATGCACTGCGATCGTTGTTCAAACCCGTTGGAGTTTTCCTGTCCTGCGAAAAACCGCAACTTGCAAACATGCTGATAGTAGCTAGGGTCGCAAGAATTAACTGGCGAATTGACGGCAATCGATAAATTTGAATCATGGCCACGTGGGGCCTCCATGGCGGAAAGAGTATCCATCCGTCTTGCTATCGACGCTGGCACTCCGCAAACTGAAGCCGTCCAAATGGACTTTATCGATTTCGGCGACTTTAACGCTTACGACAGCTGGATTGCTGCAATCCTTTGCTGGCAATTCCCAAAGTAGCAAACCAGAAAACTACTCGTATCGATTGCTCGCGACACTTATGAACTTGCAGAATTCGGTTGGAACGAGCTACATTCAGCCCGTCCATTGATTGCAAAACTCTGAATCAGAAAATGTCAAATGCGTCCGTACATTATCACCATCGTCCTGCTCAGCCTCAGTAATGTGTTCATGACGTTTGCGTGGTACGGCCATTTGAAAAACCTGTCAGGCAAGCCATGGATAATCGCAGCTTTAGTCAGCTGGGGCATCGCTCTTTTTGAATACCTGCTGCAGGTCCCAGCCAATCGAACCGGCAACACCGTTATGACCGTAGGGCAACTCAAGATTTTGCAGGAAGTCATTGCGCTGTCAATCTTTTTGCCATTTTCTTACTTTTATTTAAAGGAAAAACTCAGCCTCGATTATCTGTGGGCTGGGTTGTGCATCTTAGCCGCCGCGTTCTTCATCTTTCGGCGACATTTGTAAGCTGCGAACGCGACGGCAAAACGTTCGACATGCTGTGCGGGAATCGCTAAACTGCAGGCTCTGTGGCGCGGAAGCCGCATCGAAGGATGAACATTTCAAAGTGATTGAGTGAATCGATGAATCGCAATCTAGAAGCCTACTCGCCACAAACTCGTCAGCGGATTTACAGCAGCGTTGCCGTGCTGTTGATCGTTTTCGCTACGTTGAACTTGAACGTATTTGGGGGACAATTCAACCCGACGCGAAACATTGGAGACCAAGTAATCGGCTGGACCAATTTGCCGGGAACTGATGGCAAGCTTCATTCGCTGGAAGACCTGAAGTCGGTCGACATCATCGTCGTCGTTTTCACTTGCAATTCATGCCCGTACGCAGTCGAATACGAAGACCGCATCAACGCCTTGGCCAAGCGTTTCCTGGATTTGAAGCAAAATGCCATCGTGGTCGCGATCAATACGAACAAGATCGAATCGGACCTAATGCCCGCGATGAAAAAACGTGCCCAGGATAAGTCGATTCAATTCGCATACCTGTTCGATGAAGCTCAAGAGGTCTATAAGCAATTTGGGGCCGTTCGCACTCCCGAGTTCTTTGTGCTCAATAAGGAACGTAAAATCGTCTATATGGGCGCAATGGATGACAACACCAAGCCCGAAGCAGTGACCAAGAAGTACATCGAATCAACCGTGAATTCCCTAGTCGCCGGCCAGACGATCGACACAGTCGAGACCGCGCCGGTCAGCTGCTTGATTCGCGTCGAGCGTCGCAAAAAGTAGATGCAACAGCACAATCCGGTTAAACAGTTCTGGTCCGAGGTGCCGGTGAACTTCGATGCCACAACCGATCACGCGATGCGAAAGCTCGTCCAACTTTCATCTTCGTGCTCTTCGTGGCCTTCGTGGTTGCTGTCTGTTCATCATGTATTCTCAACGCCAATTAGCGGTACTTACCCCCGTTTTGCTGAGCTTGCCAAATGCGACTGCGATAGCTGCCGTCCCTCAGCAGCCTAGGGAACGGCAGCTTCGGTACTGCTTGGCGGCAACTCTGGGGATGGACTCTTTACGGGGCCACGATTTTGGTTGAACATAAAATCACGATTCTCGATGGCCGGCCCACGATCTAAACTGAATGTCGGCCTCATCGCCCAATAGACCATCAATGAACCTGCCGCAAGGCTCAGCAGCACGACGGCTAAGATCAGTCCATAAGCCAAATACCTAAAAGGTCGCCGTACCGGAAGCGTCCTGGGAGTCACGTACGGATCAGCTAATTCAGTGTCATGCATCTTCTGTCTCCCTTCGAAAAACGATCTGAATTTGACGGAACCATTTTGACCAATCCAAATCCCGTGGCAGTTCTTTGGACAGTCACGAAGACATGTATTTTAAGCCTCATCGCCCTCGTCGGGATACTCATTGTGTTGACTTCGTTGGCCTATTTTCCCCCAAAATTTAGTTTTGGGTTTTTGAGGGGCCGCGAAGCATATTTTTATTCTTGGTACGCAATCGCCTTCTACGTTCACGTGATTTCGTCACCGCTCGCGCTATTCCTGGGTCTGATGCAATCGATAGATAGGGTTCGAATCCGGCATCCAAAGGTCCACAGATCATGCGGTTATATCTACGTACTGATTGTGCTTTTGTTCGCCACCCCGAGCGGGTTGGCTATGTCGATTAAAGCCGATGGTGGAACGGTTGCAGTGATTGGATTTGCGGCACTCGCCATCGCAACTGCTTTTTCGACCTGGCAAGGCTTCAGCGCGGCCCGCTGCGGGCGGTTCGTCAAGCATCGACAATGGATGACTCGCAGTTATCTGCTGATCTGTTCTGCGGTACTGTTGCGATTCATGGCCACTCTGACCAACCAGTTTGAACTG
>JANLQO010000199.1:0-2876 GCA_031367855.1 Planctomycetia bacterium | reverse complement strand
ATCACGAGTAATGCATCCAGCGGACTCACCTCGGCCACTTTGTCGCCGGTGACATCGAGCGCTTGCAAGACATTGGTCCAGACCGCCGCAGCCAACAGATGTCGGGCTTCGAGTTGCTCGAAGCGGGCGATCCGCTGACGTAATTTTTTTTCGTTTACGAACTTCCACCGAGTCAATAGTTGGCGAATTTTCATGATTGCACTTCTGCATCTTTCCCGAGGAACAGGAGGGAATGCGTCTGGAGTCGGCTGGTTCTACTAAGGATAGTTCTACTAAGGGTAAATAGTGAATTGAGTGCCTGACCTAACGTGGAAACTACAGAAAAAGCTGGAAATAGTGGAGGGTCTACCTTGGACCAAGCTTCGACAAGGAGTCCTGGGATGCGAATAGCTGTGGCAAAGAATTGCGATTTGGCTAGAAAGTGACCAAAATGCTGTAAGGTGACAAACTTTGGGAGCTATTCACTTATGAACCGCGAATCGACGGATTTGACGACCAACCCCAGCTTGTTGCTACGGCTGCGCGACGTTCGCGACCGGCAGGCTTGGGCTGTGTTTGTTGAAGTTTACGGTCCGCTCATTTTTTCCTATTGCCGCCAAAGGAAACTACAAGATTCCGATGCCGCAGACGTTTCCCAAGAAGTTCTAACGAGGCTATCCAAAGCGCTACCTAATTTCGAGTACCATCCCGATCGAGGCCGTTTTCGCGATTGGCTAGGCGTGATTACCCATCGTGAGTTGCTGCAATTTTGGAGGCGACGCCAAAGTGCGACGCGTATGCAAGTGGCAAGCGGGCAAGAACAAATTGAAACCATGGCCGACCCCCAAGCCTGGGATCACCACTTTCATTCCGAACTTTTGCAACTTGCGATGCGACGTGTTCGTAGCGAGTTCGAGGAAGAGACTTGGACGATTTTCGAAGACCTTTGGTTAGCAGACAAGTTACCAAACGAAGTGGCAGTGGCGTTTGGCATGAACGTAGGTGCTGTGTACGTTGCGAAATCGCGAGTACTCAAACGTCTGCGAGCGGAAGTGTTGATGCTCAGCGATGACCTGCCGTGGCTGAAAAAATCGGAATCCACGACGGGTATTGCAAGCGAGCTGCCTGAGTAGCGAAAGCAGGAACGGATCTCAAGATGACCTGTCCAGAACCTAGCCAGCTGGCTGAATTGCTCTTGGGTAATTCACTCGACGAACAATCGCGCGGGCTGTGCGATCATTTAAGCGAATGCAGCCGGTGCCGAGCCGAGCTGGATCGAATTTGCGGTGAAGCGGAATTGAAATCTTGGCGGAGCGCGCAAGTCGCGAACAACCCTGTAGATGGCAGCAACGCGATCTGCCGCGAAATGGTCTCGCGGTTGGCCAACTTAGACACGAGTATCGAAGTTCAAGCTGATCGTGCGACCGGTTCGATCAAAGAAACGGCGGGATCTGATTTCGTGGCTGCCCTCGCACCGAGCGATTTTGCCGATGATTTAGGAGTGCTGTGTCAATATCGACTACGCCAAGAAATTGGCCAAGGAGGTATGGCAATCGTCTATCAAGCAGTGGATACACAGCTGGATCGAAGTGTTGCCATCAAGGTATTGAAGCCCGATCGAAAAGATCCGCATGCAAGCGAAAGATTTCTGCGAGAGGCTAAATCGATCGCGGTTATTCGCCATGCCAATGTGGTTGTTATCCACGGCGTTTCATCCACGCCCGAAGGTCTACCGTTCATTGCGATGGAGCTGGCGGAAGGTGGTTGTTTGCAGGAGCGAGTTCAGCAAGCTGGCGGAATTCATCCGCGCAGGGCTGCTGAATGGACGGCAGATATCGCCGACGGTCTTTGGGCTGCCCATCAGGCTGGCTTGATCCATCGCGATATTAAACCCAGTAACATTCTGCTCTTCGATTCCGACCGTGGAGTTCACACGGATCCAAATAAAGAGACTCCGCCCACTCACACGGTACAACGCGAGGTTGCCAAGCTGGCTGACTTCGGACTTGCGCGCCACATCAGCGTGACCACACAAGTAACTCAAACAGGTACGCTTTTGGGAACACCGTCCTACATGAGCCCCGAGCATGTGGTGAATCCCGAATCCGTCGATGCCCGCAGCGATATCTACAGCTTGGGAGTTACCCTGTACGAGTCTTTGACGGGCGAAGTACCGTTCCGCGGTGCGATCCACACGGTACTCAAACGCATCGAATGCGATGAGCCGGCAGCGCCGCGGTCGCTGAACTCTTCGATTCCCGCCGACTTAGAAACAATTTGCCTTAAAGCCATGCACCGCGATCCGGGCAGGCGATACGAGACAGCCCAGGAACTTTCACTGGATTTGAAGCGTTGGCTGCGCGGCGATGCCATCCTTGCACGGCCAACGACTTCCTACGAAAAATTCACTCGTTGGTGTCGCCGAAATCCTGGGATCGCCACACTGTCAGGCTCGGTCGCCACACTGCTGCTGGTGCTGGCTATGGGATCAGCCTACGCAGCCTTCTCGATTAGTCGAGCGGAGAGCAAATTAAGAATTGAGAAGACGAATGTTGAGCGGGCTAACGAGCAAATTCAATTAGCCGCTGATGAGGCGCAACAGCAACGACAAATCGCCATCGAGTCGCTCAATAGCTTGGTAACCAAAGTCCAATCCGAATTAGCCTCGCGACCAGGTACGATCAAGTTGCGGGAGAGTATCTTGCAGACCGCTCTCGACGGCCTGCAGCGAGTCACCCAGCAAGGAGATTCAACTTCGCTCGAACATACGACCATTGTCGCATTCTTTCGCAAGGGAGAGATTCTCGATTTGTTAGGCAAGACCTCCGAGGCGGTGCTGGAGTTTGAGCATGCCGCACAATTGGCTCGGAAGGCGATGGCCGCTTCCCCGAGCAACC
>JANLQO010000185.1:0-14170 GCA_031367855.1 Planctomycetia bacterium | reverse complement strand
GCAACATCGCCAAAGTAGCGGCTCGGTGGAGCGAAGGGCAATAGTCACACAACCACTCGCCGCCGATTTCACGCGTGCGTAACCCAGGGTGCGCTGCACGACCCTGGGCTATTTTCTTCCAGGCCTTCAGCGTGAAAACCGATTCAATGTAGCCACACCCTGCATCTACGAACGACCGCGAGCAGACCGTTCGAGGAGTTAAGTTTTTAGTAAGCGCGACATGATCGAGAACTCGTACCACGGTTCGCTCTGCTCTCACTTCGAGCACACCCGGGGTGGTGAAACGCGGCGGGATCACCTAGCGATTCTCGCCCGTTTTCGTTGGTAACCGGGCGTATTCGAACCCTTCGCGAAATTGTAAGAATTGAGCCAGTTCTTGATGCATCGCCTTCAATGCCTCACTTTGTTTGGCTACCGTTTGCTGACCATTCTGAGCCACCAAGCCAATGCGTTTGCTGAGTTCTTCTACTTTGGCATTTAGGGTTACCCGAAACTTGGATTCACTCTCGCTGCAATGCGTTTCAAGTCGTTTGAGCATGCTGTTTCCCATCACATTCGAAAACTCGGCGGGCAAATCGCTATCGAGCTTGAGCTGAGCTGCGCACAAACTGCCGGTCAGCGTGAACTCGATCCAATGGTCGTTGAGAGCCGCTGTTGCCGAAACCGGAGTTAACTCCGTTGCCGCCATATCAGCGTTGCTGGCACATGGAAGTCTAATGAACGCGCGGTATTTCCCTAAGTTCATGCGTGCCTTACCACTTAGTCGGTGCTCGCTGATCGCTGCTGCAAGCTCGAACACTGCCGCCTCGGTTGGGTTAGTGCGGTGCGCGCCGACCAGTGAAAAATCGCTGGGTGAGGACGAGTTTGGATTGCACTCGCAAACGCGTGATTTTACCTTCCACGAATCGTCGGTGTTGAACGACTCAAGCTCCAGCTGATTCGCGAAACTGTCCGCTTGGAAAAGAATTGACCATGCAGTTGAGCGACCAAGTTGATAGCCTACCTTCGGACGCGTTGCATATTGGCCGGTCGCAGTAAATGGAAAGCGTTGCAATGAATCGCTGAGAAAACCATCGACCTCAATGCCTGACAGCGAGATCAACGAACTACTAGCAGTTTCACTTCGAACATCAACATTGTCCGGATTGCCGCGAGAATCGGCCGGCAACAACGTGGCCACGGCTTGGCTGAGCTGCAGTTGTCGCGAGAGCAGTTGTTTAGTCCACTCAGATACTAGCTGTTCTGCCGCCAGGGCTCCCAACGAAGCCGCTTGACCATCGCGTTTGGCGCGCATAACTGCGATGTCCTTCTCGCCCGTCGACTGAATCTCTTTCAATTGACTTGCAAGGATCGCGTTGACGCTACTAAATTGTTTTTGAAGATTGGCTTGCTCCAATCGCAATTGCTCGAGCTGCGTCAGTTGATTGCGGATCTCGGTTTGGTGACGCAGCGGATTTGAATGGGCTTGAATTGCCCGTGTCAATTGGTCGCTGTGAAACATGATCTGTTGCGACCTCAGTAACCAGCCACGCATTCTCTGGTCGAGCTCAGTGAGGACGTTATCCGCTTTTAACAAAGCTTGGCAATCCTCGCGTAGGTGGTCCCATTGGAAGGCGACCATGACCTCCTCGAATGCTGCCTGCCATGGATTGACAGCCGTAAGCGTGGGCTTTGTCAATGGCAAAGCCGCCAGTTCAATTTTCACACCTTGCAGTTTTACCCTGGAGCTAACGAAGCGTTTATCGACGAGCGCTGGCATGTCAAACTTTACCAACCCGCGGTCAACGGTTACGTTGACTGACGTGGCCTCATCAAATTGCGCACTGTGAAGCTGGTTGATTTCCAACAACTCCTGCGACTGATGTACATGAACATTGGCGACCGATACGCGTCCACCAAAAGCATACTCAATGGCAGTACGCTTGATGATTCGCTGCACTGGCTCGATGAGCATTGCGCATGCTAGTACTGCGCACAAGCACAGGCCGCACCAGTACCTTCGCGAACTTGCCGTCATGGGTTTTGCGCCTTTTGTTGAATACCCTTCAAGTGACGAAGCAAGTAGTGCAGCGCTTCTTCTCTGGGCTGATTAACAACTCCGCTTGGAACTCCCGCCCGGGTTTTGTCCAAATGGCTCCGATGATCGGCGTGCGGAAACTGCTCGCGTCGAATGGGGGACTCTGTTAACGGCGCATCCGCATTCGCTGATGAGCTTTGCGATGTTGACTTGCCCGGTATGGGTTGGAAATTTACGTTCACTACCTGCATGGCGTTTCCGGTTTGAATTTCGGAGCTCTCCTGAATAGAGGATTGATGACTGGCGCCGTCCTGTGCGTCGCCCGATTGCCTGGCTTTAAGTGCTGCTTGATTGGTAACCGCGCGTTCGGCGATACGTACCATTTCGATGGTGGTCTCAATCAACCAGCGTTCCTCATCATCCAATGCCGCGTGAGCAGGTTGAACAGACAGCGTTTTGTTCGGCACACCATGAACGGTGGGTCCGCTTCGTTCGTCCATTAGTAATTCATCAGTGATCAGTTCCTCCGCCCATGCCGCTGTTTCAGCAGCTCGGCGAATAACCTGATCCGAGCGGCTCGCTTCCATTCCGGTCGCTAAGTCTATGTCGACACCCATGTCGAAATAGGACAGATAGGACCGCGAATGGTCTTCAGCCTGCTGATCGTGTTGGATGTCATCCCAAATCACAATCGGCGGTTCGATACCAACGCTAACTGACCCCGGTTCTCGCATGCCTGCAAGCGGGCGAATTTCATGATTCTGATCTACTGCACTGGTATAGGGACTGGCATCAGCTGAAAGTAGTCCTGCGGCAACTGTATCAGCCATCGCTTCATCCATTAGAATTCGACCGACAACCCGACAACTTACGTAGACAGGCACGGCTGCGGCGAGCCAAGCTATGAGACTTCCATGTGCGACAGTGTTATGTATGCCTAGCCAGGGCACCCATGGTAAACTGTCCAGACGTATCCAGTAGGCAGCCAATTGCGGGTGCGTGAGCGACCAAAGCCCGATACGTCCCAAAGTGGATTCGAGCAGTGGGAATGTGAACGAAATTAGAATCGCAGTCACAACGAGCAGTGGGAGATGCGCAGGGATGACAAAACAGATCATGCCCACAATCAAAAACAGCAACGAGATCTTTGGCAGGATGCCCAGTAGCATGCCAGCCGTAACAGCCAGTGCGATCTGCCACGGACGATGGTGGCTCGACGTAGACTGAACAAGCCTGCATATCAGCGTTGAGCCTAAACGCATCAAGTTTCCCCTGAGTCAAGACAAATGCCTCGCCTTCAACCGCTGCCAACGAGGTACGGTTTATCTAAGGAATCGAACGCCCCAAACCGGCAGGTTGAGCAAAATCGATTCAGCCGTTTCCATTTAGCAGAAGCACCTGGCATTCCAATCGCTCGCAATCTGCGCAGGCTAGCTAGTCTCACAAACTTGTGTTTGGCCTATTCGCTTTTGCAATTGCTTTGGCTGTTGCACGTTGATAAAAATCATCTGCGACATCAATTTCGGCTCAAGTTTTCCGAGATCACGAAATAGATAACGCAATTTGCTAGCAGCTTTGTCTGCCAATGGTCCGTTTCGAAAGGATTCGAAGTTGGAACAGTTCATTCAGAGTATTGCGTCGTGGGCCGGTATCCTGGTGCCGCTACTGGCAGTGTGGGCCATTGTTGGCTTGTACACACAACGCCACGGCTGTCAGTGCATTGCCACGCAAGTCTTGTATCTATCGGTGATGCTCTTCATCGCTGGAATCACCGTCCGAACCGTGATGGTCGACGACGGATGCTGGTTGATTCATATGGCCAGTTTGGGTGTCTTATCGGTTGCTGGCGTTATGCGTCGACCTGAGTCGCAAGCAACGAAGTTTGTCAGCGAGTCGCTTCCCATTTAAGCGGCTCCCCAAAGTGAACTGCTGGACGGATTTACGCCAAAATCTCTTTAACAACGCGGCCAGCTACGTCGGTTAAACGATAGTCGCGACCGGTATGGCGATACGTCAGCCGCTCATGGTCCAGTCCCATCAAGTGCAGAATGGTAGCATGAAAATCATGCACATGGACGGCATTCTTGGCGACGTCAATTCCGTATTCGTCGGACTCGCCGAAGGTTATTCCAGGCTTTACACCGGCACCAGCCAACCATGAAGAGTAGACCCAGTGATGATGTTCGCGGCCAGCAGCTCCGGCGGCTGCGTTAAATGGCGTGCGTCCAAATTCGGTCGTCCAGACAACGAGAGTATCATCCAGCATGCCGCGCCGCTTCAAGTCCTTCAACAGTCCTGCGATGGGTTGGTCGACATTTTTTGCTAACGGTACATGGGTCATCATGTCTCCGTGTGCATCCCAATTCGCCGACGATCCTACGTCAATCAGTTCGATGAAACGAACACCATGCTCTGCCAAGCGTCTGGCGACCAGGCACTGCCAAGCGAAACCGCTCGTGCTGCCACGTTCCAGGCCATACATTGCCAGCGTTTGATCGTCCTCCTTGGAAAGATCGAAAACTTCTGGCATTTCGGCTTGCATGCCAAACGCCGTTTCGAACGATTTCATGCGTGCGGCCAACGCAGGGTCTTCGGACCGGGAAGCCAAATGCTCTTTGTTCAGGCGTGTGATGGCCTCCAGTTCCAATTCCTGTAAACGACCACTGGCAGCGCGGCGTTGAATATTGGCAACCGGTGTGGCACCTGGCACCACCAACGTACCTTGATGCGAACCGGGAAGAAAATCGCTTCCCCAAACTTGGCCGCCCGCGTAAGGGGAGTGCGGCGCGATGACGACGAACGAAGGCAAATTGCGGTTCTCCGTCCCCAACCCGTAGCTCAACCAGGAACCTATGCTCGGACGGGCGAATGTAAACGAACCGGTATGAATACCCAGCGTCGCTTCATAGTGGTTGGTATGATCCGACTTCATCGAACGGATCACACACAGCTCGTCGACACACTCTGCGACGTGCGGAAACAATTCGCTGACTTCCGTTCCGCATTGCCCATGGTGATTGAATTTCCACTGCGGGGATTTGAGGAACATACTAAATTCCCCTTTTCGGCCTTGAAATTCATTGACTGGAACAGTCTTACCAGCATCGGCGACCAGTTTGGGCTTCGGGTCAAAGGAATCGACATGTGAAACCCCGCCGCTCATAAAAAGAAAAATAACTCGCTTCGCTTTGGCGGGAAAATGCGTTGGCTTAGGTGCCAGTGGATCGGCGGAACGCAATTCCTCAGCCAGCAACTGGGACGCGATACCAGGCAGCAATAACGATCCCCCGATCATCGAGCGCAGAACACCGCGACGAGCCGGGTCATAAACAGAGTTGAGTTTCATTTTGCGGGCATCCATCAATCTATGTGCAGGAATTCGTTGCTGGCAAAAAGTGTTCTCAGCAGCGCCGCCAACGCGATAACTTCGGAACTGCCTTGGGGCAGCGTCGCTAGCTCAGCTTTATAAGATTCGACAAAATCATTTGAGTTCGCTTGTTCCGACGGGGTGGCCGAGCGACCGAACGCAGCCGCATAAGCCTCATCTATGCGCTGCGCTGGCGTAGAGCACTGTTCCATGAGCCGCCGAGCCCAGGCTTCGGACTTAGCATATATGAACGGGTCGTTGAGGAAATAAAGGGCTTGCGTGGGCACGGTTGTTTCCAAACGCTCTGCCGTGCTCGAGTTGGGGTCAGCGCCATCAAACAACGCCAAATAGGGATGTCGCTTCAGACGCTGCGTCATCAAGTAGACGCTGCGCTTATTGTGATCATAAACAGCATTGAAGGGGCCATGCTGCGTGTAGCCGAAGTTAATTGGCGACGGAAACGGGTGTTCTTTCCCAGGTTGTCGATCCAGTTCGCCACTGACCAAAAGTATCGCATCGCGAATCTCTTCCGCAGATAGCCTGCGCCGGGTAAATTGCGTGTAAAGATCACGGCTGAGAATCTCCGACGCGGGTTCCGACGCTGAGGGTGTGGGCACAGAGCTAGACGACTGCTGATAGGTTTCGCTGAGCATCATGAGTCGATGCATTGACTTGATGGACCAGCCGTTGCGGACAAATTCGGACGCAAGGTAGTCAAGCAAATCGGGGTGCGTCGGAGGCAGACCGCGGACACCAAAATCGTTTGGCGTCTTAACCAGCCCTGTGCCGAAATGGTATTGCCAAATGCGGTTTACCATCACACGAGCGGTCAGCGGGTTCTCAGTACGAGTCAACCAACGTGCCAGCTCAGCACGACCGCTTCCAGCCGTATTCTGAGGCAGTGCTTCGTTTCCGAGGATCTTGATGAATCCGCGTGGGACTTCTTCGCCGAGTTGGCTAGGATCGCCACGTAGTTGCAATCGTACGTTATGCGGTGTTCCCTCGGAAACACTGTAGGCCATCTCAAACGGGCCTTCAACCAGCAGTCTGTTTAGCTCTTCCGCATCTTTTTGGGCCTTGGACTTGCATTCGATAATCGCCTGCTTTAAGGCAAGTGCTTGCTCATGTCGTGCGGTGCTCCCGGCGTTCGTCGAAACAACATCTTGACTACTATCGATTTCAATTATCGTGTCGCGAATCTCGTAGTTATCAACGTCGATCGCGGGGCGGACTCCACCGATGTGACCATAACTATCGATAAAAGAGTAATCAATCGAGCCATCCCAGCCAGTTGCAAATTCACCCTGAAACGTCACAACATCGTCACCTGTACGAAACGTCCCCTGGTAGGATTTTTGTTTCATGTCGAGCTTCAGCTGCACTTGATTCCACTGAGCAGGATTAATCGAGTGGATAGGCTCGCGAGCATCGCCGCTACGTTGGAATATCTGCTTGCCGTTGAAGTACAACTCGACTGCGGCGGAGTTGCCTGGACCGTGACCGACGTAGAAACGCCATGAGCCGTCATCACCAGCGGCGACTTCTGCGATCCGAAAATCAAACGTTGCAAAAAGTCGCTCGGCCGCTGGCGTTGTCCAAGTTTTGGGAAGCGTCAATCCAAATCCGTCATACTCGGCACGATTCGGCATGTGAACGCCGAGTTTACCGATGGGGAACAGATTGTTGAGCGAGCTTTGCGCGCGGCTCGCGAGTCTGACAACGCTGTTGGGTCCAGGATTCCAGGGTCTATCTGGCGGTTGGCCTTCCGTCTGGAATTCAAAATCGCCGCCCATTCCAATCAGCTCAGCGAGTTGACGCGTAAGTTCGCTCTCATCAACGATTGGTCCCGTACTTTCCACACTCGACAAATAAACTGTGGCTGGCGGAATCGACTCTCCTTGAACTCCTAGATTATCGAATTCAATCGCACAGGCCGCTTGTTCACCACGGGATTCGAGCACCACAAAGTCGATAGCTTCCGGTTGAAGCGAAGTCGACATTGCTTCATGTATGATCTGGTTGAAATAGCTTCCTGCAGCCAACGAAGTAATGATCGTGCCGTCCATCAAATTCAAATGCAGTTGGAGATTATGCCACTCGTGGGGCATGACTTTGCCAATCCAGGCTAACTCATCGCCACTTTGCAATGAGACGGATTCGGTACCGATTTGCACCGCCAAGGCGGGTGAGTTTGGATTGGAACCGATCCAAAAGCGATGAACACCAGTCGCTTGTGAATTCTGTTCGACGCGAAAATCAAGATTTAGACTGAGCACGCGGCAGTTGTCGCGATGGCGGCGTGGATAAAGCGACTGAGCGATCCGGTAGGGGCCTGCGCCCGCAGCGATGCTTGCACCGACTTTACCCCGCGCATACAAGTTTTTAAAGGGACTCTGCGCCGCGCTGGTCACTGCGATTTTACCTTCATAGAGCCAAGGTGGGACGAGCACCCCGTTGCTGCCGCCCGCGGCAGGAGCTTGCATTTCAAAATCGCCATCCATGTCGTTCAACGAACGAAGGATTGCTGACGGTGTCGACTGCTTGCGTTTCTCAAGAGATGTCGTCAACAACGCCACACGTTGATCGAAGTCACGCCATTTGGGTAACGCTTCCGCGGGTGGCAGGAGCGGTGCCATCGATCGCACCTTTTGCTTTTGCTCTGAGCCAGGAAACGAGTACCTGCTACTGTCAAAGATTGCATACAGACCGTAATAGTCGCGCATGGAAACCGGATCGAATTTGTGATCGTGACAGCGCGCACAACCTAGGCTTAAACCCAATACGGTCTGCCCCAAGTTGTCGATCGTGTCTTGGATCGTTAAGTGATGGTAATTCTCAGAATCGAACCCAAATCGACGCGAGATGGCCAAGTACCCGGTTGCAGTGATTTGTTCTGCGTAGCGATCGCCGGCTGTCTGGTTTGCTAGAACGTCTCCAGCAATCTGCTCTTGGATGAATTGGTCGTAGGGTTTGTCTGCGTTGAAGGCGTCGATAACGTAGTTTCGATATCGCCAAGCGAAAGGGACTGGATAATCGGCGGTCTCGCCTGCGGTGTCCGCGTAGCGCACGACGTCCAGCCAATGCCGCGCCCAACGTCTACCGTAATCTTTGGAGTCCAGCAGTCGATCGACCAGCGTAGCATAGGCTATTGGAGAAGTATCTTGTTCAAAGGCCGCGACTTCTGCGGGCGTTGGCGGAAGCCCTGTTAGGTCGAAGGTCGCTCGACGAATCAGGCTGTTTTTGGCGGCTTGAGGCGCGTGATCGATTCCAAGCGTCCGCTGTTTACTGCGAATGAAGGCATCGATCGCACTTTCAGAGTTGCTTGCTCTAGGCGGTTCAGCCACTCGAATCGGTTCAATGGCCCAATGCGTGCTACTTTCGAATTTCTTGAAATTGGCAGGCCAATTCGCACCTTGGCGAATCCATTTTACAAATGCAGCCACTTGTTCTGGCCGTAGAGCTTTGTCGACATCCGGCGGCATTGCCGAGACATCGGTGTGACGCTCGATGGCTTTTACGAGCAAGCTCGACTCGGGTGAACCAGGTACAATCGCCGGACCGGAATCGCCGCCGGCCAGCAGCGAGTCGCGAGAATCGACCCGCAGTTCGCCGGAGACTTTCGAATCGCCATGGCAGCGAAAACAGGTTTCAACCAGCACGGGACGGATATGATTCTCGAAGGCAGCATCGGGTTCATCCGCCACGGTTAAATCTATCGAAAGAACAAACGTCAAAAAGACGATCAGCGTTAACTTCGCCGCTGCCAGCAGGCCGCTACTTCGTAGTTCTCGATCGCCGTTTCGCATCCACAATTCCCTTGGACAAGTACTTTTTCCGCAAATAATGACCACTCCACCATTTTACCAAAATGCCGGCGTACTAGATAACGTTAAATTGGTTCATTCTGGAATAACGTGCGATTGAGAGACTGACTTTGAGTTAGTGGGGCGCATCTGCCGGGTGTGACCATCGCTGAGGCACGCACAATCCAGGTGGCTTGGGCCATCCTTATCAACGCCGTCAAGGTCTGTAGTTGTTCAACCGAAAAATAGGCGCAGACGTGTGCCTGCAACTGCGTCTGGCAAATTGGGTCCAATCCTACGCGGCAGCCAGTTGTTGGCTAACATGACCGAAAAATGCGGCGAACTCGGGGCTTGATCGATGCGCGGCGCAGCGCGGCCAAGGCAACGGGTTGGCTACGATTTCAGCGATCTTGCCGCTACCAAAGATCGCAATTCGGTGACTCAAGTAAATAGCTTCGGCGATGTTGTGCGTTACAAACAGAATCGTGCGTTGACGCTCTTGCCACAATTCGAGTAGCAAGTCATTCAAGCGATTGCGCAAGATATCGTCGAGCGCTGCGAAAGGTTCGTCGAGCAACAGAATCGAGGGATCTGTCACGAGTGCGCGTGCGATCGAAGTCCGCATGCGCATTCCCCCCGATAACTCACGAGGAAATTTTGCATAATCGCGCTCGGCGAGTCCCACGGCAGCCAGCGCCGACTGGACGGCTGCCTGACTGCCATCTCTTCCACGATTGCCGAGTTGGAGCGGCAGGATCACGTTTTCAGTAACCGTCCGCCAAGGCAATAGCGTCGCATCTTGAAAAACAAAAGCCAAATCGCCTGCTCGTCGGTTGGGTTTTGAAAATGTCACCTCGCCCGCTGAAGGCGAAACCAGCCGAGCGATCGCTCGCAATAACGTGCTTTTTCCACACCCCGAGGCGCCCAAAAGGGCTACGATTTCACCAGGCGCGACGTCCAGCGAAAGGCCACTGAGCACGGTCTGATCTCCCAGCCGAACCACAAGATTGCGGATGCCAATTCCGGTCGCGGCAGCAGGGGGCGCCACGACCAACTCGTTAATCTCAGGTTCACGATTTTCCGCTCGGCTGGCTATCGGCGTGGGCTTATTAGATTGCAAAGTATTCGCGTTTTATGGTTTGGGTCAGTGATCTCGACGCGCTCTCAAGTGTAATTGAATTCGCAATTCCTCGCAGGCCGCTTATGCTTTTTACTGCGGAGGCATTAATGGCCAGTGGCACGCCCCGCGTTGATGACTGGCACGCGCCAGCTACAATGACTTGCTGTCGAACTCGCTTTCCTCACATGATGATAATACCCACTCTTGGCAGAAAGTAATTGCTGATGACTATTCGAGAACTGACAAGCCCCTTGGCCACCGGAGCGTTGTGCCTGGGACTGATTGCCCTCACATTTAGTATCACCCAAGCAGCCGATGATGATGTCCCGACGTATTTGGATGTAGCGTCGGCGGGCAAGGACTTTGCAGTCCAGGGTGAGTATGTTGGCGTGGTCGAGGGCGGTCAAACTTGGGGTGCGCAGGTAATCGCGCTCGGCGAAGGAAAATTTCATTGCGTTGGATACCCCGGGGGGTTGCCGGGCGATGGTTACAAAGCCGGTACTGCAAAGAAAGAAAGCGATGGAGCCTTGGATGGACAAATTGCCAAATTCAAGGGTGACGAATTCAAGCTGGAGATCGCCGATGGTAAACTGAAAGTCAGCTCGCTTGACGGTGACGCTCTCGGCACGTTGATGCAAGTCAAACGCGAAAGTCCGACTCTCGGACAAAAGCCCGCGCAAGGTGCTTTGGTATTGTTTGACGGAACGACAGCTGAAAGGTTCGAGAATGGCAAGTTAGCCGAAGACAAACTGCTGGCGGCTGATTGCTCATCGACTGAAAAGTTCGGCGACCATTTCTTTCACATCGAATTTCGCACTCCTTTCCGCCCCTTGGCGCGAGGTCAGGCGCGCGGTAACAGCGGCGTGTATCTGCAGAGTCGCTATGAGCTGCAGGTTCTCGACTCTTTCGGTCTAACGGGCGAGAACAACGACTGCGGCGGCATCTACAGTATCGCCAAGCCATCGGTCAACATGTGCTACCCACCGCTGAGTTGGCAGACGTATGACATTGAGTTCAAGGCCGCCAAGTACGATGACGCTGGCAAAAAAATCCAGAATGCTCAAGCGACCATCAAACACAACGGCGTTACGATTCACGAAAAACTTGACCTAAAGAACGGCACACCCGGTCGTTTACCCGAAGGCAAATCTGCCGAAGGCATTTATTTGCAAGGTCATGGCAATCCAGTCGTTTACCGCAACATTTGGGTCGTGAAACGCTAGGCGGCAAGTTCGGTTGCCCACGCATAAGTGCTATTACGCTCTGCGTCAACAATTCTTCGTCTGTGGAAACAGGTCCTAGAGAAGCGTAAACTGCGACTGAGCGGGCGAGCAACTATCTAAGCAATTTCATACGCGGCACTGTTACCAACTGCGCGCGCATCGTCAGAGTGTGCGTCAGCGCCAGCAACTATCGTGAGCCGTCGGCGTTAGCCAAAGTCGACTTCACAATGAAGCCCGAGATCGCTTTATGCTCTCGAAATGTTTACGCGTCTTGCGTCCTGCAGGTAAGCAAGTTGAGCTCGAAACGGAGTGGGTTCTAGCTCAGATCGACCTGGCGCTTGACTCGCCATCATCAAGCCCCTCATCCCCCGGCCCCTGGTATGTCGCCAAGTTTAATAAAAAGCTTTAAAAGGACTACCAGATCACTTCTATTGGAGGAATTTGCCGCACCTTCAGTTAGGAGACGGTCAGATGGTTACGAAAACAAAAAAACGAGAACTTTCGGCCTCCAAGAATCGCTTTATCGGTAAGCCCAAGGGGCTTGTCCAAGATCGAGTGAAAGCGGTGGGGCCGGAGCACTTCGGCGTAATAGCAGTCGACTGCGCCAAGCGCCGATCCAAGTGGATGCTGTGCGACTTCTATGGCAAGGTCATAGTCGAGCCGAAAATCGTCGAGCACACTTCTGGAACATTGCGAGCCATGACTCAGCAAGTCGCCGATGTTTGCAAGTCGCATGGTTTGAGCGACTGTATTGCCGCAATTGAAATGACGGGCATTTATCACAAACCGGTTTACCGCGCATTTCGCCAAGCCGGCTTCGATACGCGAATTGTTCATCCTTTCGCATCCAGTCATTATCGAGGTCCGTTGCATCCGGGTGACAAGACGGATGACCATGATCTCGAAGCCATTTTTCATGCGGCTATCAACGGTTATGGCTTAGCCACCTTGCCTGTTTCGGAAGAGTACCTTTCGTTGCAAGCCATCTCGCGCCATCGTTGCAACCTCGTCAAACAACGCTCACGCACGATGGTGCAGATTCGTCGACTGTTGCATTTGACCATGCCGGGCTACGCAGATCTGTTCGAAGAGGATTCACTGTTTCATGAGTCGATCGCTATTCCTGTGGCGTTAAGGTTCACTTCACCTGTCGAGGTACAGACAGCAGGCGTGAACGGTATTGCGAACTATCTTGCAAGTGTGAAGGCACGCTTTCGGACTCAGACTGTTGAAAAAATTGTCGCTTGGTCAAGCACTGCGAGCGAGCCTTCAGAGCTTTCTCCCATGCTCGTGCGTCAGTGGCAACAACTTAACGATGTCCGTAGCTTGCTCGCTAAACAAATAGATGCATCTGAGGTGGAAATGGCTAGTTTTCTCGTAAAAACGCCATATATTTTGCTCTTGACCGTAACGGGGATAAACATCGTTTCGGCTGCGAGGCTAGCAGGTGAAGCTGGTCCAATCGAGCACTATGCAACAGCAAAGGCTATCAACGGTCGAGCTGGTTTATATCCGTCACGCTACCAAAGTGATGAGGTTGATCGAGCCGACGGAACACTTGTGCGACAATGCAATCGGAAGCTCCGCAGCGCGGCTATGCTGATCGCAGAAAACCTGATTAAGTGTAATGCGCACTATCGCGGCTTATCTGCACTCTGGGCACAGCAAAAAGTCGATCCACGCGATCGTCGTTGTCGCATTGCCAATCGAGCCATGCGTATGGTCTATCAACTTGTAGGTGGTCGGCAGGTATGGCGTGGCCACGGAATTAAACGTGAGTACATGCTGTCCAAGATCCGTGAGTTTCATCGCGACCACTCGACGCCACTGGATCAAACAATTCGTGATATGAACTTCGCGTTGAACTGGCTACCGAAAGCGACTTACGAAGAAGAAGCAAAGCCCTTAATCGACATGTCGACAAAGAAGCGCCGTGGCGCAACAAATATCGGCGATCTGTTGATTCCACTTTTGATTCGATTGGGAGTTTGTATCGACGAAGATCCAGAAGTAAAATCCAATACGTCCGAAGCTCGAGGTTCTGACTGACTTGTCGTCGCTGCAAGGCACACTGACAACATCGTCTCGGCCCCGAGGGTATCGAATACAACTTCGCTTGTATTCAACAAGCCCGTCGAAGAAGCGTGATGCTCTGTCAGCGGTTTGAACGCCGGATAAGACAGTGTGGAGCTTTCGAGCTTCGGATTTCTACCAGGGTGGCGAGAACAAACCACGCAAGCTGACGAGACGTGCCAGCAGCCCACAAATCGCTAGACAACGAGTTACAAAAAACTTACGCTAAGCGTAGGAGCGCTCATCGTGCGCGCTCATCTCAAAAAACAAGTCCCCCCATGACAGTGCTTCCCCCCGGAGTACCGGAGGGGAAGGGGAGTAGCGGCTATGCAAGGGGGTCACTTCAGCGACCCTAAATTAGCCCATTAAACCCCTTAGCCAACCGCATGCCATAACAACCAACTGAGTGGAAACTATTTCTCCGATTCCGATGTGGTCGGCTCAGTCACTACGTTTTTCTAGGTTTGCTTCGACGATTTCAATGAGATGTCGAAGCGTTCCAGTCCAGCTTGCGTATGCTACACTCGACCTTGGGTTGCCAAGCTCTTCGAGAGTATCTTTGAGAAT
>JANLQO010000178.1:0-1822 GCA_031367855.1 Planctomycetia bacterium | reverse complement strand
AGCATCTGATGGGTTTCGTGATTCATCACGTGGCAATCCCAAGGCATTCCGTTGGCAACCATCACAAACGTCGATCCATTTTCAATCAAGTGGCGGGCCAGCAGCGAATACTGCGCGAACAAGCCCGGGCCATATCGCTGGCGATCATCCTCAGGTAATGCGTTGAGATCGAACAATGGAGCCGCTTTCATCAATCCCTTCACGCGCTCGAAAACTGCGTTGTATGACTGAACCGATGCTGCTTGCCGATCGTTTGAAAACTTGCGACTGAGGAACGATCGCAGTGCCTCACGGTCCGCATGATCTGCTTCGGACAGACCCTCGGGCAACTTCACATTTTCGATTTTATATTCACCGCCAAAACGAACGGGACCGTACTCGGCACCCAACCACCCGGCCCAGTTCGCCGCCTTGAACGCCTTGAATTCGTTACCTTCCGGGCAAGGATCGAGCAAGACGAATTGCGGCACAGGGCTATCGAGTTGCCCCAGTTGCTTCGCCAACACGGAACCAAGAATGGGTCGAGTGAACGGTGGTCGCGGCGGTTCGTCGCGCGTCAACATATCGATCGCTTGCAGGTGTTCCTTCGGTTCCGTGGACATCGAGCGCACGACGGTCAGCTTATCTAAAATCGTTGCACACTTGGGCATCAGCGAACTAAGGTGAACGCCGGGTATCGCAGTTGGAATCGAACCAAAGGGGCCGCTGGTGGGTGTCCCAGGTTTGGGATCCCAAGTTTTAAATTGACTGGGCGCCCCGCATAGCCACAACAAAATGCAGCGCTTGCCGCGAGCTTTCACTGAGTCCGCGAACGCCGGCACGCTAAAAAGACTCTGGAAACTTGCCACGGAGGCGGCGCCAGCCAAACTGCCTTGCAAGAACAAGCGACGATGCAAACGATGATCGACGTTGCCGACCCGAGTACCGGAAAGGCACGGTTGCGGTGCTTCTGAAGAACTCCCGTTTCCCATGAATAATCTCAGTTTTTATGTCGGCGGTCGGAGCCACCGACCTACGATGAACTAATGATTGAATCGAAACTCAGCGCTGGTGATTAAAGCCCAAGTCAAATTCTCGACGGCCGCCTGGCGCTGATCCACGCGCGCGTTCAAGAAGCCTACGCAGTGAGCCAACTCTTCGTCATCGGGACCACGTCCCA
Organism: Planctomycetia bacterium; assembly: GCA_031367855.1. GTDB lineage: Bacteria > Planctomycetota > Planctomycetia > Pirellulales > Pirellulaceae > Aureliella. The sequence goes on along the minus strand of JANLQO010000178.1, from coordinate 663 downwards.
TAATCAATTCAAACAATTGCTCGACCAAGCGATCCGCCGCTTCGATCTGAAGGACTTGCTGCACTACCTTCGAATTCTTCGCGGAAACCATTTCTCGAATCGACGGGCTGTTCGTTAGCCATAATCCTTGCGAGACATTGGCGAGTGATTCCTCGGTGAGAACATCCGGGAATAAATTAGCAAACTCGGCGCTTTTTGGTGCAGCATTCCAAGCAGCTGGATCCGCCACATCGAGCGCTACCTGAATTGATCGGTAGAGTGATTCAGCCGTTAGCGGCTTGGCCAGCCGCCCCATCAAAACAGCATTGAGCACTTCGGCTGGGTGCTGGTGAATCAACTGAGGCCAATCTCCACCCCCAGATTTCGACTCTGCCCGGGCGCTTTCTCATCGTAATCGCGGACACGGATGGTAAATTCGAAGACTCCCGTTTTGGCGGGGGTACCACTGATCGCGCCGCTGAAGGAGTTTACGTGCAGGCCGTCTGGAAGCGATCCGGCCGCAACCTCCCAGTTTTAGAAGGGGATGCCGCCCACGGCCTGGAGCTTTGCCGAATTGCGATTGTTAGCAGTCGAGTCACTTTATCCAATAATCGCGAGTTGAGGCACAAATGAGTATTCCATAGATGCCGCTTTTTGTGTTTCTTAGTTCGTCCAAGGTGCAAT
>JANLQO010000461.1:0-8897 GCA_031367855.1 Planctomycetia bacterium | reverse complement strand
CCGAGCAACTCTGCCAGGCGCTCGATGCCGCTTCGGTGGCGGTAGCGACAGGACCAGTTGCTAGGCAGCGAGTCGAAAAGCAGACGACATTTTTTCCAGCAAAGCCGGTTGCAACTCCGGCTAAGCAACTCGCACCACCAGCCAAGCAACCATCGCAAAGCGCTGTGCCGAAATCCGCCGCAAATGAAGCTAACGCCATTGTTGCCGAGCAACCAAAGGTACTTCAACCAACGGTACTTCAACCAACGGTACTTCAACCAACGGTACTTCAACCTGCCGTACTTCAACCTGCTAAACGCGTAGTGGCTGAAGCACCCAAGTCCGTGCAGGCGGCGGCAACAGTGAGAGTCCCAGGGACGGCTCAATCAAAAAACCAACCAATAACTCCGCAACCGATTTCCAATAGCCAACCTACACCTCCCGTTGAACGCAACGTTAGCGATAAAGTAAGCAACAGAGATACGCAAAACGACAACAGCGATCCACGAAATGTTGAACGCCTTTCGGCAAGACCGCCCATCGTCACTGCACCTGAGCAAATGGAAAAAATTCCGGCTAGTCAACCCGTTGCAACTGACATCCGCAAGCAGGATGCGCCCGAGTTGCTGGTGCCTAAATTGCCAAGCAAGCCCACTATCAATCAAGCGACCAATCAACCTCGGGTTCGCAAGAAAGCGAAGCGGAAGCCGGGAAATAAATGGGCCCTACCGCTTATCGGCGGCTTGGGAGCTGTTTGTTCGTTGCTGGGAATATTGATTGCAAGTGGCGTGTTGAAACCCCGCGCCGGCAAAGTGTCGCCCAAACCGGTCGCCAGCGACACCGCCAACGAGGCCGTTGATTTGACGGATTCGAAAGGGACTAAAGCAGATGCGATTCCAAGCGATCCGCGTTTGGACGTCTATCGAATCGTGCCCACCGGCAAGGACTTGTTGTGGGCACCGCCGGCGGCGCCCAAGCCGATTGCACTTGATTTGCTGCCGCCAGGTGGACAGATTTTTGTAACGTTGCGACCAAAGCAGTTGATGGCCAGTGCAACCGGGAAATTGCTCATGGCTGGGTTCAATGATGAACTTGCGCCCTACCTCGGTCAGATCAGCCAGAGGGCTGGAGTGCCGTTGGATTCGATCGACCGCGTGACAGTTGCATGTTACGCGGAGAACGAAGTGCTGATGACTTGCATGCGCGTGCAGCTTGCAAAACCGCTCCCATTGTCAGCGCTGAAAACCGGCTGGGGCTCGGTCGCGAACGAGCAAGCAGCGACGGTGACTTTATTGAGCAAGGTGGCAGGCGACAGTTACTTCGTGGCTCAGCAACCGCTACTGGACGCACAATCGGTAAGTGAGTTTTCTTTCGGACCCACTGCATTAATGAAGGAATCGGCCGAGTTGCAAGGCGCTGCTGGACCGCTGGTATCGCAGATGGGAAAACTGTGGCAAGTCTCCGATGCAGATGCAGACTTGAGCTTACTGTTGACGTCGTCGTTTTTGTTCAGCGAAGGCAAGTCAATTCTAGCAAGCATGCCCAAAAGGCTGGCAAGCCGATTGCGAGAGTTACTGGAAGTTGACTCGCGCGCCGCGCTGATCCAAACGCGTTTTGAGCCAGCCTGGTATATCGAAGCTCAACTGATTGGGTTGAGCGAGCGCGAAGCGCCGCGTCTGAGTGAACTGCTGCGTCAGAGAATCTCGGGCGCTTCGACAGCAGTGGAGGATTGGTTTGTTTCGGAGCAACCGCATCCCTATTGGCGCGCGTTGGCGATTCGGTATCCACAGATGCTGCGAGCGTTCGCTGAGCAAACTAGGTTTGGCACTGAAGGAGGCGCTGCGGTCGCCAATACCTATCTTCCCCCAGAAGCCGCTGTAAACATCCTGTTGTCTTCTTGGATTGCCTCGCTGGAAAGCGCTACGCTTGTAAGCGACGCGCCGACGGAAGCAGTGGTAATGACACCCACAGCCAAGCCGCTGTCACTGGAGGAATATTTGTCCCGCAAGATTCGTCTCAGCTTTGATCAAGAACCGATTGAGACGGCCCTGCGGTTGGTGGGTGACGAAGCCAATGCGAATTTGCCGGCCGATACTCCGCCTCTGCGATTTGCGTTGGACGGCGGCGCCTTCGAGCGAGCGGGCATTACTCGCAACCAGCAACTCAAGGATTTCAAGCATATTGATTTGCCGATGCGCGACGCGCTGACCGCAATCGCCAAGCGCGGCAACCCGGTAACAACCGTGAAGGATACCCACGAAGTAGATCAACGTTTGATTTGGGTCGTGCGCGATGATCCCGAGAAAGCTGGTAAGCAAATGGTTTCGCTGACCACACGCGCCGAAGCTACAGCGAAAAACATTCCGTTGCCAATCGAATTCGCGACCGCCAAATAGCCGGAGTGCAGAATCAATGTCCAAGCGCGCTATTGAGGCGATCGGCGGGTGAATGTTTTGCAAACACGTGGTTCCGCCTCTCCAAGCTGTGATTTTTTGTAGGCGAGTCGCAGCGCGATTCGGCCACGTTTGCAAAAAATCACAGCCTCTCCGAGGCAGATAATTCAGCGTCGCGGAGATCCGCTGCTACGTGCTAAATCTCGATCTGCCCGGGCCGTTTGCTTACTTAATCCAACCGCCGCCCAAGACGCGATCACCCGCATAGATAACGCATAGCTGACCTGGCGCAACGCCGTGCGTCGGATCATCAAATATCAGACTGAAAGTTTTGTCAGCAGACGGTGTGATGCAGGCGGGAACGGCGTCACTGTTGTAACGGATCTGCGCAAAACCTTGGAAAGGGTTCAGAGGTGGTTCGACCAGCCAATTGACCTGCTCGGCAACAAGCTGCGCTTGAGCCAATTCGGACTTTGTACCGATCACCACCGCATGGGTTGAGGCGTCTATGCGCACCACAAAGTAGGGCTCCTTCATCGCGATTCCAATCCCCTTGCGTTGGCCGATGGTGAATGCTTCGATGCCCGTGTGCTTGCCCACTATGCGACCATCGACTGTGAGGATGTCGCCGGCTGTATCGGCCGTGGAACGATCGCGGACAAACTGTGCATGCTTGCCGCTGGCCACGAAGCAGATCTCTTGACTATCACGCTTATCGGCTACCTTCAAGCCGGCTTCGCCGGCGAGTCGCCGAATCTCCGGTTTGTGAAACCTGCCGACTGGAAGCAGCATCCGCTTGAGATACTGTCGATCGATACCGGCGAGCGCGTAGGACTGGTCCTTGTTTGGATCGACGCCGCGCACAAGGGCCGGACCATCAGCGGCGTCGAGCAGCTGCGCATAGTGACCAGTCGCAACGAACTCAGCATCCACGCTATCTGCATAGTCGAATAGCCGACCGAATTTGATCCAGTTGTTGCACTGCACGCAAGGATTCGGCGTCCTGCCATGGGTGTATTCGTCGACAAAATAATCGACGATGCGGCTAAAGTCGGCTTGCAGGTCGAGCGCATAAAACGGAATGCTGAGTCGATCGGCGACGCGCCGTGCGTCCAAGGCATCCGATGCGCTGCAACAACCCTGTTTGTGATCGGTTCGGCCTTGTAAAATAGGGAGCAGCGGATTGGGCGAGCCGTCGGCCAATTTGCAACTTTCCGCTGATTCTTCGCCATGTCGCATGAAAACGCCAATGACATCGTATCCACTCTCTAGCAACAAATGCGCAGCCGCCGAACTATCAACTCCCCCGCTCATTGCCAATACAACGCGTTTCATGCAAATTTCTTCCGTTGACGCAACGAACAAAGGACTCATTTTAGCGCCTGCTCGATAATTCAGCAAACCGCCTCCCAGGGGCCAAACTCCCACCGCAAAGACTCATGCTGCAACTTGCGATATAATGCATTGCTATGCCCCCTTAGCGTGCAATGGTTTTGTGAGCCGACGGCGTTTGCTGCGGGCTTCGAAAAACGGTGGCGCAATTAATTGCGCACGTCATCCAACACTAATTTATGTTCACGAACGTTTTCTTAACCAGGATCAATTGCATTGAACAACCACGACTCCGAAACCCGCGGCGAACGCCGTCGGCTCACTCTTAAAACGATGCACAGAGTTCTTAGCTACAAACGACATTAGATATTTATTTCCCCAACGATGCTTAAACCGCTCCCCAAATCTGACTCATTTAGAAAAGTGCCCCTTGTGAGCCACTCTGTCGTTGCTCGAATCAGATCGATGCTGCTCGTTTCCAGTCCATTGTTTTGTGCCGCACCTGCTTCTGCCCAGCCACCAGTAGTTCCCACACAAAACGCGACCTCGCAAATGGACAGCGAGCGATTGCTCGCGCAAGAGCAGATTGCATTTCGAGCCGCTGTCCAGGCGGTAGCCGCTTCGGTAGTTCAGATCGAGACGTTCGGAGGGCTTGAACGCGTCGGACAAGAATTGGTCGCCGAGGGACCCACAACCGGGACAATTCTGAGCAGCGATGGGTGGATCATTTCAAGTTTGTTTAGCTTTCGCGCGCAACCTGCGTCGATTTTGGTGAGTATGCCGGACGGCAAGCGAGCTGCTGCTCGAATCGTCGCGCGAGATTACAGTCGAGAGCTAGCGCTGCTAAAAATCGAAGACGTCAGCGACTTGCCGATTCCGGCTGTTTGCCCAGCGACGGAAATAACAGTCGGCCAATGGGCGATCGCATTGGGTAAGACCTACGACAATAAATCGGTTTCACAATCGGTGGGGATCATTAGTGCCCTAGGTCGCGCCTACGATAAAGCGGTTCAATGCGATGCCAAGATTTCCCCCGTAAACTATGGCGGACCTTTGGTGGATCTCAATGGCCGCGTGATTGGAATTCTCGCACCCATTTCGCCGGGCGCCTTCCTCGAAGGAGATTCTTCAGAGCTCTATGATTCGGGAATTGGATTCGCGATTCCGCTGCAAGATATTCTTGACCGACTCAAACGGATGCAGGCTGGTGAGAATATTCGCGGCGGAAAACTCGGCGTAGTTGCCACAGATCAAAATGAATTCGTTGGACCCGTCAAGGTCGCGGGATCGGCACCGGGTTCGCCAGCTGCAAAAGCCGGAGTAAAAACAGGCGACGTGTTAGTCGAAGCTGCCGGGAAACCCGTTCGTATGCTCGCTCATTTGCGGCATGCGCTCGGACCAACCGATGCCGGGCAGCCCCTGAAATTCACCGTGGAACGCAACGGGAAACGCATCGATCTTGAATGCAACTTAGCTGAAGAAATCCCCACTTATCGACAACGTTTTTTAGGCGTTCGATTAATGAAGTCGGAGCTGGGGGGGATTGCGATCAGCGGTCTTGAAACCGATTCGCCGGCTACGAAAGCCGGCCTCACGCTAGGTGACCAAATCGTCGAGTGCAATGGCGAAAAGATTGCAAACATTGCAGACATAAAACGTATTGTGGCTGTCGCCGAACTAGACATTCCATTGCGATTGGTGGTTGAAAAAGAATCGAAGCAGCGGGAAGTCTCCTTGAGTGTCACGCTCTGGCCCAAGAACCTGCCCGCTGAGTTGCCACCTGCTGCGAACGGGATTGACGACAGCATGCAATGCGAAGTCGTTGACCTAACGCTGGGTGATTTCCCGAATAAGGCGTTCGCATTGGTTCCCCCGCTGGCTGCGAAGCGTGAACTTGGACTGGTTGTGTTATTTCCTGAACCGGGGGAGGTAGACCGCGCCAAAGTGCAAACCACTTTTGCGTCGTTCGCACGCGATCATGGCTGGCTAGTGGCGATCATTCCTTCATCGAACCCAACTGCATGGTCGCGCGAAGAGGCCGAACTCGCCGCGCGCGCCCTCGGGCGGCTTGAGAACGCCTACAAACTTGATCCAGCGCGAATCGTGTTTGGCGGAATTGGAGTCGGTGGTCGATTAGGGATTCTGGCCGCAGGAAGCGACCGTCAACGCGTCACCGGTGCGCTAATCATCGGAACAGAGTTAGAAAAGCTTGCACTGCGCGCCGAAAATGCGCCGCTCGAGTCTCTCCAATTCCTTTTCGCTGGTAAACCGGAAACATTGGAAGCTGCGGTCGGTAAGCTGGATGAGAGTGGTTTCTGGGCTTATGTTGTTCCTATGCCCGATTTCGCCTCAGGCAAGTGGGAGTTGATTCCCTTTGAGCCGATCACGCGCTGGCTAGAAGGGCTCGGGCGGTTATGAGTCAACAGTCTACCAGTGGCAATTCAAACGCTTTGGGTAAAGATAAGGTGAGTACGGAAAGCAAATGGCAGCGGATGCTGCTCGGCGCTTCAGCGGCGCTCTTGCTTGGTGCGGGACTGATCCTGGCTGCATGGCCTGGATTGGAGACGGGCAGCGGCGAGTATTTCTCTGGAACGCTGCTCAAGGTTGGCGTCGTGCTCGGTGTTGCCTGGTTAGCCGCACCGCAGCTTGAGCGATTCGGCTGGCATCGCCTCCGGGGAACGTTACTCGCCTCGCTGATTATCGTGCTTGTCTTGTGGGCGATTCGACCTCGCATCGGAGCTTGGGCTGGAGCAATCTTGTTAGGCGGTGGGGCGTTTTTTGCATTAATTGGCTGGTTCAGAAGTTTGTTCGACAACAATCCGACACGAACGAACGGACCACGAGCCAAGTAATCGATTTTTAACGCGGTTGGGCGATCGAAAACTCCAGTTACCGCGTTCCTTCGCTTGCTTGGGATCGTCCAAATGAAAACTGCCAGTGCGGCTTAGGCATTGGCAGTTGTAAATTTCACTCAAAGTCGGCGGTTTATAGAACTCCGCCACCGCCACCGCCGCCACCGCCAATGCCACCACCACCAAAACCTCCACCTTGCTGCCCGCCGCCACTTGTCCCGGTGGCACCGGATACGAAGTTGAAGGTCGTGACTTGGCCGATGTCAGAGAAGCGCGGCGAGGGAGCGATCCGCACATAACGACGATCCGCAGATACAACGCCCGCTACGCTAAAATTGGTTCCGGATGGGATGGTGGTGATCACAGGCCGGTAACCGACTGCGGCGCCTCGAGGAAAACCAAGGCTATTGGCTGCGACCAACCGGCGGAATTGCTGCAGTGCAGCCAGGTTCGAGCTGTTGCTGCCGCTCCCGCTGCTGCCGCCCATTTGACCAAGCACCGCCCGACTAGTTTCCAGACGCTGCTTCTGCGCTTGAGCAATTTGAGCCGATGCGATCGGCTCCTTGCGATGACCGTTCTTCACGGCCACTTGGATCAAACTGTCTTTCTCGCTCAAGTCCAATTGCTTGACGATCAGTTTCTGATCCGCAGTCCCGTAGTCAGTGTAGATTTCTACTGTGGCTTTGCCACCTGTCACTTCACCCCATACACGACGAACCAAGATGTCGTACTGACCAGCAAATCCTTGCGAGCATACATAGTACTCTGAGAAACCACCCAGTTTGGCCGACTCGCTCACGCTCGAGGTATCACCCAGGAGCACCCCACCTCCGATCGATTGGGGATTCTTTAACGAGCAGATCGTGCCGGCGGGTTCGCGTACTCGAATGTCCAAGTCGGCATCGCCGGTCCAATTGATGCGGACCACGATATCACGCATCATCGCGCTCTTCATCGCTTCTTCAAAAGCTTTCGATTCGACAATGCGACCCGATTGTGCCAAGCGTATGGCGGTTGCACGTGCTGCCACGTTCGCTTCGTCGAACAACTGAGCTTGTGCCTTCGGCCAAGCTTTGCTCAGCACACCCAAGCATACCCACTTCAGGCTGTCGGTGTCTTTCAGTTCACTCGCTAGAGGCAAGGCCAAAGCAAAAATGTCATAGCGATACGGCTCGACTTTCGCTACATCTTGCAGCAAGTCCAACGCTTCCTTCTTCATTCCTTTGCGAACAAAGTGTTTGGCAATACGCACCGCTTCGTTGGGGCTACCATCGAAATCCAAGCCGCTCAGCATCAGTCGTTTGACGTCCGCTGCTGGATACTCGCAGGCTTCCATGCTAAGGCTGAGCGCTTGATACATCCAGGCTTGAGGATAACCGGCACTCAACAGGCCGCCGACGAGGTCGATCACCTGCTGAAACTCAGCTTGAGCTTCGGCTGTCTTCTTCGCTGTAAACAAACCGTTGGCCGAGTTCACCCGCGCTTCAACTAAGGCTTCGACTTCGGCGTCCAGTAGCTTGCGTTGTTCATCAGTAGCTGTGGCGTAACGTGCGATCAGCGATTCAACATCCGTGATCGTTTCAGCGCTGGCGCGATGCTTGGGCATCGCTGGAGCAGCTGGCGTGGGGTTCTTCTTCGCGGAATCATCGGGCACGACAAACATGCCACCACCACCCATACCACCCATGCCGCCGCCGCCCATACCACCCATGCCGCCACCCATACCTCCTCCCATGCCGCCACCGCCCATGCCTCCCATGCCGCCGCCCATGCCTCCCATGCCGCCGCCCATACCGCCACCCATACCGCCGCCCATGCCACCACCGCCCGACATTTGCAGCATTTGCGGTGTCACGACCAAGTCACCGACCTGATAGACTTTGATCTGAGGTTCAGCGTCCGCGTCTTCTTTGCTGGTGATCAGTAGTACTTCGTCGCGGATAGTGTAGGTCAGACCTGCGTCCGCGTTTTCGACGGAAGCCAAGATCTGGCGCAGTGCGCTTCGCAAGCTAAGATCCGGTGGCAGACTGATCGTGATGGGAGACTCGGGATCGATACCCACGACGCCTAGTTCGACCGTGTTCAATCGAATGGGAATGTTGTACGTATCTTGCAACTCTTGCACGACTTGACGCAGCGGTGTGCCTTGATAATCAATATCTTTGGTAACCTGCTTTAACGCCGCCGTGATTTTCTGTTCTGCTTTTGAACCACCCGCACCCCCTGCGAGGTTGATCGCGCCGTAACGTTCCTTGCGGCGTGCAGACAGAGCCTGCCAAACTTCCGCTGGAGGATAGATAATCGTAGGTTCATCGATTGGCACCGCGGCTGTCTCAACACC
>JANLQO010000095.1:0-2444 GCA_031367855.1 Planctomycetia bacterium | reverse complement strand
CGAGTATCTTGGTAGATATCCTTGTCACGAAGAGTCATATCGAAGTCTTTACGCAGGATTGCTGTGGACGCAGCGCCGATTTCGAGTTTGTTGCCTGTGTTGGTGGCGAACAGCACCTTTTGACCAGTGCCTGAACCGGTTACCTGCGAAGGGCCGTCATTGAACGATTCAACCAGCAATTCGCCTTCTTCGACGTATTTGTAAACAGTACCATCAGCTGCGGTGAAGGTGAAGTTTGACTTAGCCACGGCGTCCTTGATGTCACCAGGAGCAGCGTCGCCCATGCACATCACGCGAGATGATTCAACTGGACTGGATTCAAGAACGCGGCGGCGCAATGGGCCAGTGCTACCACCGAGAGCTTTTTGATGTTTTCCATTGGTCGCGCTGGCGGTAACAACTGCCCCAGTTGCATCGGTCATGTACACAGCAAAATCAGCATTGCTGTTTACACCTTGTAGTCGCAGACCACTGCGGACCAAGTGCCAGCCAGCGGCATAGTTGGTGTTGTACCCAGCCTGAATGAAGTTTTCGGCAACGTAAGGGCCCGCCAAAACAGTCGTCGCAGGAATCGTTGCGCACGTGCCAGCGGTTTGACGCACAGTTGTCGTCCCGTCACCACCGGCTGCAGTGCTCGCCGACCCACCGAGCAAGTCATTGAGCTTTTCGGAACCGCGGAGTGGGTTCGATGGACATTGCAATTCGTTTCCGTTGCCAGCACCTTGGTTGACCATGTCAGCCACCCAACCGTAAGTGTCCGAGCAGCCATCGCGGGTTTGATCGAAAGCACCCGAACACAGGCGACCCTGAGCATCCTTGTCCGAGAACAGTTGCATCGAGATGCCAACTTGTCGCAAATTATTTTTGCATTGAGCGTTACGAGCGGCCTCACGTGCGCGGTTCACGGCAGGCAACAGCATGGCTGCGAGGATGCCGATGATACCAATCACGACCAAAAGCTCGATCAGCGTAAAAGCTGGTCGAGGAGTTCCAAAACACTTCTTCATTTCTTTTCCTACCATTGTGAATGTAAAGTTTAAGACCGGACTTGACTTACCGATCTGTTTCAAACGAAAATCAATGTTGCTTTGCGGGGAAGCCGGGAAGCAATATCACCGAACATAAAGTCCGGTGTGCGTTTTCCGGTTTCCTCCTTTTTCCACGCTTGCGCGGGTCAACCTAAGAACCATCCTGATGCGGCGCAGTAAGCACAGCGACCTACCCCACCTTCCTTTCTAAAATTGCTAACACACGGCAACAAATTCACTTGAGCACCGTGCTCAAGCTATAGACGCTACTCATGTCAGCTGGAACTAGTTCTTGCTTGTCATCTGCAAATGGGTACTCGCTACCGTTCCCTTTGGGGAACCCATTATTCAAATAGCCATCTTTATTCTTGTCGTAAAAGGATTGCACTGAGCCATCGGCCATCACTACGTTACAGCTGTTCTTGTGGAGTGGGGCTAAATTCGTATAATCTTGAAGCGTATTCTTGTTCCAAAATGCCCACCAGCCATCCACTCCGTCGCGAGTATCCATAAAGCCAGCATCGGCAGGCTTGGGATCACGCTTGATTCGCCCCGTAACGCTATCCCAGGTTGCAGGTGCACCGAATAAGTTCACGGCCAAACCGGTGCCACGTGGAAGCGATTCTCCAAGGTCTTGACTCAAGAAACCATCACTTTTCGCGTCCCCAACCAGCGGAATTGTTGATCCCGAAATGCGCCCGGTATCAACTCGCTTTAAATCTAGTGGCCCAACCGTTGAACTGCGATGAAATACACTCCGTCCGCAGCTGCCTGTAGCTATGGGAACCCCCTTACCATCTAACCGCACATCACTGCGCACGAGAAACCAGCTCGCCCCGTAGTTTGTATTGAAGCCTTTTTCAATTAGCTGCCTTTCGACTATCGGCTGGCGTTCCGCAGTGGGCGCGGCCACGATTTGTCGACAGGGTCCAACCAACTGAGTGCCATCCGGTAGCGACTGCGGAGCATCACCCGACGGATCGATTCCACACGCTACAGTGAAAACGTTGCGTGTTAGCACGTTTTCAATCGTCACCGAAGTTCGCGCTTCATTGGTTGGACACATCAATTTTCCGGGCAGGATTCCACTCTCAACCAAGTCAGCGACCCATCCCACATCCGTCACTGCGCCATCCATTTCCCAATCGAAGTTGCCCGAGCACAACTTGCCGCGATTCGAAACTGTCGCAAACGCTTGCAGTCCAGTTCCGATCTGCCGAAGGTTGTTTTGACACTGAGCCGAGCGTGCCGCAGCCCGTGCTAAGTTGATCGCAGGCGTAAGCAAACCAACCAAGATGCCTATGATCGCAATCACAACCAATAATTCGATCAGTGTGAACCCGGCTCGTTTTGAATTGCTTGTTCTGAACATTTCCTGCCGCCGTCTCGTACATACTTGTACAAAGTTGGATCAAC
>JANLQO010000065.1:0-16834 GCA_031367855.1 Planctomycetia bacterium | reverse complement strand
CTTCTTGCGAGCGTTTTCAACTAGGACTCGTCGCATGGCCTCCGCCGCCGCAGAGAAGAAATGCCCGCGACTATTCCAGTGCTGAGCTTTCTCGACATCAACAAGCCGGATGTAAGCATCGTGTACCAATGCTGTTGCCTGCAACGTCTGCCCCGGCTTTTCTTGAGCCAGTCGGACCGCAGCTAGTTTACGCAATTCGTCATACACCAAAGGTAGAAGTTGCTCTGCTGCCGACGGATCTCCCGATTCGATTTGCGATAGTATACGGGTGACATCAGACATAGGGCGTACGCTCATTGCTAGGAAGCTTAATCCGCACTAGTGTAACTGCGCTCGCAGGAATTTGCTTTAGGCGAACAATCTAGGCCGCGTATTGGCCGGCAAGTCAGCGATTGTGTTCGCGGGACTTGGGACGTTTATGTTTGCATTCGACCGACCACTTCGAGATCCCTTCCGAGCCAAACTGTGAAACATGAAGGGATGGTCGAGACCTGGGCTGCAGCAAGGCAGCTGGAGTCCAAGAATTGAACGAACTTCGGACAAATATTTTGCAAAAACGATAGTGTTTGGCCCGCTTGCCAACTCGCACCGGTTAGGCTCGCCGGAGCGTCGACGGGAACGCAGCATGAAAATGCTTTTCAGTGCTCATCCAAGAGGGGCTCGTGCGCGGTGCAGAGTGATTAATCGTTAACTTCGCTCCGATCGATGCAGTGGGTTCTTGCTGTTTTCGTGAACTCGAAAAGCATGTACACAAAGTTGGGTCTAAATTTGAATGTCTCAACTTTCTTTACGTTTCACGGGCTTTCGTTGATGCTTTCACCAAAATCCAAATCGGTACCGAACCGCACAGAATTCCCAGTTCAAGCCCCCGAGAAGTGCTCGCCCTGGTTTTTATTAGCGATGCCTATCGGTTTGGGACTGGTGCTTGGGCTGGTCATTACCGTCGTGCGATCGCTTCAAGAAGTCGACACGCGTTCGATCTACTTGGGGCTGGACGGCATGCGCTTGCCGCTGGCAATGATCGCAGTGGCGTTGGCAGCAATGGTGTTGGCGATCGCCTGGATTCGTCCGAAATTGAGTACCGTCGCCGTACTCGCAACATTGTTTTTGATTTCTGGCTTCGCATTTTATCGTACGGTTCGTATCGAGAGCTTCTATGGAAATATGCTGCCGCGCCTGGCTTGGCGTTGGTCGCCCACAGCAGAACAAGAAATCGCGACCTACCTGACATCAGCATCTAGTTCCGCAAGGAATTCAGAGTTCCGAAGTGTATTTGCAGAGACAGAAAATGACTTCCCAGGATTCCTGGGCGCTCGCCGCGATGCCACGATATCAGGCGTGAATTTGGCGACCGATTGGGATCAGCGACCGCCCAAATTGCTGTGGCGACATCCAGTGGGTTTGGGATGGTCCAGTTTCGCGGTCGTGGGCGCTGCAGCCATCAACCTTGAACAACGCGGTGCATCGGAGTGCGTGGTGTGTTACGCTTTGCAGACCGGCAACGAGCTCTGGTGTCACAGTGAACCGGTGCGCTTCGAAGACGAGCATGGCGACGGTCCACGCTCCACACCAACGATTCACGCAGGAAAAGTGCTTTCGATGGGCGCCAATGGCACTTTGACTTGCCTGGAACTTGCAACCGGCAGATTGAGTTGGAAACGCGACACGTTGCCCGACCCTAAGCAGCAGAATCTGCTGTGGGGCATGTCTGGTTCACCGCTGGTAATTGATGGCCAAGTCGTCGTCACGCCAGGCGCAGGGGAAGGTGCTTCAGCCCTTTCTTACTCGCTAGAAACAGGCGAAGAATTGTGGCGAAATGGCAGCGATCGCGCCGCCTACGCATCACCCATACAATCTCAGATCTGTGGTGAGCGTCAGTTGCTTAGCTTTAATGGAGCTGGGTTGCGATCCTACGCAATGGATGGCACACCTCAATGGTTGTATCCTTGGCTCACGCAAGGTGAATCGCAACGAGTGAATGTGGCCCAACCCGTTGTGCTACCAGTGGACGCATCGGCAACATCGGATTGTACCCGAGTCTTGATTTCTTCTGGCTACGACAACGGTACAGCACTACTTAAAATACAACGCAATCACGGCGGGTTCGATGTCGATGTTGTCTGGCTTTCAAAAAATCTAAAATCCAAGATGTCGAATTTTGTAGTTTATGGACAACACATTTTCGGACTCGACAACGGCATCTTAACCTGTCTCGACCTCAACGATGGCGCGCGACGGTGGAAGCGAGGTCGATACGGCCACGGACAAATGTTATTGGTGGGCGACAAACTGCTCATCCAGTCCGAGTCGGGCGAAATTGTCTTAGTCGCTGCATCGCCGGATGGTCATCACGAGTTCGCGAAATTCAACGCGCTGTTTAGCAAGACTTGGAACAACCTCGCGCTCGCTGGTAGTACGCTGGTCGTCCGCAACGACCGCGAAGCCGCCGCTTTCGAATTGCCCACAAACCCCTAGCACTTCGTACCATCGGTGCAGTATTCAATTTACCGCTGGATCGTTGGGTATTCGCGACGCGTCGATTTGGGTTCCTAGAATATCGCGGCCGATTTGCTGGACCGCTTGCTTCCACATAGTCTCGGGATCAGCGAAAACTGTCTCCGGTGGCGCGTCCCAAACGAGCCAACCGCCCGCCGTCAGTTCTGACTCCAATTGACCAGCTCCCCAACCCGAGTAGCCGTTGAAAGTCCGAAATCGGCAATCATGTTTTTGCCAAAGATCCACCAGAGTCGCCTGGTCGGTGGCAATGTGAATACCCAACTCCGAGCAAAAATCAAACTCTTCTGATCCGCCGCCAACGCGATCATGCAAAACCAGGAGGGGTCCATCCACCGGGCCCCCATGGTAGATCGGTTCAGTGTTTTCGGTGGGATGACCTAAAAATTGTTCCAACAATTCGCTAACGCGCACGGACGTCGGTCGATTCAAGATCAAGCCAAAGGCGCCTTCGTCGTCGTGTCGCAAAATGTACACGACAGATCGCAGAAAATTCCGTTCAGTTAAATAGGGGGATGCGACCAACGCTTTGCCCTTGATCGATTCCATCGTCGATTCCTAAATCGTTAACTTGGGATCCACAGTTGACTCAGCGGCTTGCACATGATTGGCTATCGGATATGCAAATTCAACCGCGATTGGCAGATTCTACCATTCGCACGCAGAATGCCACAGTATCGCACGCCGTTTGAGGGACTGAATTGGCTGCGATTCAGATCGCTTAGCTGAAGTTTGCGATCACTATGTATCTTCACGAGGAGGAGTAGAATAAGCTAAGCATCCAACGGTCATTCAGACTAATTCGACTTTGATCCGTAACTGGATTCTACATCGAAAACTAAGCACCTACCAGAAGTTCTGGTTGAATGTGCAATTTCTACAAAAAGTGAACTTGGCAGGCTTCCCCTATGAAGGTCTTAATTGCGGACGACGATCCAGTTTCGCGCCGACTGCTCGAAAGTTATTTGCGAAAATGGGAGTACGAGGTCGAGGTCACGACCGATGGTGAACAAGCCTGGCAGAGAATTCAAGACGGGGAGTTTCCGATTGTCATCTGCGACTGGATGATGCCGAAAGTGGATGGTCCGGAACTGATTCGGCGAATTCGAGAGCAAGGCCAAAATGGATACATTTACACGATCCTGTTGACTTCGAAGTCGAACAAAGGAGATTTCGTTGAGGGGATGCAGTCGGGCGCCGACGAATTCGTTAGTAAGCCCTTTGATCATGACGAACTGCACGCTCGACTGCGAGCTGCTGAACGGATCGTAAACTTGGAACGATCACTGCGCGCCGCCAAGGCCGTGGTGGAACGTGACACCGAGGGCTAGCGAGTGTGACCGGTGATGGCTGCGCGTGTTATGAATCCGCCGGCATTTGCATGGGGGCTAAATCGTGAACATATTGGCGGGTGCTGGGCAAGCCGAGGTATTGGATACTCGACAAAAAGCGTTGCGTATCAATTTGGATCTACAGCGCTATGGAGCGTTTGCTGAAATTGGGGCTGGCCAGGAAGTTGTAAGATGGTTCTTTCGTGTAGGTGGCGCGGCGGGCACCATTGCCAGAAGCATCTCGGCTTACGACATGGTGTTCAGTGACGCGATCTATGGACCCTGTGAGCGCTACGTCTGTCGACCGCGTCTGCAAAGCATGCTGGATAAAGAGTATGAAAGTAATCTCACTCTGCTTCGAGATTTACGCGGAGATCGAACCGCATTTTTTGCTTTCGCGGACACGGTGTCAGCTCGCAATTTCAAAGGTACAAATGAATGCCACGGATGGATGGGAGTCAAATTTCAAGCGGTCCCCCGCGACGTCGAAAGTCAAGTCATTGTCCATGTAAGGATGCTTGATAGCGACAACGTTTTGCAACAAGAGGCATTAGGCGTAGTAGGCGTCAACCTGATGTTTGCTGCCTTCTACTTGCGCGATGATCCGGATCGTTTCATCGAGTCACTGCTGGACGGATTGAGCGTGGATCGCATTGAAATTGATATGATCGAATTCTCCGGTAACGCCTTTCAGCATGTCGATAACCGCGTGATGAGCATGAAGCTTGTGCAGCTGGGCTTGAGTGAAGCGGCGATGTTTGCCGCCAATGGTACCGTGCTTCAACCTTCGGAAGTGCTCTATAAAAAACCTATTTTGGTAGAGCGGGGTAGCTTTCGTCCCGTGACCCTCGCCAATGTGGACATGCTGCGATGTGCGCACGAAAAATTCGCAGCCGAGCCTGGCGTTGATTCCAGCAAAATCGTTCAACTCATGGAAATCACCATGAGCAACCTTATGGTCGGCGGCCAGGTTGACTTTCGAGATTTTTTGGCACGGGCGGATCTGCTGGCCGCTACGGGAGTGACCGTGCTCATTTCCGATTACTTTGAATACTATCGATTGGCCGCGTATTTGGCCAGGCATACCCGCGCTCAGATAGGAATCACTATGGGGATTCCAAGCCTACGCGAACTGTTCGACAAGAAGTATTACACACAGTTGCAGGGCGGAATCTTAGAATCCTTTGGTCGGCTCTTCAAGAACGACCTCAAGCTGTATATCTATCCGTTGATAGACGCAAAGTCTGGCGATTTCACGGCCGTGCAAAATCTAGAAGTCGCTCCCGATCTGCGCAAACTTTATGAGTACCTGGTCGAGCAAGGTCGAATTGAGCAGTTGAACAATTTCAATGAAGCCTGTTTGCCCATCTATTCACGCGACGTCCTGAGCAGAATTGAAGCCTGCGATCCAACTTGGGAGGAGATGGTCCCAACACAAGTTGCCGAAGTGATCAAACAACGGGCATATTTCGGCTACCGCTAATCAGATTCCCCATCATCGAAAAGCTGGTGCTACCATGCTAACTTGGCGGTTCACAAGTCGACTGATTGCAATTCTGTGCGGCTTGTCACTCGTGAATTCAGCTAGCGCAGAGGAGCCGCTGCGGGTCAAGCCGTTGGTCTTACGAGCCGATGATGCGCCGCAACGTGCGCTGCCAGGCCTGGTCAAAGGCTCGCATGTCAAGGTATTCATCCCGAGTTTGCCCTATCTTTATACGTCGCACTCGGTCAACGGAGCGCTCATCAAGCCCGCCCTGAATGCGCAGGGATGGGAGTACGACATGGCCACCTCGCACCGCAAAATCGACGAAAAGATTTACGAATTCAACCTGCGTCAAGGAGTAAAATTTCAAGACGGCACACCGTTCAACGCGGATGCGGTGGTACTCAATATGGAGTATTTCAAGAAAGCGCCGGTTAAGTACAGTAAGATCGACAAGGTTTTCGATCGAGCCGAAAAAATGGACGACTTTACGGTTCGGTTCCACCTGACCGAAAAGTACGGCTCGTTCATGAACGACGTCATCTGGATGCAATTCTATACAAAAACGTATTTAGAAATGAACCCCGGTGGCTGGAATGGAAAAGCCAACTGCCCGAATCTCTCGATGCCAGGACCGTACGGACTCGGCCCTTATATTTTGGAACAAGGGTACATCGAAGGCGATCGCCAAACGGATGTCGCGGTATTCAAAGCCAATCCATTTTACTGGGACAAGGAAAATTATCCCAAAGTGGAGACAATCACGGTGTACACGGAATTGAATACCGAAACTGCGGAAGATATGACTCGCTATGAAGAAGGCCAACTTGATATTACGGTCACAGCGCCAGCGGACAAAGTTGAAACGATCCTCGCGCCCTACAGCAAGCTAGTGATTTCTCCCTCGACGGACAATATCGCGATTCATATGAACTTGATCAATGGTCACCCGCGTCTCAAGGATCGTCGAGTGCGGCGAGCACTGAACGAGTCGCTGAACGAAAGGAATCTGCTACATTTCGTATTTGAAAACGAAGGTTATTTGTCCCCCTTTTCACCTTTTTATCCCGGTGTTTCTGAAGTCAGCCAGTGGCTTTTGCCGGTGCCCAATGACTACGATCCCTATGCGCCCGACAATCAAGCGCGTTTGAGGTCTATACTTAGTGGGCTAACGCTTAAGGTGTTGGCGCAAGATCGCTACCAACCACTTTGGCGCGGTATAGAAACGCAGCTAAAAAAAGTTGGCGTCAAGCTGGATATAGAATTCACCAACAGTGAAAAAGAGATTTTCGAGCCGTTGCTGCAGACCAATGCTGGCATGAACAAGAAAGCGTGGGATCTTTTAGTTTGGGGAAACGACGACTGGTACTTCAACCACCCTTACACAGCATTTTTCGTTTTTCGTACCGACAATGTTTGGAGCACCGTATTTCCTGACCCCACCATGAACGGCTTTATGGACGAGCTCTTTCGTACTTCCGTCAAAGAAACGGCGGAATTCGCCGCCGTTTGCGAGAAAATCATGCGCCGGGCCTACGACGAAAGCTACATGCTGTTTGTGCCAACGCCTAATAAGGTGTTTGCAGTGAACAAGGAGGTCGTGTTTCAACCCTACAAGATGGCTTGCCTGCCTATGTGGAAGATTCAGGTCACTGACCAACATTGGTCGGTGCGGAAGGGAACGTATCCCGAGGTCCTCAAACGACCAGTGGAAATCATTCGAGTCATTCAACCGTGAGGGCGGTGCCCGTGCTGATACAACGCGGTGTCTTAAGAAAACTGTTTTGGATGGTGTTTATAGCCGTTTTCGCATTCATCGGTATGGGGATCTATGGCATTACGAATATCAATTCCACCTTCAAGCGAGTCGCGAGCGTTTACGAAACTGCTAAAGAGTTTCGCGTTAGTGCGCAGGAAATTTCGACCCCTTTGAATGAGTTGCGGCAACTTACTTTGTCCGTCGTACTGGCACCGAATCCAAAGCTACAGCAAGAGTTAGTCGAGCGACAACGCGCACTCACCAAATTGCTCGATGAGAACCTCGTGAGCTGGCCCACTGAAACTACTGCTGCGGAACGGCTTACCTTTCAATCGCTGCGCGACGCGTGGGAACAGTACAAGCAGATCAAGGAGGTCACGATCCAAAAAGCGGTCGAGAGTTACCGCGAAGAAGCCTTCATCAACGCAACTGGGGCTGAGCAACAACAGTTTGAGATTGCCAGCGGCAAGCTCAATGAATGGAAACAAGCCAAAATTGCGAGCGCCGACCGTGTTTATCAAGATGCCAATTTGCAGAACTTGCAAGTGTTTCGTGTGTCGCTGGGTGTGATCACGCTGTTAACGCTGGCAGTCGCGTCCATAGGTTATTTGATCACGCGCAGCATCGTACGACCTATCGAAACGCTCAAGGACGCCGCAGTGCGAATCGCTAAACGAGAAACAGTGAATGCAATTGATGTGCATTCGCGAGACGAGTTGGGAGAACTGGCTCGTAGTATGGAGACCATGGCGGCCGCGATTCAAAAACACATGACTCAACAAAAGACTGCCGAATTCGAAGTTCGCGAACTGAATTTGAAGCTTGAGAAACGGGTCGAAGAGCGCACTGAAGAACTCGAAAAAGCAGTGGCAGAATTGCGCACGGCCAAGCAGCTTGCCGAGGACTCTAATCGAGCCAAGGGTGAATTCTTAGCAAATATGAGTCACGAGATCCGAACTCCAATGAACGGCATCATTGGCATGACTGAATTGGCACTCGACACGGATTTAACCCCCGAGCAACATGAATATTTGGAGTTGGTGAAAACCTCTGCTGACTATCTACTTGCAGTGATCAATGACATTCTGGATTTTTCAAAGATCGAGGCAGGTAAGTTGGACCTGGATCCAATCGAGTTTAATCTGCGTGACCAATTGGATGACACTGTCAATACGTTAGCGATTCGGGCGCACAGCAAGGGACTAGAATTGGCCTGCCATGTTTCTCCGGATGTCCCTGAGGGTCTAGTGGGCGATCCGGGCCGTTTACGACAGATAATCGTCAATTTGCTCGGCAACGCCATTAAATTCACATCCGCGGGCGAGGTCTTAATGCATGTGGAAAAGAAGTCTCAGCAAAACGGTCTCATCGGTTTGCATTTCGCGATTTCTGACACCGGCATAGGCATTCCAACCGACAAGCTGGATCGTTTGTTCAAAGCATTTTCTCAAGTGGATATGTCCACCACTCGCAAGTACGGTGGCACGGGCTTGGGGCTGGCGATTACGTCGCAATTGGTCCGCATGATGAATGGACAAATCTGGGTCGAAAGTGAGGAAAATAAGGGGAGCACGTTTCACTTTACCGCCCAGTTCAATGAGTCGAAAGAGTTGATTCCAAGGCGGGTTCCGACTGGGGTGGCCAAATTGCAGGGCGTACCGGTGCTCGTTGTGGATGATAACGCCACCAACTGCCGCATATTGCAGGAGCTGTTAAGTACCTGGGGAATGAAGCCAACTGTGGTACAGAGTGGTCGCGAAGCGCTGCAGGCGATGTACTCCGCATATCAGGCAGGAATACCTTTCAAACTCGTACTGCTGGACAACTCGATGCCCGAGATGGATGGCTTCGCTTTGGCTGAGCAAATCCAACAGAAACCGGAGCTTGTCGGAACACTGTTGATGATGCTTTCTTCGGCCGACCGTCACGCGAGCACCGCGCGTTGTCATGAGCTAGGCATGAACGCCTACCTAACAAAACCCATTCGCCGTCAGGAATTGCTGAGCACGATGCTTAGCGCTCTCCATGCCGCTCCTAGCGAGTTTAGTGGGCCCACCCCAACACGTCAAACCGTCGGACTACCAAAGCAAAAACTGCGAGTGCTGTTAACGGAGGACAATTTTGTCAACCAAAGGCTGGCAGTACGTTTGCTTGAAAAAAGGGGGCACACTATCGTCATCGCCAACAACGGAAGTGAAGCCATTGCAGCCTTGAATCGGCAAGCTTTCGATGTATTGCTCATGGATGTCCAGATGCCCGACATGGATGGTTTTGAAGCTACCAAGATTGTCCGCGGGCTCGAACGTGAAAGGGGCGGTCATATTCCGATTATCGCGATGACGGCACTCGCCATGAAGGGAGACCGCGAACGCTGCTTGGCAGCGGGCATGGACGGATATGTTTCGAAACCGCTTCATCCGGAAGAACTGTATGATGCCATCGAGCACCTCGGGAGGCCAGAGGTACCGGTCATTGCATCTGCCAAACCCACTTGTAACGAAGTTAGATTGGCGTTTGATCGCGAAGCAGCTATGAAATGTGTCGGAGGTGATGTCGCGCTCTTGCATGAAATCATCGGGGTATTTATCCAAGAATACCCAGCGATGTTGACAAAGATTCGCGAAGCTGTGGATAACGCAGATTTCGAAGCCCTGCACCGAAGCGCTCACACTTTCAAGGGCGCTGTTGGCACATTTGGACCTAGCTCTGTCAAAGAATTGGCCCAGCAACTTGAAATCTGGGACGCAACCATCAGCTAACGGGCGCCGATGCAATCCTGCAACAACTAGTTCAAGCCGCTGGCGAATTGTGTAAAGGCTTAAAGGCGGAGTTGTGAGGAAGCTACTGGAAGTCTCGTTCCAGGGCCTCCTGCCTTGGAACGCACTGTCGTCGTGGTTCTGCCTCGCGCGTTTGGGAACCCGCTGGTGGCATTCAACCGGGAGTGGCATCGCCAGCCGCATTTGCAGCGCGGTTAACCCGTGATTTGCAATTGGCCCCAGAGGCTCGGGTCTTCAGCGACCGGAAAAGTCGGTTGCAAGGCGAGCGATTGCCAGCCGAGTTCACGATCCTGAATGCCGTAGTAGAATCCGATTACCGGAAAATCTTGCCTATCAAAGCCCACTAACGCATCAAAGTGGACCGACGCCACGACGCGATAACGGTCCGCTTGCACCGCAGCCCGCAGGACCATCAAATCATCCGGTGGCGGTTGGGAATTGTCGCGGGCTCGATTAATCGGTGCCCAGCCAGCGAACGGCAAGTCGGCTTTCGGGCCGCGTCCCATTGCGAAGAACCCCAAACGGTAACAGTATTTTGTCGCGCGATGAATGTCGCGCGAATTGCGAGTGTCAATCCAGACATGCAACCCATCGCTGTCTTCCATGCGCGATTCTCGGCACCATGGCAGTTGCTTTTTGCCTTGTACATCCAACTGGAAGAATAGAGCATTTGTGCCGATCGCCATACGCACTTGCGCAAACTTTGGTTCACCCGCCAACTCTGCGCTGAGGCTAGGCAGGATCGCTTCGTCAGGCAGAGTCTCAGGCCGCAAAGCAAACTTGCGATCGAGTTGATGCGCTTTGAACTTTACGCGCACCAGCAGCGAGGGATCTAACAGGGGTTCAGTCGTGTTTTCTGCCATCGATTTTTTACTTTTTACCTAATTGACGTTTCTGTCGAAAAAATTCGCTTAACATGGCTCCGCACGTGTCTGCCATCACGCCGGC
Source organism: Planctomycetia bacterium (assembly GCA_031367855.1). Taxonomy (GTDB): domain Bacteria; phylum Planctomycetota; class Planctomycetia; order Pirellulales; family Pirellulaceae; genus Aureliella. The sequence goes on along the minus strand of JANLQO010000065.1, from coordinate 6,022 downwards.
CGTCACTCGGGCGCGATGATTCAGGCGAGGATCATCGAGTAACCGAAACAGCGAATCGACCGCGCCCGCTTTGGGATCTGCCGCACCGTAGACCACGCGGGGGATGCGAGATTGCACAATTGCCCCCGCACACATCGGACATGGCTCAAGGGTAACGTACAACGTGCATTCCTCAAGCCGCCAACTCCCCAGTGCCGCTGCAGCCTGGGTGATGGCAATCATCTCGGCATGCGCCGTAGGATCCATCAGCGCCTCGCGCTGGTTCCATCCCTCTCCGATTACTTTGTTGGCACGCACGATTACCGCCCCAACTGGAACTTCGTCTTCACTTGCCGCTTGCTCCGCCAACCCGCACGCCTGCCGCATAAAAATCTGATCCCAGTCGATCAGCGAATCTTCATCGAAACTGTCGTCCGCATCCGGTCGGATTTCATCAAAGTTGTTCATAACGAGCCATTAAGAAGGCGATTTAAGCGCTAGAGCAAACCGCGCGCCCGCAGTCTTAACCCATGCGCCGATTGTAGCTGCTGAGCGAGGAATTGTGAAACCTACACTCTCTCAGCATCGCGAGTTAATCAGTCCGATGTGAGAAAAACAAGGATGAAATTAAAAATCCCTAATTCCTGCAGGGTCCAAAAAATTTGCACCCCGACGACAGTTCTCGTAAACTGATCGCCCCACTAACGAAAAGGCAGCTCCGTATGCGCGAAAAATGTTTTCGCGGACGAACGCTTTTTTTTTTGAAAATTTCTCGCCAGTTGCGTTCTGAACCGTGTCTTCTATACACATAAGTGCAATTGAAAGAATCGAACGATATGTCAGATTCACCGCACGGAAATCAACAGGCCTACGCACGGTTGATGGCGCTCTATCGCAACTCCATTGAACAGGAGTGCAACGCTTATCAATCGCTCAAAGGCCCAGACTTAAGTCACTCCGACCTCGTTCAGGAAGTAGCTGTACGCGTTTGGGAGAAAATCACTCAATTCAAAGGGCTCGACAGCGCCAGCGAAGAGGAATTCCGCAACTTAAGGTTTGAAGCTTGGCTGCGAAAGACGGCGCGTTCGGTATTGAATAATTTGTATCGTGATCGTAGGGCGCAGAAGCGCAATGCTGACATGCGAATTCAAACCTTAGATGGGAACCAAGACGCCGCAGCGGTCGATCCAACACCCAGTGCAATTCTCGGTCAGCGCGAAGAATATTCGCGAGTGCGACAACTATTGAACGAGCGGCTGGATGAAGCGTCGCGAGATGTAGTGCTGCTGCACATCAATGACGCACTTACTTTCCAGGCGATCGCAGATCAGCTTGGACTGACATACGACCAAGTGCGGCACAAGTATCGAGCCGCTCTGAAGCAATTGGAAATTGAGTTAAGTTAAGCTTCAAAAGGGGTCTAGGTTCAGACCCGATTTGCAGCCTAGTAAAACCGTTAACCGTAGGTTCCCCCAAGTGTCTCTTATTATTGGAAAGTGATTATGGCAACAGTGATCAATCGCAACTACTTCATCAACACTTATGGAACGGATGTCGTGTGCGCTTATTTTGACGTCGGCGCTAATAGTTCGGGGGCTGGCCGCTATACTTCGGCTCTTTACCAAATCTGTAGTGACGACGATTGGGTTAGGGCGTTCGTGGCGTTACGGAACGCCGCCTGCTTGTTCAAGCTGCCTATGGACGCGTCCGCATCGGTCGATATCGTTTTTGACGACGCGCAAGCTGACGTCCGGCCAGCTTTTTTTGTCGAGATTCACCGATCCTCGCACTTAAAAACGGCGGAATGTACGGAAGTCCAGCAGGAGCCTCTCAGTGCTGAAGCGCGGGCGGCAGTGGATGAAGTCAAACGCGCGCTCGACGCAGCGATGTATGCCTTACCACCCCAGCGAATTGCGCCCGGCACCAGAATTCCGGTGGGTAAGTGTGCAGACGCTGCCTGCGAAAGCGGAGTTGAAATTGATTGCGCTGAAGGTATGGTACCCGAATGTAATAGCGGGCACCTCCGTTGTGTGTCAATCAGCAGCCAGGCTGCGGACAGCCTACGTAAATCTTAGGCTGAGGTTAAAACGAGCGCACGTTAGCGGCTTTTTGCGGACTGTCCTGTCGAAGTCTCGCTTTTTTTGCGAAAAGGCTTGTACTGGTGTTCCACCATGGTAGATGAACCGAACGCAGAGGAAAGTGAAAATCAATTCGAGCAGATTGTAGAAGAATTCCTCAGGCGTCTTCGAAATGACGAGAATCCGAGTACCGACGAACTGGTAAAAAAATACCCGCAGCTGGCGCCGGCCCTTGAGAAGCGTTTGAGAATAGTAGAGTCTATCTTTCGATCTGCTGGAGCCGACCCGACTAATCTAATTGATCCTGAACTTGTATCGCAGTTGGAAAAAACGGATCGAGGTCGAAGCACGATTCAGGCGTTGACCGTTGATGCGGTAGCTCGCATCTCATGCCCGCATTGCGGGAATATGGTTCAGCTCGTGGGTGTCCGAGGCAACGAAGTCACTTGCGGCAGTTGCGGCAGCTCGGTCAAGATCGTGAGCAGGTCGATTCCACGATCGAGTCGTAGCGAGTTGCCAAAGCGGCTGGGACGGTTCATCCTTAAACGCGTTTTAGGCGAAGGTGCCTTTGGAATTGTTTTTCTCGCGACAGATCCGGCTTTGGATCGAGACGTAGCCATCAAAACGCCTAGAAGCGGCTACTTTGCAACTCGCGACGAAGAGCAACGCTTCTTTCGCGAAGCCAAACATGTTGCAAGTTTGAGGCACCCGAATATCGTTCAGGTGCATGAAATCTCGGAGTCAGAGTCTGCTCCGCTCATTATTAGCGAGTTTATCGACGGCTTGACGCTCAATGATCTGGCTAGCCGTAGTTTGTTGTCGTTCAAAGAGACCGCCAGGCTAATGATTCAAATTGCGAACGCGGTCGAGTTCGCACATCAGAAAGGGGTGATCCATCGCGATTTGAAACCCAGTAACATCCTGCTGGACGAAGATCGTAACGCCTATATTACCGATTTCGGCCTCGCGCGCCGCGACGATGTTGAAATTACAATGACGCTCGACGGAGCGATTCTTGGCACACCGGCCTATATGGCACCCGAGCAAGCCGTCGGCAACCAGCAACTGATCGGACGACGCAGCGACGTTTATTCGCTGGGGGTGATTCTTTATCGACTGACAACAAAAGACTTGCCGTTTCATGGAACTAAACGGATGCTCGTTCATCAAGTGGTTCATGATGAGCCGAAGCCCCCTCGAAGCGTGAATGAATTCATCCCTCGCGACTTGGAAACGATTATTCTCAAGGCGATGGCCAAGTCGCCCGATGAACGTTACCAGACAGCGGGCGAGCTAGCGGACGAACTACAGCGGTTTCTCATGGGCGAACCGATTCGAGCTCGCCCTACGGGTAGCTTCGTCAAATTCGCGCGCTGGTGTACGCGTCACCCCGCCGTGGCAGCGCTCAGCGGTAGCATCGTTGGGCTATTGGTATTGTGCGCAGCGATTTCCATCCTGTGGGCATTTAACGCCGACCGTTTAAGGCGGGTTGCGGATAACAACGCGTCGGAGGCCAAGGCAAAGGGGCGCGAAAGTTCACACCGGTTGCACGAGCTTTTGATGAACAATGGCATCAGGGAGCTAGACCGAAATAACCTGACGAACTCTTCGCTTTGGTTCACCCAAGCCTTGGCGATCGAAGACGTTGCGAACGATCGAACGCGACTAAGCATGATTCAGGATCGAATGCCAACACTAACAGCACTCTGGGCTACCGGAGCGGGAATTCTTAGCACTGCGTTTTCAGCAGACGGCGCGCGAGTCGTGGCTGCTAGCGAAAAGAGCATTTGCGTTTACGAAACTCAGACCAAGAAAAAACTGTTCGATGAGTCGGTGGCTAGCTACAGTCAATTTCGCCTCGCGCGTGATGGGGCGAAGTTCGCCATCTGCGGTCAAGAAAAAGTTGCACAACTTTGGAGCATTGACCAGCGCCGAATGACGGCCAGACTACCACACGACGATCAGATCGAGTCGCTGGATTTTGATGCAAGTAGCTCCAAATTAGTTTCCGGTAGCTTCGACTCCTTTGTCAAAGTCTGGAATGCTGAGGATGGTTCACTGATCGCAAAGCACAGCTTTGAAGGCGCGCACGTAATTCGTGTTACTTTCATCGCAAACTCAAATCGGGTGATAGTTGTGACTAATCGCGAGGGAAACAAGGCATGCGAACTTTCCATCTGGGATTACGAGCAGGACCTGGTAACCGCCCAAGGCATGCTGCACGATTCGTTTGTAGTGTCCGTTACGGTGTCTGCCGACGGGATAAATTTCTGCTCGGGAGAGCGGGATGGAATAATCAAGGTTTGGGACATAGCTACAGGTAATCAAGTAGGCTCGTCTATTTTCACCACGAACAGGCTCTTCGATGCGAATTTCACCGGCGACGAGACTTTGGTCATGGGACAGTTTGCCAATGGCGAAATCGCTACCTTTGCGTTTGCAAGCGGTGCGCGAACGCAGATCATCAGACAGGCGGATACCAAGTTCGAATCCATCGTCCAGTCGCCCGACCGTACGATTTTGGCATTAGCCGGTAGCGATGGTCAAGCCATTTTTTTGTGGCGGGACTCGGGAACGCAAGTCTGCACACCGCTTAACAACGGAAAGAGCAGTACTGCCATCGCGTTTCATCCCGATGGACGTCGCGTTGCCATCGCTGGCAGTACTGGTGTTTTGCAGCTATGGGACTTGGCAGGTTCCTGCCCTAGTTCATTTGTTTTGCAACACGCGGGCAACGTTCGCAATGCGATCTTCGCGTCCATAACAAATCGCTGCCTGACCACTAGCTTGGATGGGAAGGGCTTCATTTGGGATGCGGTGACCGGCGAGCGCATCGGCGACCAGCTCGAGCATGAAGGTGGAATCTATGACTGCGCTGTCACATTGGATGGCAGTCTATTTGCCACCGTAGGGGCTGACAACGCACTTAAAATCTGGGATAGCCTTAGTGGTAAACAAGTTGGAAATAGTTATCCGCATGATGCTAAGGCTTGGATCGTTCGATTCAATCATGATGGCACGCGTGTCATTACAGGCGATGAAAGCGGCACCGTGCGATTCTGGGATGTCAATGCCGATGCGGCTGCCCGGTCCAAGCCTCTATTCGAAGTCCACCACAATGCGAGGGTCATGTGGTTGACATTGAGTTCCGATGGCAGCACCCTGGCTTCAACAGCCTTTGATGGGTCGATAAGGTTGTGGGATTCAGCGACGGGCCTGCCCAAGTTTCCAACGCTCGCACACGGTAATAGAACAGTCTTTTGTGATTTCTTGCCAGGTGCAAAACGCCTGGTTTCAGGTGGCGCGGATAATTCGGTTGTTGTTTGGGAGCTTGCGACTGGGGAGATCGTGCAGGATCTACCGAGCGAAGGCAATACGCATAGCATTCAGGTATTGGAAAACGGCAAACGCATCGCCGCAACGAATTTTCACGGCAGAACACGCGTTTGGAAAGCGGATGACGCAGGATTTTTCTCTTTGGAAAATGATTTTGTACATGCTGCACTGGATGATGCCCTGTTTACGGCCTTCAATCCACGGGCTTCGATCCTCGCAGCCTGCGGTGGGTCGCGGGGGCTGAATCTCAATGAGCCTCAAACAGGCGCGATCGCTCTTTGGAACCTGAACGATAGACGGCCTCTCGGGCCGCCACTGCAGCACCTCGCACCTGTTCGGCGAGTCTACTTCAGCAATGATGGGCAACGCCTGCTCACCGCATCTGAGGATCAAACGGCGCGACTTTGGAAAGTGAATTCAACTTCGCTACCCGTATCCGACTTAAAACAGATTGCACAACTTTACGCTCAGTACCTTCCCAAGTCCGACGGTGACCTAGAGGTCATGGATCCCAAACTGCAGCTGCGCGAGTTTGAGGAATTATTGACCAAGCATCCAAGTTACTTTGTTCTCGATGAGGCAGACCGCAAAGTTTGGGATTACGAAGTCAAGCAAAAACTCAGCAGCGA
>JANLQO010000452.1:0-8811 GCA_031367855.1 Planctomycetia bacterium | reverse complement strand
AACTTGTTGTCGAGCAACGCCAAGGTGCCGCGAATGAAATGGGTAGAAACTGGGTCGGTACCTGCGAGGATGGCTTCCTTTAACTTTATGACTTCAGTCGAGCGATTATCTCGGCAATCAACGATAAGCGGTGCGATCGATGAGCCTACAGAAGGACCCGAGGGCGCGACGCCGATCGCAGCATGCAGAATCTGCAGTCGCTTGACCAAGTTCTTTGAGCTCTCATCCTCCGTGCCAAGATAGTTCGACCAAACCAAAAGTGCCTCGGCAGTAACGCCCGCCAAACGACTGGCTGGTCATTTGAGTCCACGTTGTGATCGCGATCTGTGCGAGTGCTCACACTCCGCTGGAATTTGTAATTTTCCGTTTTTGCTGTCTTCAATGAGCAATCGTACATACAACAGAGGATCAGAACAGCGATAAGATAGTGAGCGTTCAGTGTTGACGAGTTTTGAATTGATCTAGACGCTCACACTCCAGTTTTCCCCCGAATAGAACAAATCCATGAATCCGAATACAGTAAGCTCTGAGGAATGGGAAGATTGTCCGAAGGGAACTTTGCAGGCTTTGGCAAATAGCTCCCGGCGACAACGGACAATGAAACGCGCTGCCTGGGTAATTCCATTGACGTTGGTGGTGTTGCTTGCCTGGGCTGGGTGGCTGCCTTCGTCGCTCAGTCCGAAATCAAGCGCGCTAGCATGCGATCAAGTAGTCAAGTTGCTACCTGACTATGCATCCAATTCACTATCTACAACTCGGCGAGCGCAGGTTGAGCAGCATTTGAAGAAGTGCCCCTTTTGTGCTGAGAAACTAAGGATTATTCGAGCAACGCAGTCCGTCGTTGAAAACTCCACGGTCGGCTTGGACTGCACCGGATTAAACGATTCTGTCTGTCACGCGCGGCGACCAACCGACTCGGCCAGTCGCGAAATATCGTTTAGGATCACCATTTGTCACTGTCCACTAATCAAACTATCTGTTTTCAACTTGCCCATCAGAATGGTCACGGTCTCTCGCGTGGTTCCAATGAGGTTTGCGATTTCTTGATGCGAGAGTTTGAGGCCGAGTCGAATGCCGCCATCAATGGCTTCGCCAAATTGCTCTGCTAAGTCGAGTAGCAAATGGTTCAGACGATGTTGATTGGATATGAACAAGAGTGTCCGCAAGCGACGTTCAATTCGTTGCCGTCGTAGTCCAACAAGTTTCGTTACCGCGAGCGCAACATCCAAATCACGGTTCATTAACTCCTGTATACGTTGCTTTGGGATGCGAATAAGTACGCTTAACTCGACGGACTCAACGTATTCACCGCGTTCGCCAGTATCGAAAAGAGCCAGCTCTCCAAATACTTCGCCGGGTTTTACGTAGGCTAGCCCAACTTCCCCAACTCGATTTTCAGAAAAAAGTTAGTGGCCAGCAATTCGGGTAGCGATAGCTGGTAACGCTCAGTTTGCTTCCGTTGGCCATTTGGTTTTGTCGAAATCGAATGTAGTGAGAAAGGCCCCCGTCTTGGTCACCCGTTTTTCAGACGATAGCTTTACTGCCTATGTATATCAGGCAGCAATTCAAATTCGTTGATGGAAAACGCAAAGCGTATTGGGCTCTCGTCGAATCCGTTCGCACAGACCGAGGCCCAAGACAACGCGTGGTTTCTTGGCTTGGTTCTCTGGATGAAGCCGGGAGGCTCGGCATCTTGGAAGCAGCCAAGGGACAAAGTGCAGCGAGGGACAATGAAAACGCCTATCGGCAGTTGGCACTCTTTGAATACGAAGATCAATCGATTGAGCCTCGTTGGGTTCGCGTCAATGCTAAGGCCGTACGCGTTGAGAACAAGAAACACTTTGGTGGCCCATGGCTGGCAATGCAATTGCTCCAAAGACTCAAACTCGATGACTTTCTCAGAAAACATCAAGCACCCGGCCGCGAGCAAGTCCCTTGGTTCTTGGTTTCAATGACATTGGTCATCGCCAGACTATTGGATCCTTCAAGTGAACTCTATATCTCCGAGCGATGGTATCCCAAGACTGCGCTGCCAGAACTCTTGGGCGTACCAGCAGAACGAGTCGACGATAATCGTTTATATCGTGCCTTGGACGAACTGCTGCCATTGAAAGACGAGCTTGAAAAGCATCTCAAGGATCGCATGGGTGAGTTATTTGAACTCGATTATGACTTACTGCTCTACGACGTTACCAGCACTTTTTTTGAGGGGCAGTGCAAGCTCAATCCTCTCGCTCAGCGAGGCTATTCGCGGGATCAACGAAGCGACTGCAAGCAAGTTTGCATAGCGATGATCGTGACTCGCAGTGGTATGCCGCTAGGATATGAAGTCTTCGCAGGAAACACGGCAGATGTGACTACTGTCAAAGGAATCGTTGATCGCATTGAAAGTAAGTACGGCAAGTCTAATCGAATCTGGGTCATGGATCGCCGAATGACTTCTGCTGACAACCTCGAATTTTTGCGAGAAGAAAATCGGCGGTACATCATCGGTACCAACAAAGCCTTGCTGAAGAAGTTTGAGCAAGAACTCCTCAAGCAAGATTGGAATACGATCCGCGACGGAATCGAAGTCAAGCTTTGCAAACTGCCCAAAGAAGAAGATGAACCGAAAACGATCGAGTCATCTAAACTATTTATTCTTTGCCGTAGCCGAGATCGCAAGGAGAAGGATCAAGGTATCGTCCAGCGAGCAGCAGACAAAATCGCAAATCGGCTCATAACAATGACGGAGCGATGCGAGAAACAGAATCGAAATCAGTTGGTTGTATCGCGAGAGATCGGTCGCTTACTCGGACAAAATACTCGAGCCTCGCATCTCTTTGAAGTGAATGTTGTTCCCAAGGACAACGATAAGCTCAAGACCTACGCGAAAATCGAATGGAAGAAAATTAAGCCCGCCACGGATTGGCATGAACTGAGCGATGGCTGCTATCTTCTGCGGACCAACGTGACCGACTGGACAGACGAAGAGTTATGGAAGGCTTACATCCAACTCACCGAAGCTGAAGACGCGTTTCGGATACAGAAATCGGACCTTCGGATTCGCCCGGTATGGCACCAAAAAGTAGACCGAGTTCTGGCCCACATCCTGGTGTGCTTTCTGGCATTCGTGCTGTGGCGAACGTTGGGAGAAGAGTGCAAACGAGCAGGGCTGGGTGACGAGCCGCGTCGAGTCCTGTCGGAGTTGTCGGAAATAGCATTGGTTGACGTGGTGCTTCCGACGGATGCAGGTAACGAGATTCGCACTCGATGTGTTACTCGCCCCTCCGAACACCAGAAAATACTTCTGGATCGACTCAGTTTGCGTCTGCCAGTACGAATCAGACTAACCGAAATGTAGTGAGAAAAAATACTCAAAAACCAACGATTTCATTGGTCAAAGCGTCTGAGTTGGGGAAGTTGGGCTAGTGTAGAAATTTTTCCGCCAGCAGTTAGATGGCAGATTTTGACTAAACCACTCCCAACCAGGTAGATCGAATCCGCATTCTCTGATGGCAAGTAGATAAGACTGGCCGCAGCGAATTTTCGTCGTTGGCAATGCTTCTCTAGCAAATCGAGCTGATCAGGGCTGATTTTCTGCAGCAAGTCGCAGTTTTTCAAAAACCAGATCCGCTCGTTCATTGAAATCACAGAAAGCGCGTAAACAAGTTGCTAGACAGCCAATCAAAAGAGTTGACGGCTGACGCGAAGTTGGCTTACAACATTCTTTAGCGAATCTGAAAATCAACCTGATTGTTGGCGGATTGCGTTACGAATACGAGTCTTTGCCTCCACCGAGAGTTTTAGTTTTTCTGAGGCGTCGTAGTTTTTTTCGCCCAAAGCCATTTTGCTCGTTGCCAGTTGGCGAAGCACCAGCACGTTGGCTTGAAATTTGCGGCAGATGCCACATAGGATCAAGTGCGTTCGCAGGTCAATGCGTTGCCACGATGAGAGTTTTCGTTCCATCGAATCCGAAATTAGCTTGGTAATGTCTTTGCAACGTGACACTTCAAAGATTCTCCATCGCCAATCGGGTTTTCATGCATTCGGCAAGCGCTAACCGCGCCCGGTGCATCAAAACCCAAAGATTTGACGTCGAAATGTCTAGCGCCTTACAAACTACTTCAGCACTTTCTTGCTGCACCTCACGAAGCCAGAAAGTGGAAGCTTGGGTGGGTGGCAGTTTCTCAAGGCAGTCCTGCAACACGACTTTGAATTCATCCCGTTCGATCGAATCCAGTCGCATAGCGCTATTTGCCTTAGCCGACTTGGACCAATTTCCGCGTTTGTCGAACAAAGCCGAAACGATTGGATCGTTATCAAGTGTAGTGGGTTGCTTGGCTTGTGAGCGAACTTGGTCGATCACTTTTCGTTTGAGAATTCCCATCAACCAAGCCCCTTCGGACCCAGTTTTCCGATACTGGTCAATAGACTTTAGCGCTGACAGGAACGTTTCTTGAACGGCTTCCTCCGCCAAATTGCGGTCGCGCAGCCGAGATACGGCAAAGGCAAATAGAACATCGCCATAGGAGTCGACCCATTTGGTGGCGTCAACTGCAATTGGATCGTCTTGCATCTGCTTCCTCGAATTGATTCAACGCAGCAACGAATGGAAGAGTTTGTGTTCATTCGATCGTTTAAGGGTACCCTACCCCTGCAACCTTAGCAATCGTCCGCTTGCTGGCAACTTACAGACCGGCTGGCGTGTCGCAGTCGGTGATGGAACTTGATTGGAAGATCTTCCGGTCTATGTGAGTTTGCGTACAGATAGCTTTGCTCGCTGGTACTAAAACAGATGCAACGTTCGACGTCTCTTCTATGTTCGAGCCGCCGATGACTTCAGTGTTCGTGCCCTAACGATCGGAGTTTCAAATGTTGCGTAGCGTTCAGTCTTTTATCGCCCTGTTGTGCTTTAGTTGTTTGCCACTTGCGGCCAGCAACATTGCGCTAGCTCAGTCCTTCAAAACGGACCTTGTTATAAGCGGTTTGCAAAACCTTCAGGAATTAACCTGGATGTCTATGGCAATCTTTACTATTCAGAGATCCCAACACCCGGTACTGGCGGTGGCGCGAATCGCGTCGTTCGGTTGAATGCGAACCGCAAGAAATCAGTCGTCGTTTCGGCGGGCGATCCGAACCCAGTAAACATTTCGACTGATTTGTATGGGAACGTTTATTGGACTTGCGAGTCCGCCGGTGTAATCGTACGACGTACGCAGTTTGGCACTGGCACTCAGTCGGTGTTATTGCGGAACCTCAAGTCGCCCGTTGGTATCGATGTCCCTTTATTTACACCAGGATTCATTTTCTTCACGCAAGTACCAACACCTCGAGTTCCAGGTACAGCCGGCGGTAGCAATGACGTGAACGTCGCGATTCAACTCCTGAGATCCTACTTCGTGGTTCCACTGAACAGGGGCGAACCGGAACCAGTCGACATTGCAGTGGGATTGGATGGAACTGTTTACTGGACATGCCGAACCGCAGGCGTTATTCTGATGCGAAGTACCAGCGGCGAAGTCTCAGTAGTTGAAAGCGGTCTCGATAGTCCGATGGGTTTGGACATTGATCTATACGGTCGGCTCTACTGGACAGAGGTACCGACACCAGGAGTCTCAGGCGTCAACGGCGGACGTAATCGAGTCGTACGCTACACGCCTAGTACTGACATGACTGTCGTAATCAATTCAGGCGACCCAGAGCCGTATGACGTGACTGTTTCGCCCTTCGGCGACGAAGTCTTCTGGACCTGTCGTTCAGCTGGTGTGATTCTGCGCGCGCGAAGTGACCGATAGCTGCTTTCAATTGCATTTCTTGTGACCTCCCCGGCATGGGGAGGTCACGGCCATTCAACCAAAGAAGTGATCAGCATGAAATACTCACTCATTTTCCTCACAATCACAGTCGTTTTCGCGACGTACGGCTCAAAATGCGCCGCAGACAACGGTCAGGAGACGTCGATCCCCGATTTTACCCAGGGTGAAAAGATTCCCGAAAATGCGAAGCACGACTGGAATCTCGGTGCCACGGGCATGCGAGGTTGGATTTATTGTGACAAGATGGTCACTTCCGACGCTCGCCAGATCGCGATCACTAAGGTGGAGAAGGGATCTCCCGCTGACGGCGTTATCGCGGTCGGCGACGTGATTCTCGGCGTCGGCGGCAAGCCGTTTTCCTATGACCCTCGCACCGAAATGGGAAAGGCGTTGACACTTGCCGAATCGGAAGCGGGAAATGGTAATCTCAGCCTGACCCGGTGGCGCACAGGCAGTTCGGCGGAAGTCGTGATGAAACTTCCAATGCTCGGAACTTACAGCGACACCGCTCCTTACAATTGCCCGAAGTCGAAACGCATTCTCGAACAGGGGTGCAAGGATCTCGCCAAGCGAATGTCGGATTCATCCTATGCCGAGCGGCTGGACCCCATCCCCCGATCGCTCAATGCGCTCGCACTGTTAGCTAGTGGCAACCCAAGCTACCTCCCACTGATCAAGAAAGAAACCGAGTGGGCCGAGAACTTTTCAGACAATGGGATGGCAACATGGTATTACGGCTACGTCATGATGTTCCTGGCCGAATACAAGATCGCAACGGGCGATGATTCGGTCATGCCCGGCTTAACGCGACTCGCGCTCGAAGCCGCCCACGGTCAAAGCGCGGTGGGTTCGTGGGGACACAAGTTCGCTCGGCCCGACGGACGACTTTACGGCTACGGAATGATGAACTCCCCGGGTTTGCCTCTGACGATCTCGCTGGTGATGGCCCGTGAGGCGGGCGTGAAGAATCCGGCCTTGGATTTGGCGATCGAGCGAAGTACTAAGCTGCTGCGCTTTTACATCGGCAAAGGCGCGATTCCCTATGGCGACCATCATCCCTGGATTGAGACCCACGAGGACAACGGCAAATGCGGTATGGCCGCCATGCTGTTCAACTTAATCGATGAATCGAAAGGCGCGGAGTTCTTCTCGCGCATGAGCATCGCTTCTCACGGACCGGAACGGGACACAGGACACACTGGCAATTTCTTCAACATCCTCTGGGCGGTGCCGGGCGTCAACCAGTCCGGCCCGCATGCTACTGGAGCATGGATGAATGAGTTTGGAAGTTGGTACTTTGACCTCGCGCGGCGTTGGGATAAAAGCTTCCAGCACCAAGGCCCGCCGGAAAATGAAGAAGACAGCTACGCGGGCTGGGATTGCACCGGCGGCTATCTACTGGCCTACGCAATGCCTCTAAAGAAGCTTTATCTCACCGGCAAAAAGTCTGACGCAGTGCCGCAACTCGATGCCGCTGCCGCCCAATCGCTCATCCTTGACGGGCGTGGTTGGAACAACAAAGACCGAAACAATTTCTACGATGCGCTGAGCGACGAGCAATTTCTCGAGCGCCTTGGCAATTGGTCGCCCGTCGTGCGCGAGCGCGCGGCCATGGCTCTGGGGCGCTGCAAGAACGCCCCCGTTGCACCGTTAATCGAGATGCTCGAATCTCCGAGCATTGAAGCTCGTTACGGAGCTTGCCAGGGTTTGATCTGCCTTCGGGGACGCGGAGTGCCCGCCGTGGACGCCCTGCGGAAGACTTTGGCGCAGCCTGACCTCTGGCTTCGCATTAAAACCGCTGAAGCGCTCGCTGGTATCGGCGCTCCGGCCACGAAGGCAGTGCCGCAACTGCTCGAACTGTTGGCTCAAGTGGATGTGAAGAATGACCCGCGCGGCATGCAGCAGCGTTATCTCTCCTTCGCCCTGTTTGAACGTGACGGGATGCTCGGCCGCTCGCTGGAAGGTGTGGATCGCCCCGCGCTCTACAAAGCCGTGCGGGCCGGGCTAAAGAATGAGGACGGACGTGCTCGCGGCAGTATCGGTTCCGTCTATCGCCATCTCTCGCTCGAAGAGATCAAGCCTCTGCTCCCTGCTATCTACGAGGCCATCGTCCAGCCCGCGCCGAGCGGCGAGATGTTCGCCGACGGGGTTCGTGTGGAAGGCCTGCGTCTCCTGGCGCAGCACCACATCGAGGAAGGCATGCATGCTTTGGTGATCTATACCCGCGATCAGAATCCGTGGGAAAGCCAAATTCGCACCCCTGAGCTGATGAAGATCCTCCTCAGCTACGGCACCCACGCCAAAGTGGTCATTCCGGAACTGACCAAGATCGCGAACTACTTCGAGAAGGATGAGAAAGACTTCCCACCGCCTCTGGTGCGTATGAAAGCCAAGAGCGTCCGCGAAGCGATCACTGCGATTGAGGCCACGACGGACGGCCCGGAACTCATCCGACTCAAATAGGACTAGAGTCCTAACCGAATCAGCAAAGCGAAGTATGCACAACTGTTGCGAGTTGCTACAGCGTTCACAAATAAACACACCAGACAACGGAGCGAAACACACGAACCATGTCACTCAAGACAGGCTGACAGGTGACCGAAAGAAGCTTCGTCTGCGCTGGCGTTATGGTTGTCTTTGTCGCGATCCCAAATAGAGCGTTGCGAAAACTCCGGCTGCGAAGATGAGGATAATCCCAATAGATGCAATTTTGAACTGCTCCATGGCAATACCCATCGCTCCCATGCCAACACCACCTAGGGCCAGAAGAGAGCTCAGTCCAAATGAAAGCTGACGCATTGATTGTGTTCCTTCCTCATGAAGGATAAGAGCGAGGTCGCCTTTCATTTATTCCTACACTTGCAAGTGATTTTACAAATAATCACTTTTTGATGCTGCATCGCCTTTACCAAGTGCGCCTGGCCCTCCAGTAAAGTGCGAGCGGAAATTCTTGGAGCAGGGAGTCGGGTCAGCTAGCAAATTCAGCGGGCGAGACGCCCGCGCTCCTAAAAAC
>JANLQO010000013.1:0-6379 GCA_031367855.1 Planctomycetia bacterium | reverse complement strand
CGGCAATTTTGGTCCAGGCGCAAATGGTGCGGCGGTAAATGACCGCGTAAGCGCTTTGCGCGAGCGTCATCGTCAAAACCACAGCGCTCGCATCATGCCGGGACTGCCGATGAGTGTGTTTGGGCGTAGTGGTTTGGGGATTGACTTGTTCGGCAATCCATTGATTTACGACGACGGCATTACCAATGAGATCAACGACGATCCGTATGAAGCCCATTTACGTTCTGGTTACCGAGACACGTTGATTTCCATCGCCGAATGGGAGCGGCTTTATCGCGCGAACGATTGGGATCGAACCCAGCTTCCCAAGCGGCTTGAGCGGCTGCTGGGAACATCCGCAACATCGGCAATTAGTGCGATTACGCCGATCAGCAGTTCATTGAATGTGCCTCGATTTGGAGGCAACGTAATGCACGACCGTAGGGATCCAAGTCCATCTCCCCCGTTGTCATCCGGTGCTCCTACGGCGCAGCGCGTCATTCGCCGTGTAACTTCGTATCCCGACGTGTTTGAAGCCTTGCTTCAGGCAAAGAGAATGCCGAGTTCGACATTGCCCCCCGGCACCGCCTACCCGCCGGCCGGGCCTCAGACGGCTCCTTTAATGCCTCAAGTGCAATTACCGTACTTGACGGAGAGTGCCTTGGCCCAGTTGCTGCCGCTTGAATTCAAGATGAATTTGCCGCTTGACCCCAATCGTCCCCTCGGGAACGGATTGGATGATGATGGCGATGGTTTGATTGATGAGCAGGATGAACTCCGAGGAAACTCTATCGACAGCGATGGTGATGGAGATATCGACGAGGTAGATGAAGTCTCAATGGTGGGCCATCAGCGCGCCGAGTATCCAGCCGGGAACGCACTTTCGATCACGGAGCAATACGATGTTCGCGGAACGAATTATGACCTGAGATTTGAAGGCGGTCCATCTCAAGCGGCTCCGGCTCCGCCGTGGACGCTTTTGCAGGAACTTCAATATTTCAATGGCCAGCAAGGGCGGCAATTACTCGCGCGACACCTGTACTGTTTGGCGCAACTGATTTTGCCTGACAGCTATGTTTGTCCCAACATCTCATCCACGGTGTGGACTGCGATGAGTGCGACAGAGAAAGCCCAGTACCGAGCAAAAACCTTGGCACAATGGGCGGTAAACGTGGTTGACTTCCGCGACGCTGATTCGGCGATGACCCGCTTTCCCTACGATGTGGACCCTTTTACTCAGGTTCCCACGGGCCAGTTTTGGTATCCGGATGGTGGTGTGGTCTGGGGACAGGAACAACCCGAGTTGTTGTTGACAGAGACCTTGGCGTTTCACGACACCCGAGTTGCGAAAAAACATAATCCGCCCCCAGGTTCGAATCGCTGGATGCAACTGCGAGTTCCCCAAGGTTCACTGTTCATGGAGTTCATGTGCACGCGCAGCCCCGGGATGAGCGATCAGCATCCGGGAATTCCTGGTGGCAATCTCTATAACACCACAACCGGCGAGTTGAATTTGGCAGCCGTTTCGGCGGCTAGTCCAACCGGAATTGTCTATCCCGTTTGGCGCGTATTGCTAACCGATCCGCATCCATCCGCCACCTCGGTTCATAGTAGTTACGGTTCGCCGACATCGCGACGTTCCATGCAATATCAAACGGCGACCGCTGCTGGGATGGTTTGGAACGAAACGGGTACTCCTGCTCCCACGGTAAATCGCGTCGTTTGGTTTAATGGCACCCTGCCGCTTTCCGTCGGTAACATGGCGTTGCCTGGGATCGCCGGTATGGGGCCTGAAAAGGTCTATCGATATCGCAGTGGTTCGGCCAATCTAATGGGCGGCCAATATTTGGTGGTCGGTCCGCGTCCTGATACCTACATCGGACAGCGCGAGCAAACTGGGCCTGTAGCGTCGCAACCCCGGCATTTTCCAAGTTTGCACCGCATATCGCTGGAACCTAATTGGGCCCAAATGTGGTCCGATGAGAATGCGCCAGGCATGTGGTTAAACGCAGCCTCTCCGCCAACTCCACTGCCAGCTGCCGAACCTCGGCCAGCCATGGCTAGCTATCTTCAAAATTGTGTTTCGATGGAGGTTGCCGCAAATCGTCCGGGCGCCTGGGACCCGATGACTGCGCGAACTCAGCTCATCGGGCTGAACATCTCGGAACCGACTCCCGACAACTACTATACCGAGCCAACGTTTAGGCTAAACAGCACCGACAATGCAACCGATCCACTGACGGGTGCCCCCGGATTTAATAACGCTACCATGGACCCAGACGCATATGTCGATATGAATGGAGATCCGTTGGCGAATTCTCCAGTGAATCCATTGGACCTTACAGCGCCCTCGTTGTTGGCTCAGTTCGGATGGAACATGCAGGGCGGTCAGGACGCACGACCCAATATTGAATCGCGTTCGAATTGGAGTACCGCGATTTTGCAACGCTTGGCCAATCCAGAACTCGCCTGGCATGAGGCGCTCAATCCTTATGTGACAGTGGACTGGATGCCCATCGATCTGACGGTATTCACCGGTGAAGAAGTGCAGCCACCCGATGTCGCAGTTGCAAACTTTCATTTCGGTAGCCGGCAGAAGACGGGCGTATATGCGGATTTTGGTGATGATGTAACAGGATTGTTAGACGGAGATGATACCAGCGTTCCAGGCGATGGTTCTCTGGCGGTTCGAGCCGGTAGGACTTTCTATTCCTACCACACTGAGGAAAGCCCTGTCGCAGTGGCTGCCACAGGATCAGCCAATCGCCCCAATTTCCGCTTTACCATGCAAATGGAACTTAAGGATGATCAAGCGAATACGGCCGATCAGCCTGATTTCCCTCGGCTTGGTCCCTTGCCATTCAATGCAGCAACCCCTGTGCGCCATGTTGGTGACTTTGTCACACTCGGCTATCTCAATTCCCGTTACGGTTTGAGAGGAATCAATGGCGAAACGACCCATGCCAGCTACCCAGGAGCTCCGGTTTTTTATGATGCTGGGACCGCTCGCGTGCCATTTTCGCCGTTCTTCGCGAATCGCGACTTGGTAAATAGTTTCGAATTGATGAACGTGTCCTTGTCCTCGCCGGGTCAGATGATGCAGGAGTTTACCGCTCAAGCACCCGCCGCAGGGGCGTTCCCGTTCCGGCACACGCTGGATTTCGAGATGACCTTGGGAGCGAACGCGGCTGCGGGCGTTACCCCTAAATCAGCCTCATTGCTGCTGGAACTTGTCGCGCCACGCAGCCCGTGGGTGGAATCGGAGAAGATCGTCGATCCGAGCGATTTGTACGTCGTCGGTACCAGCATGTTTACACCTACTACGGCGCAAACCCTCGCTAACCGTGGTTTATCGATTTATCGAGCTCCCTTTAATCGCTATTCAAGCTTTATCGATTTTGGACGCGTGAACGTAAACGTAGCGTCGCAAGCGAGTGTATTCCGCGGTTTGGTCTGGTCTTCCATGACCCCAGCGGCCACACGCAACAGTGCCAGCCTACCCTTTCAAACGGATTTTGCTTCATCGCTGAGCGCACCGCTGTCACCTGCAACGCCTGGGGCAGTGTTACCGAGTGGTAACGCAAGGCTGAATTCTGGTTTGCCAACCGAGTTTGCCGGAGCAGTGAAACCTGGGTTTGCTGTGGATAAAGGTTGCTTGCCGGCGCTCAAGGGCAATAACTCAGTGGCGGTTAGCATCTTGCGTCCGGAAGTGGGAGGAACGAATCGTTTGTTTGCAACTAGCAAATTGCTTGCAGGGGTTCAGTTGCCTCACAATCCCTATGTTGCAAACTCAGCGGCAAGCAAACTCGTAAACTTAACCACCGATCAATCCAATGTATTTGCGGTGCGAGTGACGATTGGCTACTTCGAGTACGATGCAGCCTCGGGGTTGGGAGCCGAGTACGGCTTGGAGGAGGGTAAGGCGCGCAGGCATCGGGCGTTCTATGTCATCGATCGCTCGGTTCCCGCGGCATATCAAGAAGGCCAAGATATGAACACCGACAACTGCATTCTGATACGCCGGATTATTGAGTAAGACTGGACTTTGTCTCAAAAGGGGTCTGACGTGGCCGAGTTGCTCCGCAACTCGGAGCCATTATCTGATGATCGGCCTTCGTTTCCTTGATCGCATTCGAGTCGCGGAGCGACTCGACCGCATTTATCGCAGCCTTCGGGGAAAACGGAACATCGCAACTCAATGCTTGCGCAGTAGTAAAGTCCACATGCTTGGTCGAACAGGACTGAGGGGATTTTTCGGCCAGCTGCCCGGTTGATGGGCTTTGGCGTTGCACGCCAAATATTGAGGGTGTTATTCTGCTCGTTTGGCAATGCGAGCTTTCTGGTTGTCGCTGGAAAGCGTTTCTTAACCGCAGCGAGTAGGTTGCACTGGAGAAGTAGGATGAGTTTCGTACAAGAGTTCAAGGAATTTGCGATGCGGGGCAACGTGATTGACCTCGCTGTGGGTGTGGTGATCGGCGGTGCGTTTGGGAAAATTGTTGGTTCGTTGGTCGGCGATATCATCATGCCTCCGCTCAACTTACTGACCGCCAAAAGCGGCGTGAATTTTAAAGAGGCAGCGCTTAAGTATCCCGTAAAATTGCCCAAGATGGCTGATGGCAAGCCGGTTCTAGACGATGCGAGCCAACCTGTGCTCGAAGTGGTTGATTACAGCATACTTAACTACGGTGCGTTCATTCAGACGGTCATCGATTTCGGGCTCATCGCGCTGGCGATTTTTGTCGTGATCAAGATGTTGAACTCGATGAAGAAAAAAGAGGCCGCCGCGCCGGCTGCACCGGCCGCCCCACCAGAAGATGTATTGCTGCTCCGCGAAATCCGCGATGCGCTGCGCAAGTAATCGCGTCGGCCAGGTAGATGCAAAAAAGTGGGAGTTGGGTACACTAGGCTTTGTCTAGTGTAGAGCAATTGTCTCAATTGCTTGCTAGTGTAGAGCAATTGTCCCAATTGCTCACGGGAACGATTGAGACAATCGTTCTACACTTTAAGAAACGATTGAGACAATCGTTCTACACTAACTCCTTTTACCGATCACAAGTTTGCTATGTCTGATTCGCTGCCGCTGAAAAAACTGTATATCGAAACCGTCGGTTGCCAGATGAATGTGCTGGACAGCGAAATGGTGGTCGCCAGCTTGCGCCGGCAGGGTTACGACCTGGCCAAATCGATAGAGGAAGCGGATACGATTCTGTTCAACACGTGCAGTGTTCGCGAGCATGCTGAGGAGAAGGTCTACAACAATCTGTACCACCTCAAAAAGATGAAGCTCGCACATCCCGAAAAAATCATCGGTGTGATGGGCTGTATGGCGCAGAAAGATCAGAAGCTCGTTTTTGAAAAGGCACCTTTTGTCGACTTGGTGGTCGGTCCGGGGCAGTTGCATCGCATTCCCGAATTACTGAAGCAAGTCGCCGCGGGTGAGGGGCAGCAGATGGCGGTTAGTCTCGGTAGGCGCGAGGGGTCGCAAGATGAAATCCGCCGCAGTCACGAGTCGTTCGATCCGCTGCGAGATCCGACAATGCGGCCGACCCCGTTTCAAGCCTACCTGCGAATTCAAATCGGCTGCGACAAGTTCTGTACTTACTGCATCGTGCCGATGACGCGTGGTCCGGAACAAGGTCGTTCACCCGAGTTGATCGTGGCAGAGGCGCACGAATTGGCGCGGCAGGGCTGCAAAGAAATCGTGCTGCTCGGTCAGACGGTGAACAGTTACAAGTATTTCGATGGCGCGCGCACCACGCGACTGGCCGATCTACTGGAGATGATCCACGAAGTCGATGGAATCGAGCGGATCAAGTTTGTAACGAATTACCCCAAAGACATGACACAGCGGTTGCTTGAGACGGTGCGCGACTTGCCCAAGTGTTCGACCTACTTGCATGTGCCCGCGCAGAGCGGTTCGGACGAAGTGCTGAAGCGCATGAAGCGCGGTTACACCACGGCGGATTACTTCGAGATGATGGATCGCATCCACGCGATCCTGCCGACGGCTGCCGTGTCGAGCGATTTCATTGTCGGCTTCTGTGGCGAGACGGAAGAGGATTTCCAGAAGACAGTCGAGTTGGTGCGTCGCTGTCGATTCAAAAACAGCTTTATTTTCAAATACTCGGTGCGTCCTGGTACGCGGGGAGCGGAGTTGTTCGAGGATGACGTGCCCGAGGAAGTTAAGCAGCGTCGGAACATCGAGCTGCTCAACGTTCAAAATGAGATCTGCGAAGAAGATAATTTGAAATTCTTGGGGCAGTCGGTCGAGGTGTTGGTTGAGGGACCTAGCAAGACTTCGATTCGCAAAAATGAAGTGGGACCGCTCAGGCAGATGACCGGGCGAACGAATTGCGATCGGATCGTGGTGTGGGATGGCAACGAACGACAAGCGGGTCAG